>JAFYCE010000106.1 GCA_017539865.1 Alphaproteobacteria bacterium
CACGGGTAATATTTTTATCCTCTGCTTTTGACATAGACGCCCCCATCTCTTACAAAATATATAATAGAGTAAGAAATTTAAGCTGTTTTTTCAAGGTTTTATTGTTTTTGCCAGAAAAAGCCGAGAAAATCACAAGCGAATCAGACTGGCGCCCCATGTAAAGCCGGATCCCATCCCCGGCAAAAGCAATAACTGACCTTTTTTCAATTTGCCCGATTTAATGCCGTCCGCCAAAGCCAAAGGAATGGAGGCCGCTGACGTATTTGCATGCTGATCAACCGTACAAATCACGCGATCCATCGGTACATTCAAGCGCTTGGCCGTAGCTTCGATAATCCGGATATTTGCCTGATGCGGCACCAACCAATCGACATCAGATAAAGAGATTCCGTTCTTTTCCAGAATTTCCAAAGACACATCCGCCATATTAACGGCAGCATGACGGAACACCTCACGTCCGTTCATGGATACGAAACCGACTTCGTGGTTTGTAGAAGCCCCGCCCGTCGAACATAATTCCGGCGCATACGTCCCGTCCGAATAAATCAATGTATCCAAAACGCCGCTGTCCGACACATCGCCTTTGCCTTCTCCGGCTTTCAGAATAACGCATCCGGCGCCGTCACCGAAAAGAACACATGTATTTCTGTCGGTAAAATCGGTCACTTTGGAAACTTTTTCGGAACCGATGACCAAAACCGTTTTGGCCTGCCCCAAACGAATCATATTGTCTGCGGCTCTTAACGAATATAAAAAACCGGAACACGCTGCGACAACGTCAAAAGCGCAACCGTGTTTCATCCCTAAAGCGGCCTGAACATAGACCGCCGTTGCCGGAAACGTTTTATCGGGGGTGACCGTTCCCAAAACGATTGCGTCCAAATCGTCCCCTGTCATACCGGCGACCTTCAACGCCTCTTCAGCCGCCTTGATCGCCATTGTGGAAGTATAGGTATTTTCATCCGCGAAATGACGGACGCGAATTCCGGTGCGTTCAACAATCCACGCATCACTGGTTTCAACAATCTTTGCCATATCGTCATTTGTGCTGATATGCTCAGGCAAAAAAGAACCGGTACCGACAATGCGGGAACGTAACGTCATTTTTCTGTTTCCTCTTCCAAAAATTTCAAGCCGTCCAACTGCTTGGCAATACCGCCGACCAAATCGTGGCGGACGGTATCTACGGCAACATTCAAAGCGTTGGCAAAACCGAATGCGTCGGCTCCGCCATGACTTTTAATGGATATTCCCTTTAAACCGACCAGCATCGCACCGTTATAACGACCGGGATCCATTCTTTTCTTCAGCTGCTTCAACGAAGGTAAAGCCAACAAAAATCCCAGCTTGGACAAAAGGCTTCTGGCCGCAACGTCTTTAAGCAGACTGGCCATCAGACGTGCCGTCCCTTCTATCGCTTTCAAAGCGATATTGCCGGTAAAGCCGTCCGTTACGAAGACATCCACAGCCCCCGTCGCGATATCATCGGATTCGACAAAGCCTTTAAATTCATCGGCCAACGGAGATGTTTTCAAAATCTGGGCGGCCTGACGAATTTCATCACGCCCTTTGATATCTTCAGAGCCGATGTTCAACAAACCGATTGTGGGTTTTTCCCTTTTCAGAACTGCGCGGCAGTAGGCTTCACCCATAATGGCGAATTCCACCAGATTCCGAGCCGTACACTCTGCATTCGCCCCCAAATCCAAAACGACACATTCGCTTTTTCGGGTCGGCAAAATCGTTACGATCGCCGGACGGTGAATACCGGGCATCGTTCCCAGAATCAATTTTGAAAATGCCATCAAAGCTCCGGTGTTTCCGGAACTGACAACAGCAGAAGCGGTTCCCTTTTTTACGGATTCAATCGCCAGCCACAGACTGGATTTCCGACCGGATCTGACAGCAACAGACGGCTTTTCGTCGGAAGCGACATAATCGGGCGTATGAATAAAATCATACCGCCCTTCATCCAACCGGTATTTTTCAATAAACGGCCGGACTTTCGGTTCATCGCCATAAATCAAAAAGCGGATATCGGGATGTTGCTGTTCCGCAAGTTTAACACCGGCGATAACGCTGTCGGGAGCGTAATCACCGCCCATAGCATCAACGGCTATGACAAGGGAAGAAGTTTCCACTGTCGCGTCCTCAAAGGGGTTGATTATTCAGCTTTTTCGTCTGTTTTCTGCGTAACGACTTCTTTACCGTCGTAAAATCCGCAGCTGGGACAAACGTTATGAGGCCGCTTGATTTCGCCGCAATTCGGGCATTCCATAACAGCATTGGACTTCAATGCCAAATGAGAACGACGCATATCACGCGCGGATTTTGATTTCTTACTACGAGGTGTTGCCATTTCTTTTACTCTCTTAAAAAACGTTATTTTCCGCCTTGTGTTTCAAAAACACAAAGCATCAGGATTATGTCTATATAAAAAAATCAAACAAACTGCAAGGCAATTTTTACTTAAAATTGAGCTTTTCCAATACGGAAAAAGCATTTTTTTCCTTTTTTGAATCGATTTCGTCATGAAATTCGGCATCCGGAGCGTGCGGAAACGGATCCAAAGCCAAAGACAAATACTCCGCCACCAGCTCTCCGGCATCTATTTTATTATCCTGCAACAGCTCGACATCATCTTTTTCACTCATATCCAAATCGATTTCATTGGGGCGCAAAGACGTTTCGTTTTCCTGACAAAAAACAATCGAAAAACTGTCTTGAACCGGTTGGGTGAACGTTTTCAGCGTAACGACGCATTGTTGTTCCACCCGCGCATTCAACGTTGCGTCCAAACGTATGCGTTTCTGATTGATTCTTTTAAAAGCAAGGGAGGCGCTCAGTTCATGGATTTTTTCCAAACCGAACCGTTGTGCCAAAGCTTTTCTTTCCTGTTCGTTCGCGCTCAAGTTTAAAACCAGTCCCGAAGCGGGAATTCTGTTTGCGTCGACAACATATGAAAATTCAGGGATTACTTCTTTCATAGACCTTTCCTTTGATAATTTTTTACGGTATTGTATATCATCTTTTTATTTTTAATACGGTTTTCTGCACAATGTTTGTTCAATTATCGGCTTTTGGCACTATTTTTTTGATATTATCCGGATGTTCCCCCATGATAGACGTTCACGGCGACTCTGTTGATCCGGAAGTCGTTGCATCGTTAAAACCGGGGGAAACCGTCTATACGGAAGTTCAACAAAAGCTCGGTTCGCCCTCCTCCAAAACGGTTTTTGACGGCGAAGACTGGATTTATCTGCATTCAAAACAAGAACGATTCGCTTTTCTCAAACCTAAAGAAATCCATCGCGAAATAACTGTTTTAAAATTCGACAGAAACGGCGTTTTACAAAACATCGAAACAAAAACTTTGAAAAACGGACGCCTGATAGTTCCTGCGTCGGCGGGCTCTAAAACGGATCCGGATTCTTTAACGATTATGGATCAAATAATCAGTAATGTCGGACGAATGGGAACGGATTCACCGGCATATTGACGTTCAGGCGTCGTTGTTTTCCTGTTCTTCTTCATATGTCGGCAAAGAAGCGTTAAATTCATCCAAAGCTTGTTCCGCCTGCATGATTTTCTGTTCCAAAACGGGAAAGAACAATTCCGATTTTTCAACATTTTCCGGCAATGCATTCAATTCCGCATGAATTTTTTCATTCTTTTCGACATATGACGCCATAACATTTCTGACAGATTCAGCCTGTTCGAAAGACGATTTGACGGATTCGGTCTGTTCGTCCCGGACAGGCTGCATCAGTTGCATGCAACGGCGAATCTCTTCGATCTGAAGACCGACGGCATTCATTGCTTCCGTAAAGTGAATCACATCATCCCTGATTGAAGCCAAATGAGTAATCAGTTGTTCCGCAATTTTTGCCGTTTTGTGAGATTTATAGCGCATATCCAAAGAAACGGCTCCGAACGATTTGGCATTTTCCCCCGCTTTAGCGGCTTCAATCGACGCATTCAACGAAAGGATTTTTGTTTCCACCGACAAAGAATGAAGCGTTGCGGTCAATTCCCCGACGATGCGCCCCCACTCTGTCAGCTTCGGGACGAAAACCTGCATCCGTTCCAATTGGGAAACAAGCATTCCTAAAGAACTGTCTTGTTTTTCAAACAACAGCCGCATTTCATCAAACAAAGAAAAACTTTCGGAAAACGAATCCACAAATTTATTTATTTCCGCCAACAAATCGGAAAAATTGTTTTCTTTTGCCGTTTCATTGATGGAAAGGACACGGTTTTTCATATCCTCTTCCTGACAACGAAGCTTTTCCGCCTGTTCCCGAAAAGCGGAAAAGTTTTGGCGTATTTCCTGCGTCATTTTTGCAGCAGATTCATTAACATGCTGTATCAAAAAAAGAATTTGACAAAGCTGGCTTTCCGTATCGACACCGACGCCCTGCCCGAAATAAGCGAATCCATCACTGTTTGATTTTTCAATTTCCGTTACGGGAACATAGGCCATGCTTGAACCGTAGGTCGGCGTCCGTTTATTGCTTAACAGATTTCCGGGGGCAAACGGTGATTCTTTCAACCTGACCAGCAACACGGCGAGAGCTTTTGCCAAAGAACCGACTTCGTCGTTACGTTCCGTAAAATGAATCAAAACGGCATCTTCGCCCCGTGCCATTTCCTGTGCGTTTTCGATCAAACGAGCCAAAGGATAACGGATGCCGAATAACGACAAAAATGACAGGAAAACAGCAAGAGCGCCGCCTAAAGCGGCCATAAAGACGAATATTTTCTGCAGGGATATTTTTTTGACTTCCGCCTGAGATAAAAGTCGGGTGGAAGATTGTTCCATCAGCTGAATCAATTTTTTAAAATCGTTTTCGCTGTCATTTTCAGAAAAAGAAATTCCTTTCATCTTTTCAAACAGCGTTTGATCGATTTTCAGTTTTCTGTTGATTTCCTCTTCCAGTCCGTTGAAAGAAAGGAACAACGCTTTCAGCTGTTTTGTATTGATCATTTCGGCTTGTTTGGCGACATTTTGAGCTTTTTTCAACGCGGAAAAATCCAAGCCGAGCTGTTTTTGGCTTTCGGCATTTTCCGCAGAGGCCGCATCAATCGACTTAAGAACCGTTTCCAGTTGCTCCCTCAGCCCGTTCAAAGCAAAGGCCGCAGAAGGCAGTGTCGTTTCTTCAATCAAAGAATTCAGCTGAGTTGAAGCTTTTTCCGCCAAAGAATTGACTTTATCCGCGGCTTCAACGCTTTTTTCGTGTAAGGAAAACACTTCCGATATATTTGAACGGTATTTTTCCGTTAATGCGCTCATAATCTGCCGATAGTTCTGATAAATATCGGTTGCTTCCAAGGCCTCCCCAATTTCTGCGGCTTTTTCTTCAAACACCTGAAAATTTTCTTCCACGGAGGCTTTTTCATCCTCCGCCCCTTTCACTGCGAACGAATGCAACGAACGATTTACATTAAACAATCCGTTTTCCAGAAGGGAAAGCTGCCGTATATTTTCGATAACGCCATTTGCCTTTGCGTATTCCCGATGAACATATCCCACCGCAAATACGGAAGCGAAACAGACAAGAACGACATAAAGCCCCAAAACAAGAAAACCGGAATAAATCCGCGTTGCCAAAGAAAATCTAGACAGGGAATGAAACATTTTTTCAGAGTTCTTTATTTTTCAATTTTATCTTGCTGAGACGCCGCATCCTTCTGAACAGCCTCCTCTATAACGGCTTGTTCTTTATCTTTTCTATCCAGCTTGTTTTTTTCGAATTTTTTTTCGCTTCCGAACAACCAGCGCGCACGATTTTCAGCGTCTTTACGTAAATCTTCCTTCAATTTTTCACGTTCCATGACATGGCGCTGTTTCATTTCCGCTTTTTTTTGCAACGTATCCAAATCAAACATTCGTACTTCGGAAGCCTGATCTGTCAACAGCTGACGCATACGTTCCGGCAGAGACTCCCTTGCGGTTATTTTTTGAATTTTATCCTGAAAAATCTCATTAATTTTGACTTTATTCTCCTTATATTCCTTCTGTATCAACTGTTCCGGCATCAATTCATCCGCATGAACGGACAGCGATAAAAAACACACCCCTATGCCTAATGGAATAATTTTTTTCATCAAGTGTTCCCCTATTCAAAACCTATACGATTGAGTTCCATCCCTTCCATTTTCAATCGAAAAAGCAATTCAGCCAACAATTCCCGTTCGTTTTCATGCAATATACCGTCCGACAACATCATTTGCAAAAAAGTCCGCCCGAATAAAAAGACTATATCCTGCGGCTGTTTGACGATGACTTCCAAGGCTTCGGAAAAGCTTTGCTCATCGGGAACCAATATTGCAATATAATCTAACATTTCCCGTTCGTCAAAATCAATAGTCGGACAACGCCGAGAAATATACGACAACATCAATTTGTTTTCCCCTTCCGATCTGTCAAAATCGGATTTAGCGACAAAAACCAATGCGGCCAGCTCATAACGCACAACGGACAAAGCCATGGCAAACCCCGACGTCCCCAGACTTTCGTTTTCAGCCAATCCCGTAATATGATGCAGCAAAAAGTCCCGTGGATTATCATACGGTTTCATGGTTTGCAAATTATACATCCTGATGCCGCGGGAAAACGGAATCAAACGAGGTGCCGCAATATCGTGACAAAAAGCATCAATTAAAATGTCGCCCTGTTTATAAAACAGTTTTCTGATTGTAATGATTCTATCGACCTTTTGTTCATCCTCATCCCAATAAACAAATCCGACCGCCGCAGACAAAGCCGTTGCGATTATCCCGTCCGGTCTGTCGGGAGGAAGAGGTGAAAACAAAAACGCCGCCATTCTTTCTTCATCGAAAGATTCCGGCATATATTCGCTTTCAGGCGGAAAAGAAACCGGCGGGAAATCTTCCTGCTTCCTATCATCGCGCAATTTCCGAACCGTTTCGGAAAAAGAAGGGCGATATTCCTCTTCCGGCGACATTCCGGTTTCGTGTCGTATGGAATCGAACTTTTCGTCTCGAGGAATAATGTCGTCGTCTTGTTTTTGCGGCATCTGTAAACCGTTAACGGCACGAAACCTGTCTTCAATTTCTTTGACCGGTTGATTTCTTTGAGCGGAAGCGATACCGCGCAAACGACGGATTTGCTCCGCTTTTTGTTTTTCAACGGTCTTGGAAACTTGCAATCGTTCCGTTTTGGAATCGTTTTCCTTTTCGGGTTCCTGTTTCTTTTGCTTTTCGTCCGGTAAAGACTCCTTGCTTTTTTTACCGAAAAAACGCCCCAGAAGACCTTTCTTTCGGGCGGCCTCACGTTTGGCGGCTTCAAACTTTTCGACCTCTTTTTTGATTTCTTCCGGACGGATATAGCGGCCTTCAATTTGGGAATGTCGCAATTCCTTTTTAATCGGACGGAAAACGGAACGGGCTTGAGCGCGTGCCAAATCCGTTTCTTTTTGCCGGTTCAGCAAAGCTTCCTGTTCGGCGGCACGATCGACTTCGGAATCATCCTCTTCGCCGCGTTCCACCTTATCCATAAAATCCTTTAAACGTCCCATTTTCCGATTCCGTTCCGTTTTTTTAACATTTTATACACAAAAAGAGAGAAGAATGGAAAAAAAACCGGACACTAGAAATAATGACTATCGATTTTATTTTAGACATCAGTTGTCTGTGGTCGTATATCGTATGGCATCAGTTACGGATTTCCTTGCGGGAGTGCGCCATTCAGGCCAAAATAACGCCGTTTTTCATATCATCCGGCTCTTTTTTTGCCGGCTTTGACATTTCTCCCGCCGACAAGGCCAGAATGTTGGAGGAACGGGCGCGGCCGCTTCTGGAACAAAACGATTTGTTTATCGATTTTGATCGCTTGCCGGCTTTATCCGGCGATTTATCCTTTCCCTGCCAGTTGATTCGCACAGCGTTTGCTGAAAAGAAATATACGGTATTGGATGATGTCTTTGCGGCTTTTTTTGCTTTCGGAC
>JAFYCE010000016.1 GCA_017539865.1 Alphaproteobacteria bacterium
CCGTAATATTCCGCCGCATAGACAAAGGAGGGATAAAACATCGCAGCCATGATGATAAACCGGCAATGCCGCAGCACGGCCGCATATCGGGAATTCAATATCCCCAACGCCGTTTGGGTCAACATCTTTCACCCTCCGTCCGTAAATAAAAACACCACCTTTTATTGTATAGCCTTTTTCAGGTAAACGTAAGGTTGAAAAATCAAGGTTTTCCGCCAAAAACGTTTCAACCTCGACCGTTGATATTAAAGGGTGTTTTTTTTAACGCACTTCCGTCCGTCGGAACTATCTGATTTTAAAGGGATTTATATAAAAAACGATATCCGGTCTTTTTTATCCGGAAATAAAAAAAATAATGTCGTTTTTTTTGTTCCGCCCGATAGCGACTCGACCGTTTCTTCCTCATCGGTTCTCTCCGGTTTAATAGAATCGGCAGACACTTGACACGACAATCTTTCGCGTTATTTTATCCGCCGCCTGTTGAAAGGGCTTTCGTTGTGTGTGTATATCAAGCGCTTACACTCTGTTTCTTGTGTCCAAAAAAGTGATTTTATCTCTTGCCAAAAGGTGAAAAGCAGGATAAAAAAGACGCTGATTTCACACGCAGGTGTGGCGGGCGGTTTTGAAAAAGGCGGCTCGCTCCGGTGTCGGGGGAATGGTTCTTCCGGCTCTTCTGCCTGCGGAGGTTTAACCGGAAAAGAGGTAAAATATGGCACTTCCTACATTTACAATGCGTCAGCTGATTGAATCTGGCGTCCATTTTGGTCACAACACACGTCGTTGGAACCCGAAGATGAAACAGTATATCTTCGGTACGCGCGACAATGTCCACATCATTGATTTGCAGCAGACGGTTCCGATGCTCTACCGCGCCATGCAGGCTGTCCGTGATACGGCGGCTCAGGGCGGACGCATCCTGTTCGTCGGTACAAAAACGCAGGCTCAACAGCCGGTACGCGAAGCGGCTGAACGCTGCGGTCAGTATTACGTCAACCATCGCTGGTTGGGCGGCACACTGACCAACTGGAAAACGGTTTCCCAGTCCATCCGTCGCTTGAAAGAAATCGACGCTAAACAGGAAAAGGGCGAATTCGAAGGCTTGACGAAAAAAGAAAAGCTGAACATTTCCCGCGAACGCGAAAAATTGGATCGTTCTTTGGGCGGAATCAAGGATATGGGCGGTCGTCCCGATTTGATCTTTGTCATTGACACAGTCAAAGAAGGCTTGGCTTTGCATGAAGCCAAACGTCTGGGAATCCCCGTCATCGCAATTTGCGATACGAATTCCGATCCTGACGGAATCGATTTCCCGATTCCGGGCAATGATGATGCGATTCGCGCAATCAATATGTATTGCGATTTGGTCTCCGGATCCGTTCTGGACGGCATTCAGGCTGAAATGGCCGCTGCCGGCGTCGATTTGGGCGCTCAGGAAAAGGCGGTGGAAGAAGTTGAAGCCGTCGCTGACGAGGAAAAAGCCGAAGCTTGATTTTGAAAACTTGAGGGATGGCGGTGGCTTTGTTCCGCCGCCATTCCTGTGTAAATAAGAGATTATTTTGAAAGGAAAAATAAATGGCCGAAATTACAGCCGCCGCTGTTAAGGAACTGCGCGAAAAGACGGGCGCGGGCATGATGGATTGCAAGAAGGCTTTGTCCGAAGCCGCCGGTGATATTGAAAAAGCCGTTGACTGGCTGCGTAAAAAAGGGTTGGCTTCCGCCGCAAAGAAAGCCGGACGCGTCGCCGCTCAGGGCTTGGTCGCCGTCAAAACAGCGGGAAAAGAAGGCGTCGTCGTCGAAGTCAACTCCGAAACGGACTTTGTTTCCAAAAACGAATTGTTCCAGAATTTTGTCGTTTCCACCGCCGATATCGCCCTGAAAGGGAACGGCGATGTCGAAACGTTGAAAACGACCGCTTTTGCTGACGGAAAAGACGTTCAAGGCGCTTTGACGGATTTGATCGCGAAGATCGGCGAAAACATGAATTTGCGCCGCTGCGCAAAAGTTTCCGTGAACGACGGTGTCGTTGTCGGTTATATGCACGGTGCCATCGCCGACGGTCTGGGCAAGATCGGCACGTTGGTCGCTTTGGAATCGACGGGTGACAAAGCCGCTTTGGAAAAGTTGGCGAAGAATTTGGCTATGCACGTGGCCGCCGCCGCTCCGGTCTGCTTGAACGTTGCCGATGTTCCGGCGGATATGGAAGCCCGCGAAAAGAAGGTCGTCGAAGACCAGATTAAGGAAGAACAGGCCAAGACGGGCAAAACAAAACCTGCCGAAGTCATTGAAAAAATGATGGTCGGTCGTATCCGCAAATTCCATGAAGAAATCGTTTTAAACGAACAGTTCTTCATTATGGACGATAAGAAGAAGATCAAAGACGTCGTCGCGGAAGCCGCCAAGGAAGTCGGCGCTCCTGTCGAACTGAAAGCGTTCGCCCGTTTCGCTTTGGGCGAAGGCATTGAAAAGAAACAGGAAGATTTCGCGGCAGAGGTTGCCGCCGCGGCCGGTAAATAATCAAGCTTTTAAAACGGCGGGACGTTTTCATTCCCGCCGTTTTTTTAATACGAAAAACAGAGCGGAACATGAAATATAAACGGATTTTGTTAAAATTATCGGGCGAAGGTCTGATGGGCGACAAAAGCTTCGGTCTTGATGAAAATATGCTGGCTTCCATCGCTCGGGAAATCAAGGCCGTGCATGATGCCGGCGTTCAAATCGCCGTTGTTATCGGCGGCGGCAATATTTTCAGGGGCCTTTCCGGCGCAGCCGGCGGTATGGACAGGGTGCGCGCCGATCACATGGGAATGTTGGCAACCGTCATCAATTCTTTAGCCATGCAGGATGCTTTGGAGCGAATCGGCGTCCCTGCGCGCGTCGTTTCCGGCGTGATGATGCCGACAATTTGCGAACCCTACGTCCAGCCCCGCGTGAAAAAGAAACTGGCGGACGGCAGTGTGATCATTTTCGCCGCAGGAACGGGAAATCCTTTCTTTACCACGGATACGGGGGCGGCTTTGCGCGCGGCGGAAATGGGATGCGAAGCCATTTTTAAAGCCACGCAAGTGGACGGCGTTTATTCCGCCGATCCGAAAAAAGATAAAAATGCTGTCCGGTTTGAAAAAGTCACCTATGATGAAGTGCTGGTAAAAAATTTAAAGGTAATGGACGCTTCCGCCGTCGCTTTGGCTCGGGACAACAATATTTCAATCGTTGTTTTCTCGATGCACGAAAAGAAAGCTTTGTATCGCGCTTTGGCGGGCGAAGGGGCTTTTACCGTTATTACTGATGCCGAATAAGGAGAAAATAAATGGATTATAGTGCAGTAAAACAGGATGCGCGCACTCGTATGGATAAAACGACGGAAGCTTTGAAAAAAGACTTTTCCGGCTTAAGGACGGGACGTGCTTCCACGGCTTTGTTGGACGGTATCATGGTTGAAGCGTACGGCGCGATGACGCCGTTGGCGCAAGTCGGAACGGTCAGCGTTCCCGAATCACGTATGCTGTCGGTTCAGGTGTGGGATCGTTCTTTGGTTAAATCGGTCGAAAAGGCAATCCGATCTTCCGAACTGGGATTGAATCCGATGAACGACGGTCAGCTGATCCGTATTCCCATTCCGCCGCTGAATGAAGAACGCCGCATAGAACTGACAAAAATCGCCGCAAAATATACGGAGCAGGCGCGTATCGCCGTTCGTAACATCCGTCGCGACGCAATGGATGCCGTCAAAAAAATGCAGAAAGACGGCGAGATTTCAGAAGACGAACAGAAAAAATATGAAACGGAAATCCAGACTTTGACCGATTCCACAATCAAAGCCATGGACGAAATGCTGAAAGCCAAAGAACAGGAAATCAAGCAGGTCTGATGAAAAAAGAACAAACAATTCCCGCTCATGTCGCCGTCATTATGGACGGTAACGGCCGTTGGGCGAAAAAGCGCGCCTTACCGCGTACGGCCGGACATCGGGAAGGCGTCAAAGTCGTTGAAAAACTGGCGGATACCTGTCTGTCGGCGGGTGTCCGCTATTTGACGTTGTTTTGTTTTTCCTCTGAAAACTGGAACCGTCCGAAAACGGAAGTGAACGCCTTGTTTTCTTTGTTGGAAAACTATTTGCGTAAAGAAATCAAACCGTTTCGCGACAAAGGGATAAATATCTCTTTTTTGGGGCATACGGAATTATTGCCGGAAAAAATACGGGAGCTGATGAGTAAAACGGTTTCCGGAAACTTGCCTCCCGAACAGGAAAAACTGCGCTTGATACTGGCCATCAGCTACGGCGGCAGGGAGGAAATCGCCGATACGGCGCGGCGTTTGGCGCAAATGGCCGTCAATCAAAAGATCAAACCGGAAGAAATCAATGAAAAAGCTTTTGCTTCCGCTATGTATATGCCTGATATCCCCGATCCCGATCTGGTGATCCGTACCAGCGGGGAAAAAAGAATCAGTAATTTTTTGTTGTGGCAGTCCGCTTATTCCGAATATGTTTTTTTAGATACGTTATGGCCGGATTGTACGGAAAAAGACTTTACGGCGGCTTTGGATGAATACGCCGCCCGACATCGCCGTTTCGGCAAAGTGAAATAAGGAGTTTCTATGTTAAAACAAAGAATTTTTTCGGCTTGCGCCTTATTGCCGTTGCCCGTTTTGGCTCTTTATTTCGCTTCCCCGTGGTTCGAACTGTTATGCGCCGCGGCTTTGACGGTTATGGGATGGGAATGGGAAAAGCTCGTCCTGAAACGGTTTTCCGTTTTGGGAATGCTGATCGCCGTGACGGGGATTTGCAGCGTTTTTATCTTGGATATGAACGCCGTCGTCGCGTGGAGCCTGCCGGCGGTTATGACGGCCGTTTTGTATGTCGCGGCAAAAAAATTGCAGCTTGAGCATGAAAAATTGTTCCCGTTCGGTGTCTTATATTCGTCCTATCCGGTGATTTCTTTGGCATTCATCTTGCAAAATTACGGCTTTATCTGCACAATTTGGCTGTTGGGGACGGTTTGGGCGATGGATACGGGAGCCTATTTATTCGGTAAAACAATCGGCGGTCCCAAGCTGTGTCCGAAAATCAGCCCGAAAAAAACGTGGGCGGGATTGATAGGCGGTATGCTGACGTCGGCCGTTTGGGGGGCTTTGTGCGCTAAATTCGGTGAGGCGGCCTATATCCCCGTTATGATTGTTTCCGCAGTGTTGGGGGCGGTTTCCCAAGGCGGGGATTTGTTCGAATCATGGATAAAACGTTATCTGAACGTCAAGGATTCCAGCAATCTTATCCCCGGACACGGCGGCATTTTCGACCGGACGGACGCTTTGCTGGCGGTGGCTCCGATTGTTGTGATCATTGTTGTTTTCATTTGTCCCGACTTGAATTTCTGGGGGTAGGAAATGTCTGAAAAAAGTATTACGATACTTGGCTCTACAGGTTCCATCGGCAAAAGTACGGTGGATGTCATCCGCCGTCATCCCGATTTGTATCGGGTCAAGGCTCTGACCGGTAACCGGAACGTTTCGTTGTTGGCGGAACAGGCCGTTTTGTTGAAAGCGGAAACGGCGGTGACGGCAAGCAAGGATAAATACGCCGAACTGAAAGAGCTTTTGGACGGCAAAGGCGTTCGTATCGAAGCCGGCGATGAAGCGGTCGCCGCCGCAGCGGCCGAAGACGCGGATTGGACAATGTCATCAATTGTCGGCGCCGCGGGATTGATTCCGACGATGGAAGTCGTTAAACGCGGTAAAACATTGGCTTTGGCAAACAAGGAAACGCTTGTTTGTGCCGGCGAAATCGTGATGAAAGCGATCAAAGACTTTAAAACAACGCTTGTTCCCGTGGATTCGGAACACAGTGCAATCTTTCAGACATTGGAGGAAAAGCATCGCAACGCTGTTGACAGGATTTTGCTGACGGCGTCGGGCGGGCCTTTCCGCGAAAAGGATTTGGCGTTTATGGAAAAAGTTACGCCGGAACAGGCGGTCGCTCATCCGAACTGGAACATGGGGGCGAAGATTTCCGTTGATTCCGCAACCATGATGAACAAGGGGCTGGAAATCATCGAAGCTTGTCATTTGTTTGGTTTTCCGGCGGAAAAAATCGAGGTGTTGGTTCATCCTCAATCCATCGTTCACAGCGCCGTCGGCTATAAGGACGGTTCCGTTCTGGCACACATGGGGATGCCGGATATGCGCACGCCGATTGCGTATGCGTTGGCCTATCCCGAAAGAATGGACTCTCCGACGGAGAGGTTGGATTTCACGAAAATTGCCGCTCTGACGTTTTCTCATCCGGATGAAGAACGTTTTCCGGCTTTGCGTTTGGCCACGGAATGTCTGGCAAAAGGGCAGACGGCGACGGCTGTCATGAATGCCGCAAACGAAGTGGCCGTCGGGGCTTTTTTGAACCGGAAAATCGGCTTTTTGGATATTGTCCGCACGGTGGAAAATGTTGTTGAAAACGCCGTTTTGACGCCGGTGACGACAATAGAGGAGGTCATTGCGGCAGATCGTAAGGCGCGGGAAGACGCTCGCCGTTGCATAGAAGAAAGGATTAAACGATAATGTCCGCTTTTTTAACTTTGCTATATCCGCTTTCTTTTTTAATCGTTCTTTCTTTGGTCGTGATTGTGCACGAATACGGGCATTTTTTTGCGGCGCGGCGCTGTGGCGTAAAGGTTGAACAGTTTTCTCTGGGCTTCGGAAAAGTTCTGTGGTCGCACACGGATAAGAAAGGGACGGAATGGAAAATCTGTCTGATTCCTCTGGGCGGATACGTTCAGATGTTCGGTGACGCGGATGCTTCCAGCGCAAAGGCGGATGAGAAGGCAAAAGCGTTTACCGACGAAGAGAAAAAAGTTTCTTTTCCTCATCAGGCTTTATGGAAAAAAGCCGTAATTTCCTTTGCAGGGCCGGCAATGAACTATATTTTTGCTATCGTTCTTTTGACGGTTTTCTTTTCTGTTTACGGCGTGATTGAAGTGCCTCCCGTCATCTCGGCGGTCAGCGAAGGATCGGCGGCTGCGCAGGCCGGTATTCAAAAAGGCGACCTCATTGAAGTCATCAACGGTGAAAAAATAAAAGAATTCAGCGATGTCCGCCGTTTCGTCCAGTTGGATAAAACGTTGGAAATCACCGTTTTGCGTGATAATAAGAAGGTTCATCTGACCGCACATTTGAAATCTGAAACGGGCGGAGCCGTTTTAGGCGTTCAAGCCGTAATGACGCAGGAGCATTACCGTTCGGTTTCCGTGCCGCAGGCTTTTTCCGAATCCGTTAAGGAAGCGTGGACGATTACTAAAGACACATTGATTATTTTGAAACGCATTTTGTCGGGGCAACGTTCCGCCGACGATATGCGCGGGCCTTTGGGCATAGCGGAAGCTTCCGGCGACGCGGCCAGAGGCGGTTTTATCAGTTTTGTTCTGTTCATCATTCAGGTTTCTATCGGAATCGGTCTGGTGAATTTGCTTCCGATTCCCGTTTTGGACGGCGGTCATTTGCTGTTTTACGGGATTGAGGCCGTCATCCGTCGCCCGATTGGTGAAAAAGTGCAGAATATGGCTTTGAACATAGGCATAGGGCTGTTGCTTTGTTTGTTGATTGTCACGTCATGGAATGATATTGTCCGTATATTCACACGATTGTTCCGTTAGGTATCCATTTGAAAAAGCTGTTTGTTTTTACATTGATGACAATATTGCTTTCGGTTCCGTCTTTAGCGGCGGCCGCAGGGAAGTTTGTTGAAAAAATCGAAATCAGCGGCATTATGCGCATCGAGCCGGAAACGGTTTTGACTTATCTGATGATTCGCAAGGGGGATAACGTATCGGACGAACAGCTTGACAGAGGATTGAAATCCTTGTTTTCAACGGGATTGTTCGCAGATGTCCGCCTTTCCATGGATGGCGACGTTTTAAAAGTCGATTTGGTTGAAAATCCGATCGTGAACAGAATAGCCTTTGAAGGAAACAAAAAAATAAAAAAACAGCAGTTGCTGGATGAATTGAGTTTACGGTCGCGTTCCGTTTTTACACGCTCCAAAGTCAGACGGGATACGCAGCGTATTCTGGAATTGTATAAACGCTTGGGACGCTATTCGGCGCAAGTCGAACCTAAAATCATTGAACAATCGCAGAACCGGTTGGATGTCGTTTTTGAAATCAACGAAGGGGCGGAAACGTTCATTCGAAAAATCGATTTTATCGGCAACCGTGCTTTCAGCGCAACGGAGTTGGAAGAGGAAATGCTGTCCAAGGAAAACCGCTGGTACAGATGGTTTACTTCCATGGATACGTATGATCCCGACCGTTTTGCGTATGATCAGGAACTGTTGCGCCGTTTTTACCGGCGTCACGGATATATGGATTTCAATATTGTGTCAGCTTCCGCCGAGTTGTCGCCCAATCGCGAAGATTTTTATCTGACGTTGGTGCTGGATGAAGGGCCGCGCTATAAAATCGGCGAAATCAAAGTGGTTTCGGAATTGAAAGGATTGAATGCGGATACGGTGGCGGATGCCGTTTCCGTTAAAACCGGAACATGGTATAGCAATGTCAAGATCGAAAACAGCGAACTGGCTTTGATTAATGCCATCGGCGCGAAAGGTTTCCCGTTTGTCGACGTTTCTTCCGAAACCAAAAAGCATGAAGGCGAGGATGTCGTCGATTTGACGTTTAAAGTCAAAGAGGGTCGTCATCTGTTTATTGATGAAATTCAAATTACCGGAAACAGCCGGACGCGGGATCGCGTCATCCGCCGTGAATTCCGTTTTGCGGAAGGGGACGCGTACAGTCCTTCCAAAATTCGCCGGTCAAAGCAGCGTATTGAAAATTTAAATTATTTTGATCGCGTCACGATGGATGTTGAGCAGTCTCAAAATGCTCCCGATCGCGCTGTTTTAAAAACGGAGGTTTCTGAAAAATCGACCGGTTCGTTAAAGCTGGGGGTCGGTTGGTCTTCGTATGACGGGCCGTTGGCCGAAATTTCCCTGCAGGAAAACAATCTTCTGGGAACCGGCCGCAGACTTGGCGTTTCAGCATCGGTGGCGGAAAAGAAAACGCTGTTTGACATCAGTTTCGTCGAACCGTGGTTTTTGGATCGCGAACTGTCTTTGGGATTTGATGTTTTCTATTTGACGCGCAACTACTCCAGCCGCAGCTCGTATGATTCGGAAATGGTCGGTTCCTCTGTTTCTTTGAGCTGGAAATATACCGAAGAACTTTCCCATACGGTTAAATACACGCTTCGGCAGGATAAAATTATGGATGTCAAGGAGGGGGCTTCCATTTACGTTAAAGAACAGGAAGGAAAAACCGTCACATCAATGGTCAGTCAGACGCTTTTCTGGGATTATCTGGACAACCGTTATACGCCGTCGGAAGGATATTATGTTTCATTGTCCAACGATCTGGCCGGTTTTGGCGGCGATACGCGTTATTTGCGGACGGATTTCAGCACGGGGTATTATATTCCGTTGTCGGATAAATGGGTTTTGGGTCTGTCGTCTTCAGCGGGATATATTGTCGGCATAGGGCAGGATGTCCGTTTGAACAACCGCTACTTTTTGGGCGGCGGAACACTGCGCGGTTTTGAAGACGGCGGCGTGACAGCGCGTTCAAAAGTCGGGGACGATGCTTTGGGCGGCAATTGGCAGGCAACGGCCGGAGCCCAGTTGATGTTCCCTCTGGGGCTGCCCAGCGAATTCGGTATGAGAGGAAAGATTTTCGCCGATTTCGGCATGGTCGGAAAACCCAGCGGATTTGATGCAACTCAGATGTGGTATTCTTCAAAATTGCGTGGTAGTATCGGAATCGGCTTTGTGTGGGCTTCGCCGATGGGGCCGATCAACGTCGATTATGCGCGCCCGATTATGCGGGAACGCTTTGATGAAACAGAATTTTTTCGTTTGAACTTTGGATGGGGATTTTAGAAATGAATAAAAAAATCAGTCTTTCAATAGCTTTGGCTTGCGTTTTCTTTGCCGATACGGCAATGGCGGATAAAATCGGCTTTATCAATGATCCGGAACTGGCTCAGAAATCAACGGCTTTACAGGGACTGCAGATGCAGCGTGATAAAATATTGGCCGTTTTGAAAGTCGATGTTGAAAGGGAGGCTGAAAAAATCTTATCCCAAAGGCAGGAATTGCAGGGGAAGGCTTCCTCTTTGTCTCAGGAAGAAGTCGGAAAACAGCTTGACGAAATCAATGGCGCGGAAATAGATCTGAAAAGACGCGCTCAGGAAGCCAGTGCAAAATTGCAGAAGAATTTCTTGGAAGCCGTCGTTTCCGTCAAAGAAAAGGGAATCTCGCCCGTCGTTAAAGAATTGGCTGAAGAAAAAGGCTTCAACGCTATTTTAAATTCGGCGAACGCATTCTATACGGATGAGAATTTGGATATTACGGAAGACGCCATTGAACGCTTGAATAAAAAAATGCCGAAGGTCGAATTGGAAAAGGTTTCTCTGGCTAAAGCTAAAGAAAAAGAAGCTTCAAAATCGTCCAAAAAGACAAAGTCCGGTAAAAAATCCAAATAAGCGGAGAGACCATGCCCGATAATCGTTTTTTTAAAAAAGCGGGAATTTTTACGCTGAAACAGTTGGCCGAAATCGGTCAGTGCGAACTTCTGAAACCGGAAGAGGCGGATAAAACAATCGAGAACGTCTGTTCGTTACATGACGCAAAACAAACGGATATCAGCTTTTTATTAAGCAAAAAATATATTGGCGATTTGGAAAAGACAAAAGCCGGCGCATGTATCGTTCATCCCGATTTTGCCGCATCCGCCCCGCAAGGAACAGCGGTATTGCTGTCAAATGAGCCTTACCGTTCATACGGATTGGTCGCCGCCGCATTCTATCCGGCGCAAAAAGTTGAAAAAACAGTCATTCATCCCAAGGCAATCGTTGCGGAAAGCGCAAAAATCGGCGAGGGATCGAAAATCGACGCCGGTGCCGTTATCGGCGAGAATGTGACTTTGGGAAAGAATTGTCATATCCGTCCGAACGCGGTCATCGGTGATAATGTCGTGATGGGAAATGATTGTATTGTCGGGGAAAACGCTTCCGTTCAGTACACATTGGCCGGCAATCAGGTCTATATCTACCCCGGCGCCAGAATCGGACAGGACGGTTTCGGTTTCTTTATGAGCCCGAACGGGCATACGAAGATCCCCCAGTTGGGGCGCGTGATTATCGGAAACGATGTGGAAATCGGAGCGAATACGTGTATCGACCGCGGTGCGTTGGATGATACGAAAATCGGCGACGGAACGCGTATGGATAATTTGATTCAATTCGGACATAACGTTCAAACGGGCAAATGTTGCGTAATTGTTTCTCAAGTCGGTGTCGCGGGAAGTACAAAACTCGGGGATTTCGTCGTTTTGGCAGGACAAGCCGGTGTCGCCGGCCATTTGAATATCGGCAGCGGAGCGCAGATTGCGGCTCAGTCCGGTATTATTCAGGATGTCGGACCGATGGAAAAATTGATGGGAACGCCGGCCGTTCCTTTGAAAGATTTCATGCGTCAGGCCGCAACGCTGAAAAAGCTTATAAGAAATAAGGAAATAAAATAATGGAAGAAAATAAAACAATAGAAGTCGGAATCAATGAAATTTTAAAATTGCTTCCTCATCGTTATCCTTTCTTGTTAGTGGATAAGGTTTCTATCATTGAAGAAGGTGCCGAAGGCATCGGGGTGAAAAACGTCACGATAAACGAACCGCAATTCACCGGTCATTTTCCGGATAATCCGGTCATGCCGGGGGTTTTGATCATTGAAGCGATGGCGCAGACGGCTGCGGTCATTGCCATGCACGGTCAGCCGGAAGGCAAAAAGAAAGGCGTTTTCTTTATGAGTATTGAATCCGCCAAATTCCGCAAGCCTGTTTTGCCGGGGGATCAGCTGTCAATGCATTTGAAACTGGAGCAGTCGCGACGGGGCGTTTATCGTTTCCGCGCCGAAGCGAGCGTTGGCGGTGTTTTGCATGCTGAAGCGGTTTTGATGGCAATGATTTTTGATGAAAAGCAAAAAGCATGATAAAAATACATCCTACCGCCATTATTGAAGACGGAGCATCAATCGCCGAAGATGTTGAAATCGGTCCTTATTGTTTTGTCGGTTCTCAAGTCGAATTGAAAGCCGGTGTGAAGTTGATTTCCCATGTTTGGGTTGGCGGCGATACGGTCGTCGGCGAAAATACGGAAATCAGTCCGTTCGCTGCGATCGGTGGAAAAAATCAGGATTTGAAGGATAAGGGAAAGAAAGGCAAGCTGGTTATCGGAAAAAACAATTCCATCCGCGAATACGCAACGATGCAGCCGGGAACGCCCGACGATAAAGGCGTGACGGTTGTCGGTGACAACGGATTGTTTATGATCGGCGTTCATATTGCGCACGATTGCGTGGTCGGCAACAATATTATCATGTCGAACAACGCAACGTTGGCCGGTCACGTTAAAGTCGGCGACAATGCGATTATCGGCGGATTATCAGCCGTACATCAGTTCACGCGTATCGGCGCGCATGCGATGGTCGGCGGAATGTGTCCGATAACGCGCGATGTGATTCCGTATTCCCTGATTTCGCAAACGGGATTGGAAGGCGTGAATATCATCGGTCTGAAACGCCGCGGATTTTCTCTTCAAACGATTACCAATCTGCGTTTGGCCGTTTCAGAAATCTTTAAAGGAGAAGGGACGCTTTCCGACCGGATCAAGCGTGTATCGGAAACGTATCCCGATTGCGAACCGGTTCAAGATATTGTGACGTTTATGCAGACGGATTATAAACGCGGTTTTATGCAGCCGGCTTCGAAAGCGTCGATAGCGGAGTGATATGGCTGAAAAACTGGGTATTATTGCCGGGGGCGGCACTCTTCCGAAGCAGTTGATAGACCGCTGTCGGAAAGAAGGTCGTCCTTATTCGTTGGTCTGCTTGAAAGATTTTGCCTTGCCCGAAACGGCGGAAGGTGAAGATTGCTTGTGGTGCCGGATGGGCGAAGCCGGAAAAGCCATCGCTTATTTTAAAAAGAACGGCGTTCGTCAGATTGTGATGATCGGCGGTGTCCGGCGTCCGTCTTTGTTTCAGCTCCGGCTGGACTGGTGGTCGACAAAGTTTCTGATTAAAATCGGCTTTAAAGCATTCGGAGACGACAATTTACTGTCGGCGGTAATCAAAGAGATTGAAGCGGAAGGTTTTCAATTCATCGGTATTCATGACGTTATGCCCGATTTGTTGGCGGATGAAGGCGTTTGGGGAAAAGTTGAACCCGATGAACAAGCTTGGAACGATATTCGGCACGGCATTAAAATCGCTTTGGGGCTGGGGGCGTTGGATGTCGGTCAATCCGTCATCGTTCAGCAGGGAATCGTTTTGGGCGTTGAAGCCGTTGAAGGAACGGATGCGTTGATCGGGCGGTGTAAGGATTTGAAACGCGAAGGCGTCGGCGGCGTTTTGGTGAAAACCAAAAAACCGCATCAGGAAAAGCGTGCGGATTTGCCGACTATCGGGGTTCGGACCGTCCTTAACGTTCATGATGCCGGTTTGCGCGGCATTGCCATTCAAGCCGGAAACGCATTAGTGGCGGACAGGGCGACCGTTATCGCTAAAGCCGATGAACTCGGAATATTCATTGTCGGAGTGAAATGCGATGACGCAGGATAAGAAAATGCTTGTTTATCTGATTGCCGGCGAACCGTCCGGCGATTTGCTGGCTTCGCGTTTGATGAAAGCTTTGATAAAGAAAACAAACGGTAAAGTACGTTTTGCCGGCATCGGCGGGGAAACGATGATGGCGAACGGGTTTGAAAGCCTGTTTGATTCTTCGGAACTGGCCGTTATGGGGGTGGCCGAGGTCATACCGTCCATTCCCCGCATTATGGCGCGAATCCGTCAAACGGTTGACGATATCGTTGCTAAAAAGCCGGATGTCGTCGTTACTGTGGATAGTTGGAGTTTTTCCGCCAGAGTTAATAAAGGCTTGCGTTCTTTAAATACCGGTATTCCGCAAATACACTATGTCGCGCCGCAGGTGTGGGCGTGGAAAAAACGGCGGGCGAGGACGTGCGGCAGGTACATCGACCGCTTGATGGCTCTGCTGCCGTATGAAGCGAAATATTTTCAGCCGTATGGCTTAAAAGTCGATTTTGTCGGTCATCCCGTCGTTGAAGGCGGTGCGGCGAAAGGTGACGGAACCGCTTTTCGTAAGGGAAACGACATTCCGGAACAAACGAAGCTGTTATGCGTTTTGCCGGGGTCAAGGCGTTCGGAAACAAAATATCTGCTGCCAATTTTTAAGGAAACTATTGCCGGATTGGCTGAAAAATACCCTGAAATGCACATTGTGATTCCGACTGTTGTAACGGTGGAAAAAGCGGTGCGCGAAGCGACAGCCGATTGGGCTTTGCCTGTTCATATCGTGACGGGGGAAACTGATCGTTATGATGCGTTTGCGGCGTGTGATGCGGCTTTAGCGGCGTCCGGTACGGTGGCTTTGGAATTGGCGATGGCAAAAGTGCCTTACACGATCGCCTATAAAATGAACCCGATCAGTTCTTGGCTGGCCAGAAGACTGGTTAAGGGGAAATTTGCCAATCTGGTGAATATCTTGGCAGATCGTGAGATTGTTAAAGAATACTTGTTGGAAGACTGTACGGTTGAAAATCTTGCGGCGGAAGCTGAAAAATTGTTGGATGATGAAGAATACCGTCAGGCACAGCTTCGCGATGCTTTTAATGTTTTAAAACTGTTAGGGGCGGACGATCCGGTTTCTCCGAGCAGTAAAGCCGCGGCCGTTGTGCTGGATACAATGGAAAAATAGAAATAAAAGTTCTAAAAAATTTCGGAACTTTTTTAAACGGAACGCACATTACGGAAAAGGGATAGGACGACAGTTTTTACCGGGTGATGTTTGTTGTAAAGCGAAGGGCGGGCGGGATAAAAATCCCGCCCTTTATCTTTCGCTTTTATCATCAGAAAGAATAATTGATTTTGAGCATGACGGACTGGTCTGCGAAGTCTTTTCGGACCTGTGCGAAATAATCGGCGTCGATCGTCCAAGCGCCGCGGGTGTAGGACGCGCCGATGCCGGCTTCCCCGCCGGCGCGGTGCAGGCGCGAGCCGTTTTCTTTGATGACGTCGCCGTTTCTTTTGATGCGGAAGTCCGATTTGTCCGCGTGGACGTCATAGACGGCGTTGACGTCGAAATGTA
>JAFYCE010000107.1 GCA_017539865.1 Alphaproteobacteria bacterium
ACATTCAAGTCTTGGGACGTATCAAACACGCGGAATTAAGGGGGTGCAGTGATACCTATGCAGCAAAATTTTAACGATATTACCTTTTTGACCGGAAATCGGGAATGTCTGGAAAAAGCAACTGAAACAAAGGTTCTTCCTGTTTTTTCCGACGCCGCTGTTTCTTTTTTGTCTGAAATGTCTAATGAAATTTTAAAGGATTCTCGGACAAAAAATTACCCCGATGTTGCCGCTTATGCTTTTTTTCTTAGAAAATCGTCTTTAACACGGTTGAAGGAACAAGTTCATAATGCCGAAAGCCGTATCGGTCGTGGTATCGCCTTGCATATTGCGCCTTCAAATGTTCCGGTTAATTTTGCCGTTTCTTTCACGGATGCTTTATTAGCGGGAAATATCAATATTGTTCGCGTATCCGATAAACCTTTTTCTCAGGTCGGTATCATTTGCGATGCTATCAATAAAGTCGCCGATACAAAATATCCCGATATGAAACCGTATGTGCAGGTTGTTCGTTATCCGCATAACGACGATATCACGCAAGGTTTGTCTTCGATGTGCGATTTAAGGCTGATCTGGGGCGGCAACAGAACGATTGCGAATATTCGCAAAGCTGAACTTCCGCCGCGTGCGATTGAATACTGTTTTGCGGACAGACATTCTTTAGCGGTCATTGATGCGGACGTTTATTTAAAATCGAATGCGGAACAGACAGCAAAAGGATTTTATATCGACACGCTTTATACCGACCAAAATGCATGCAGCTCGCCGCGTCTGGTCGTCTGGACGGGAAAGGAAATTGAAAAAGCAAAAGAACGTTTTTGGGACGCTTTTCAACAAATCGCGGAAAAAGAGTATGAACTGCCCGTTATTAAAGTCGTAGATAAATTGGACGCTTTATGCCGGTTGGCTGTCAGCGGCAATAAAGTTAAGCGTATCGGAAAATCCAATCGTGTTGTCCGTGTTCAGGTGGAAAAGCTCACTCCGGATCTGATGAATTTTAAAGAAAGCGGCGGATTGTTTTTTGAATATGACGCATACGATTTAAACGAAATCGTTCCGATTTTAACAAAGCCTTGTCAGACGATAGCGTACTTCGGCGTTGATAAACAGGCTTTGAAAAATGTCATAAAAAACAGCGGCGCCCGTGGCGGAGATCGCGTTATCCCGTTAGGACATACGATGGATATTTCTATTTTGTGGGACGGCTTGAATATGGTTGAAGCGATGTCCCGCTTGATCATTTCGGCATGAAAGGACTGTCAATGGAAAAAAATGTCATTATTACCGGTTCAAACCGCGGTATCGGCAAGGCAATTTTGAAAAAATTCGCCAAAGAAGGATGCAATATCTGGGCGTGTGCCCGTTCGCCGAAAAAGGAATTTGAAGATGAATTAAAAGAAATCGCCGATAAAAACGGTGTTTGGATAGAACCTATTTATTTTGATTTGACGTCTTCAGAATCAATTAAAACCGGTTTTAAACAAATTTGGGCTTCTAAAAAGAAAATCGATGTTCTGGTGAACAATGCCGGAATTGCTTTTATCGATTTATTTCAATTAACGCCCGAACAAAAAATACGCGAAACATTTGAAGTCAATGTTTTTTCGGTAATGACTTTAACCCAGTTGGTTTTAAAAATGATGACGCGCCAACATTCCGGGGCGATCGTCAATATGGCTTCTATCGGCGGAATTGACGCTTATCCGGCGCATTGTGCATACGGCGCCAGCAAAGCCGCAGTAATCGGTTTTACGAAAGCGCTTTCTTCGGAAATGGCTCAATGGGGCATTCGTGTTAATGCCGTAGCTCCCGGTGCAACCGAGACGGATATGATAGTCTCTTTTGAAAATAAATCCGGCGGAAATTTATTAAAAAACTGCGCGATGAAACGAAAAGCCAAACCGGAAGAAATTGCAAACACAGTTTATTTTTTATCGTCTGACGAAGCCGCCTTTATTAACGGCCAGGTTATTCGCGTTGACGGTGGTTCAACTTGATTAAGGAGTAAATTAAAAATGACAAACTTGGAAAAATATACCAATGCTTTCGTTGAAGCGTTCGATGTTGATGCGGAAACGGCAAAGACATTGAAATATCAAGCGATCGAAGCTTGGGATTCCGTCGGTCATATGGGATTGACGGCGGCTTTGGAATCCGCCTTTGACATTATGATGGAACCGGAAGACATCATTGACTTGTCCAGTTTTGAAAAAGGCAAGGAAATCCTGTCGACCAAATACGGTGTCGAGTTCTAATCATGGAAACGCATCAGGTTGACGGATTGACGGTTTACCGTTTTGAATCGGAATGGGTGGGAACGAATATGTACGTTCTGATCCGTCGCGGCGAAGCGTTGATTGTTGATCCGCATCCTGATGAGGAAGCTTTGTCTTTACTGGCGAAAGAAAACGTTAAAGACATAACGGTTTTCCTGACACATGAGCATCCCGATCATACCTGCGGTGTTCCATGGCTTAAAAAGCGATTTAAAGTCAGCCTTGTTTGCTCTGAACTTGCCGCGAAAGCAATAGGAAACAAGAAAAACAACCGTCCTTTAACGATTGCTATGTCCATCGCGGAAAAAGATAGAAAGAACGGCACAAATTATCTTCCGAAATTTCTTTCCGAATTCGGGGAATATGAGTGTCATACGGATGTGATGTTTGAATCGGGAATGGAGTTTTACTGGGGCGGCAACCGGTTTGTTTTTACACCGACGCCGGGACATTCGAAAGGTTCCTGCTGCATCAAGATGAACGAAGAGGCTGTGTTTACGGGGGATAATCTGATCTGGGACACGCCGGTGATCACGCGGTTTCCGGGGGGAAGCCTTGATGAATTTAACGAAAAGACAAAACCGTATCTGGACGCTTTGCCGGACGACATTCTTGTTTTGGCGGGGCACGGTCGGGTTTTTAAAATGAGAGAAGCGCGATGATGTGGGATTTAAAGAAATTTTCCGGTCAAACGGCGGTAATTACGGAAACGGGCGAAGAAATTTCTTACGACCGTTTATTTGAACTGACGGAATCTTTGGCTGGTGCGGTGAACCGCCGCTGTCTGGTCTTTTGCCTGTGTTCCAACACGTTGGGATCGCTGATCGGGTATGTGTCGTTTTTAAATCACGGCGTCGTTCCGTTGATGCTGGACGCGCATATAGCGCCCGATTTGCTGGAACATTTTTTAACGTCTTACTGTCCCGATTATTTGTGGGTTCCGGCGGAACGGGCGGCGGATTTCGAGGGCGAAAAGGTTTATGAATCCTGCGAATACGCTTTGATCAAACGTTCGGACGAAAACGTTTATCCGCTGTATGAAGAATTGGCCTTGCTGCTGACGACATCGGGATCCACCGGATCGCCGAAGTTCGTGCGGCAGAGCTTGGCGAACATCAAGGCGAACACGGCGTCGATTGTCGAATATCTGAAGCTTGATTCAACAGAACGGCCGATTACAACTTTGCCGATGAATTACACTTACGGATTGTCGATCATCAACACGCATCTGGCGGTCGGGGCAACGATCATTCTGACGCAGGCGACGTTGATGCAGAGGGAATTCTGGACGCTGTTCACCGAACAGGGGGCGACTTCTTTCGGCGGTGTTCCGTATACTTATGAAATGCTGGACAAGCTGATGTTTTTCCGGCGCAAACTGCCGTCTTTGCGGACGATGACGCAGGCGGGCGGCAAGCTTTTGCCCGACCTGCACAAGAAGTTTGCCGAATACGCCGGACGCGAAGGCAAGAACTTTGTCGTGATGTACGGCGCGGCGGAAGCGACGGCGCGCATGGCGTATCTGCCGGCTGAAAAGTCTTTGGAAAAGTACGGGTCGATGGGGATAGCGATTCCGGGGGGCAAGTTCCGTCTGATCGACGATGCCGGCGCCGAAATCACGACGCCGGAAACGGTCGGGGAGCTGGTTTATAGCGGCGCGAACGTAACGCTCGGTTATGCCGTGTGCGGAGAAGATCTGGCGAAAGGCGACGAGCGAAACGGCGTTTTGCAGACCGGCGATATGGCGAAGTTTGACGCGGACGGTTTTTATTACGTCGTCGGGCGCAAGAAACGGTTTTTAAAAATCTTCGGCAACCGCGTCGGACTGGACGAAACGGAACGGCTGATCAAGTCGTATTACACCGGTCTGGAATGCGCGTGCGCCGGTAAAGACGACGCGATGTATGTCTTCATCACGGACGCGGGAAAAACGGACGAACTGAAAAAATTTCTGGCGGAAAAGACGCATCTGAACCCGACCGCTTTCCACGTCAAAGCGTTGGACGTCATTCCGAAGAACGACGCGGGCAAGACGCTTTATCGCGAATTGGAGAAGTTCTATGACTGATTTTGCGGGCTTGTTGGAAATTCCTCCGTATTCGTTGGACAAGGCGGCTAAAACGGCAGCTTTGACCGAAGAACTGAAACATCTGACGCAAAAGCATATCGACGCTTGTCCCGCTTACGCCGGAATGATGAGCGCCGTCGGATTGGACTTGGATAAAATCGAAACGTACGAGGATCTGCCTTTCCTGCCGGTTTCCCTGTTCAAAGACCTGACATTAAAAAGCGTTCCCGACGAAGAAGTGTTTAAAACTTTGACGTCTTCCGGCACGACGGGGCAAAAGGTGTCGAAAATCTATCTGGACAAGGAAGGCGTTGCCAATCAACAGAAAGCTTTGGTGAAGATCGTTTCCGCGTTTACCGGTGCGGCGCGTCTGCCGATGCTGATCATCGACAGTCCGTCGGTGATCAAAAACCGCGCGATGTTCTCCGCCCGAGGCGCCGGCATTTTGGGCTTTTCGATTTTCGGCGCGGACAGGACTTATGCTTTGAACGACGATATGGAGATCGATTTTCCGGCGATCGAAGCGTTCTTGGAACGGCACAAGGGACAGAAGATTCTGCTGTTCGGGTTTACGTTTATGATTTGGGAGTATTTTTATAAGAAATTAAAGAGGATACGTGATGGTGGAGGAATACAAAC
>JAFYCE010000108.1 GCA_017539865.1 Alphaproteobacteria bacterium
GTACGGCGTTCGGCTCCCATCCTGAAGTGGCGACAACCAGCTTTTTAACGGAAGAGGCGAAGTTTGAAAACACGCCGGCTTATTTGGGAATGCTGGATTTGAAATATGCCGACGGCAAAACAATGGCGTTGGGGATTCTGCAGTCTTTTGTTCCGAATGTCGGGGACGGCTGGTCTTATACGATGGATTATTTGAAATCGTTCTTTGTCGCGTCTTTGGCCGGACAGGAAGGATTGAAACATACTTCTTATTTGAAAGAGGCCCGTCTGTTGGGCAAAAGAACCGCAGAAATGCACAAAGCTTTTGCCAAAGGAGCAACCGAAGTGTTCGAACCTGTTTCCATCAAAGCCGACGATTTGGCGGCATGGCGCGATCAAACTGTCGCTCAGGCGGACAAGACGATCGCCGTGGCCAAGGCAAACGTTGACCGTTTGACGGGCGATATTAAAAAACGCGTTGAAGCTTTGATTAACGGACGGGAGCGCATTGTCGCCCGTGTCAACGAATTGCTGCCTGCCATTGCAGACGGTCAAAAAACGCGGTTCCATGGCGATTATCACTTGGGACAGGTCGTTTTGGACAAGGACGGGGATTTTTATATCCTTGATTTCGAAGGGGAGCCTCTGCGTCCTATTACGGAAAGACAGGTCAAGCAATCCGTTTTAAAAGACGTCGCCGGTATGGTGCGTTCTTTCGATTATGCGGCCTTTGGCGCGGTTCTGTTGTATGTTTTGCCGGAAAATCGTGAAAAGGCTTTGAAACTGGCTTCGCAATGGCAAAAGCAGGCAACGGATGCCTTTTTGGAAGGCTATTTCGAAAATATGGACGGATGTAATTCTTTACCGGCTGAAAAAGAAATCACTTTGAAGCTGCTGGATTTGTTCGTTTTGGAAAAAGCCTTGTACGAAGTGATTTATGAAGTTGCCAATCGTCCGGATTGGCTGGCAATTCCGATGAACGGACTTGCCCGTTTGGTTAACCTCGATGGAGAATAAAGCATGAAAAATTATTTGGATGAAAGCATTGTCGAAGCTCTGGTCACATCGGGATACGGGGATCCGTTCTCTATTTTAGGCTTGCATCGCGAAGGCGCCGACGGCGATTTGGTATTGCGTACTTTCCAGCCGCAGGCGCAGAACGTCTATGTGTTGGAATACGAAACGGGCAAAGTCATGGCGCAAATGGAACGCGTTCACAGCTCCGGTCTTTTCCAGTTTGAGTTTCCGGCCGATTGGGATTATTTCAAATATCGTTTGAGAATCGATCTGTGGGTGGGCGAATCCTATGATACGGAAGATCCGTACCGTTTTCCGCCGGTGTTGGGTGAAATGGATTTGTATTTCCTGTCCGAAGGATCGCATTTGGACGAATATGACCGCTTAGGGGCTCATCCGATGACCCATGACGGCGTCGAAGGGGTTTCTTTCGCTTTATGGGCTCCGAACGCCCGCCGCGTTTCCGTCGTCGGCACGTTCAACGAATGGGACGGCCGCCGTCACATGATGCGGCCGCGCGGTTCGACCGGCGTATGGGAAATCTTCATTCCGCATATTTCCGCCGGCGTGTTGTATAAATACGAACTGATCGGCGCGGAC
>JAFYCE010000109.1 GCA_017539865.1 Alphaproteobacteria bacterium
CCCTATATTTTAGGGTGCTTTTTTTATGAACTGTTTAAAGGAGAGTTGATGATGAATAAAAAGATATTGGGTGCGTTCGGAGCCTTGTTGTTGTTGTCGGCTTGTTCCCACAGCGCGGTGACGTGCCAAGGCTTTAAAGAGGAATTTCGTCATGACGAAGTCCTTTTTCCCACCGGAAAGGCCGAATTGTCGCCGCAGGGGAAAAAAGTGTTGGATAAACAGATCGCATGGCTGAAAGAAAACCCGAAGAAAAAAATCATCGTTCAAGGTTATACGGATCCCCGCGGAACGGAAGCGTATAATATGCATCTGGGTGAAAAGCGCGCCGACGCCGTGAAGAACTATATTGTTAAAGCCGGTATAAATCCTGATCGCGTTTCCGTCGTTTCCATGGGTGAAACGGAATTGGCCACAACGCAGAACACGCCGAAAGGATGGACGGAAGACCGTCGCACGGTAACGGTTATCGTCACGGATTAACCGTTTTAAAATAATCTTGGTGTAAAAGGAAAAGAGTGCTTTATAATAAGCACTCTTTTTTGATTGTTTACGGAACGCGGATATGAAGAGTTTTTTTTGTTTCCTTATCGGTTTTTTAGTGTTGTCCGGTACGGCCGGAGCAGTCGATGAAAGCGTCAACGATTTGTCGGATCGCTTGGACAGAATGGAGGACGCGCTGAAAGGCGTTCAGAAAAAACTGTCCAACAATTATGTCGGCAGCGCGAAACGTCCGTCCGGCGATATCGAAAGTGTTTCCGATGACAAGGCGGATGTCTTGTTGCTGCAATTACAGGAAGCCGAACAAACACTGCGTCAACTGACGGGGGAAGTCGAAACGGTCCGGTTTAAACAGGAAGAACTGCAAAACCGGATAGACCGTGTCAATGCGGATACGGCCGTCCGTTTTTCTGAAATGGAAAAGAAGCTGGCTGCGGCGGAAGACAAAATCAAAAAAATGGAAGAAGAAAAAAATTCTGCCGAAAAGGCCAGAAAAGAAGCGGAAAAAAAGAAAAAGGAACAGGCCGCCGCCGCTGCCAAAGCCGCTAAAAACAAAGAAGCCGAACTGAAAGAAATATATGGCAAAAAAACAGCTAAGGAATTGTACGATCAGGCTTTTTCCTCCATTAAGAAAAAAGATCACAAAGCGGCTCAAGCTGAGTTCGAAGCCTTTTTGATGCTTCATCCGAAAAACGCTTTGGCGGGGAATGCGCAATATTGGTTGGGTGAGTCTTTTTTCGCCCGTTCGATGTATCAAAAAGCGGCGGTCGCCTTTGCCGAAGGATTTAAGAATTATCGCGAAAGTCAGAAAGCACCGGATAATTTGTTCAAATTGGGCGTGACGATGGCCAAGATGAACAAAAAAGAAGAGGCTTGCGTCGCGTTTAAGAACTTTACGAAAGAATATCCCAAGGATTCCGATACCATGAAAAGACGTCTTGAAGCGGAAGTGCGGAAGCTTTCATGTCCGTAGAACAGACGCAAGTCGTTTTTCATAAAGCGATGGCGGCGTTCGGATTGCCGGACGCGGGGAAAATCGCCGTTGCCGTTTCAGGCGGCGCGGACAGCACGGCGCTGTGTTTGCTGACGCATCAGTTTGTAGCAAAGAACGGCGGCAAGATGATCGCGTTGATTGTTGATCACGGACTGCGTTCCTGTTCGGCGGATCAAGCCCGTTTGACGATGGAAAAACTGACACAGCGCGGAATTCCCTGCCGTTTGTTGAAATGGGAAGGACAAAAACCCGTTCACGGAATCGAGCAAGCGGCCAGAGAAGCCCGCTACCGTTTATTGTCCGAAGCATGTCAAGAGGAAAAATGTTCCGTTCTTTTATTAGGTCATCACCGGCAGGATCAGGCGGAAACTTTTTTAATCAGGCGGTCAAGAGGCAGCGGTGTCATCGGATTGGCCGGTATGTCCGCCGTCAGAAAAACGGATTTCGGCCGGATTTTAAGGCCGTTATTAAGCATTCCTCCGGCAGATTTGAGGGAATACAACCGTTTTTATAATATGCCGTGGGTGGAGGACGAAACAAATCGGACTTCTGAATTTGAACGCGGCAGACTGCGGCAGATTTTGACGGCCGGACAAATCGAAGACGCTTTCCGGCAATCGTTGATTTGCGGGGAAAAACGCCGCGCGATTGAACGGATGGCGGCGACTTTCATCACGGAACAGGTCGAAGTGTCCGATAAGGGATATTTACTTTTTTCAAAGCAGGCGTTTCAATCGCTGGAAAAAGAAACGGCTTTGTTTTGTTTGGGGGATTTTTTGCGTTTCATCGCCGACAGACCGTACGCACCGCGTTCGGATTCATTGAAAAATTTGTATAAAAAAATACCGGAGCTTTCTTTCGGCGGCGTGACATCGGGCGGATGCCGGATCGCCGCCTGTTCTAAGAACGGCATTTTGATTTGGCGGGAAATGAATGATTTGCCGGCATCGGAAAAGATACTCGGACGAACGGATTTCAGATGGGACAGATTTGTGTTCCGGCTTGGCTTTGTGCCGTCCGATACCCTGTTCGTTGCGCCGTTGGGAACGGTGTCCGCCGGAAAAAAAACTTTTCCGAAAAGGGTTTTTTCTTCACTTCCGGCACTTTTTGATAACGAAGGGCTTTTTATTGCGCCGTATTTAGGGTATAAACGGACAAAGGCAAGTTGTCAGGTCGCATTTGCGCCGCATGCGTCTTTGTGCAGAACGGTTCAATGGACAAGCCCTGTCATGTAAATAAGGCGGTAGAAGTGAGTAAAAATTTTTTTGTTTGGCTGATTGTCGGCTTTTTATTGTTTTCGCTGTTTGACACATTTCAAAGTAACTCGTCCGCCAAAAGCGGCGCGGTCATGGCGTTTTCCGAATTTACCCGACAGGTGCAGGACGGCAAAGTACGTGAAGTCGTTTTGCAGGGCAATAAAATTGCCGGTATTTTGACCGACGGGCAGAAATTCGCTTTGTATGCACCGGATGATGCGGGGTTGGTCGACCGGTTGCTGGACAAGAATGTTCGTGTTACCGCTCTTCCGCCGGAAGGCGAATCGTCTTTCTGGAGTGGTCTGCTTTATTGGTTGCCGTTTGTTTTGTTTATCGGCGTGTGGATTTTTTTCATGCGGCAGATGTCGGCCGGAAACGGAAAGGCGATGAATTTCGGCAAATCCCGCGCCCGTATGCTGGAAGGGCAGGGCAAGGTCACTTTCGCCGATGTCGCAGGCATTGACGAAGCTAAGGAAGATTTGGTGGAAATTGTCGATTTTTTAAAGGATCCGCCGCGCTTTCAACGCTTGGGCGGCAAGATTCCCCGCGGCGTGTTGCTGGTCGGCCCCCCCGGTACCGGTAAAACGTTGTTGGCCAAAGCGATCGCCGGAGAGGCGGATGTTCCCTTCTTTACGATTTCCGGTTCCGACTTTGTGGAAATGTTCGTCGGTGTCGGTGCGTCCCGTGTCCGCGATATGTTTGAACAGGCTAAAAAACACTCTCCCTGCTTGGTTTTCATTGACGAAATCGACGCTGTCGGCCGTCACCGCGGCGCGGGGCTGGGCGGCGGAAACGACGAACGCGAGCAGACGCTGAACCAGTTGTTGGTCGAAATGGACGGTTTCGAGACGAACGAAGCGGTGATTTTGATCGCGGCGACGAACCGTCCCGATGTTCTGGATCCGGCTTTGCTGCGTCCGGGGCGTTTCGACCGTCAGGTCGTCGTTCCGAATCCCGACTTGGCCGGCCGTGAAAAAATTCTGGAAGTTCACATGAAGAAAAGCCCGATCGGGCCTGATGTCGACGTGAAAAAGATCGCGCGCGGCACCCCCGGATTTTCCGGCGCGGATCTGGCGAATCTGGTCAACGAAGCGGCTTTGCTGGCGGCCAGACGCAACAAGCGCGTCGTAACAATGGCGGAATTCGAATACGCCAAAGATAAAGTGATGATGGGGGCGGAACGCAAATCCCACATCATGACCGAAGAAGACAAGAAGATGACCGCTTACCATGAAGCCGGCCACGCTTTGATGATGTTGGAATCTCCGCATTCCGATCCTTTGCACAAGGTGACGATCATTCCGCGCGGCAGGGCGTTGGGCGTAACGATGTCTTTGCCGACGGACGACAAGGATTCCCGTTCCTACATTTATTTGAAAGAACGCATGGCGATCTGTTTCGGCGGCCGCGTTGCCGAAGAAATGATTTTCGGTGAAGATCAGGTGTCGACGGGGGCGTCGCAAGACATCCGCGTGGCAACCGGCATTGCGCGCAACATGGTGACACAGTGGGGCATGAATAAAGAGATCGGCCCCATCGCGATCGAGGAACCGGACGGCGAAGTGTTTTTGGGCTATTCGATTTCCCAACGCAAGAACGTTTCCGAAGAACTGGCGGCGAAAGTCGATGAGGAAATCAAGGCGTTGGTGGAAGAAGCGTATGCGACCTGCCGTCGTGTTCTGGCGGAAAAGCGCGACGTTTTGGAATCCATAGCGCAAGGTTTGCTGGAATATGAAACGTTGACGGCGGACGAAGTGAAGGCTCTGTTGCGCGGTGAAAAGCTGACACGTGAAGAGGCCGGCGTGCATATTTCCGCCCGTTCGACCGTGCCGGTGACGGATCCCGCGCCCGAAAAGGCGGAGGAAACAAAAGCGGACGAAAATCAAACCGGCTCGGATTCGGACGATGAAAAATCCGATTCATAATTTCAAATAACGAAATATTTTCAGGAGTTTAAAATGGCAGTACGGAAACTTTTCGGAACGGACGGCGTTCGCGGTAAAGCGAATCAGGATCCGATGACGGCGGATATTGCTTTGCAGTTGGGAATCGCCGCCGGTTCTTTGTTTAAACGCGGTGACAGGCCGGATCATCGCCGTCAGGTTGTTATCGGCAAAGACACTCGTTTGTCCGGCTATATGATCGAATCCGCTTTGGTTGCCGGCTTTACGGCGGTCGGTATGGACGTGCTGCTGTTAGGGCCTATGCCGACGCCGGCGGTCGCGATGCTGACGCGTTCCATGCGCGCCGATCTGGGCGTGGTGATTTCCGCTTCCCACAATCCGTATGAAGACAACGGCATCAAGTTTTTCGGCCCCGACGGCTACAAGCTGTCCGATGAAATGGAACTGGAAATCGAAGAACGCGTTTTCGGCGATACGAAAGACTGTTTGGCGCCGTCTTCGCAAATCGGGCAGGCGAAGCGTCTCGATGATGCGGTCGGCCGTTATATCGAATATGTGAAAAACACGTTCCCGCGCGGCAAGCGTCTGGACGGGCTGAAAGTCGTTCTGGACTGTGCGAACGGGGCTTCCTACCGCGTCGCGCCGACCGTTCTTTATGAACTGGGCGCGGAAGTCGTTGCCATCGGCGTCGATCCGGACGGCCGCAACATCAACGACAACTGCGGCGCCGTGCATACCGACCAAATGTGTGAAAAAGTCGTCGAAGTCGGCGCGGATATCGGGATCGCTCTGGACGGTGACGCGGACAGACTGATCGTTTGCGACGAAAAGGGCGAAGTGATCGACGGCGACCAGATTTTGGCTTTGGTCAGCCGCGAATGGAAAGCCGCGGGCATTCTGAAAGGAAACGGCGTCGTGACGACCGTGATGTCCAATCTGGGCTTGGAAAGATACCTGAAAGCCAACGGCATGAACCACATCCGTACGCAGGTCGGCGACCGCTACGTCGTCGAAAAAATGCGCGCCGACGGTTACAATCTGGGCGGAGAACAATCCGGTCACTTGATTTTGGGCGAACATTCGACCACCGGAGACGGTCTGGTCGCCGCTTTACAGGTTTGCGCCGCCGTCGTTAAGGAAAGAAAAGCGGTCAGCCGCGTGATGCACCGGTTTGAACCGGTGCCGCATCTGTTAAAGAACGTGCGTCTGTCCGACCGCGCTTTGGCCAAAGCGGCTTTGAACAGCGAACCGGTCAAGATCGCGATCGACAAGACGGAGCGCGCTTTGGGTGACAACGGTCGTCTGCTGATCCGTCCGTCCGGCACGGAGCCTCTTATCCGCATCATGCTGGAAGGCGAAGACAGGGAACAGATCGCCTCGATGGCGGAAGATATCGCACAGGCTTTGATCGGCGAAGTCAAAGCGTTGGAAGCTCATTTATAAAGAGGATTTTGAAATGCAGAAACCAGTTGAAAAACCGAATTGTCCGAACTTTTCTTCGGGGCCTTGCGCCAAGCGTCCGGGGTGGACGCCCGCCGCGTTGCGTACGGATGTTCTTGGGCGTTCCCACCGTTCCGTGTTGGGGCGTTCCCGTTTGAAATTGGCGATCGACCTGATGAAAGAGGTTTTGCAGGTGCCGGAATCCTATCGCGTCGGCATTATGGCCGGTTCGGACACGGGCGCGGTCGAAGCGGCACTGTGGTCTTTATTGGGACCGAAAGGCGTCGATATGTTTTCGTGGGAAACGTTCGGCAAAGGGTGGGTGACCGATGTCGTCAAGCAGCTGAAGCTCAATGATGTCCGCGTGTTTGACGCCCCCTACGGCGAACTGCCCGATTTGTCGCAGGCGGACAAGACCCGCGACATCGTTTTTGCGTGGAACGGTACGACCTCCGGTGTTTGTGTTCCGAACGGCGACTGGATCGCTTCCGACCGCGAAGGGTTGGTCATTTGTGACGCGACTTCCGCCGCTTTTGCGATGGATCTGCCGTGGGATAAGTTGGACGTCGTTACGTTTTCGTGGCAGAAGGCTCTGGGCGGCGAAGCGGCGCACGGTGTTCTGATTCTCAGCCCCCGCGCGGTGGAACGCATGGAAGGTTATACGCCGGCGTGGCCGATGCCGAAAATCTTTCGCATGACGAACAACGGTAAACTGAACGAAGGGATTTTCGTCGGCGACGTCATCAACACGCCCTCTATGATGTGCGTGGAAGACGTGATCGACGCCCTGAACTGGGCGAAGTCCGTCGGAGGCCTGAAAGGCATGATCGCGCGGTCGAAAGCCAGCTTCAAAGTGTTGGAAGACTTCGTTGCGAAGTCCGATTGGGCTGAATTTCTGGCAAAAGACGCGTCCTATCGTTCGAATACGTCGGTCTGCCTGTCAATCAAAGCCGATTGGTTCAAAGCGAAATCGCCCGAGGAGCAAAAGGAAATTGTCAAACAGATGGTAAAACTCTTGGGCGACGAAGGCGTGGCGTTCGACTGCAACGCGTACAAGGATGCGCCGGCGGGCTTACGCTTCTGGTGCGGCACGACTGTTGAAACCGACGACGTGAAAAAGCTCTGCCCGTGGCTCGATTGGGCGTACGAACAGATTAAGGAATAGATGAAAAAAGAGCCTCCGAAAGCGGAGGCTTTTTCGTTAAACGGGGTTGCGGTTTTTTGACAGGAAATCTTTTGCCGGTTTGAATGTCGGAACGGTTTTGGCGGGAATGGTAATCTTTTCGCCGGTGCGGATGTTTCGGCCTGTACGGGCGGGACGTTTCTTGCTGCCGAATGTGCCGAAGCGAACCAAACGGACTTCTTCGCCGGCATAAACGGCGTCTCTGATTGCGTTCATCATTTCGCAGATGACACAATCGACGGCTAAAGTCGGGACTTCCGTTGTTTCATGGACGATTTTAATCAATTCACGACGGTTCATTTGATTTTCCTTTCTTTAAAATTGAATAACCCGCCTTTGATGAAAAGGCGGGCGGAAGTTCAAACACCGCTCAAGAATAAGGACGGCTCGGCGGTTTCGTGCAAAGCCTTATAACGCCGACTTCCGCCCGAGGCAGAAATCGGCGCATAATTTCTTAGCCGCCATACGCAATGCGGCTATTCTTGAATGGGTGTTTGAAGCCCCGCTTTTGCCTGTATCACAAAAGCGGATTCAGTCTATCCGAAAGAATCGTTTCAGGCAAGATGAGAAAGTCCGGCAATAAAAAAACCGCCCGAAAATAATCGGACGGTTTTTTGTAATTCGTGGAAACGATTAAGCTTGAGCGGCGCGCTTTTCGGCGGAACCCAGAATGCGCTTTTTCAAACGCTTGGCTTCGCAGGACAGCTTGCCGTTCGGCGTGGACAGCAAAAACGCGTCCAATCCGCCGTTGTGTTCAATCGTCCGCAAACCGCGGGAAGACATGCGCAGCGTGACCGTTGTTCCCAACGTTTCGCTCAACAGGGAAACGGACTGCAAGTTCGGCATAAAACGACGGCGAGACTTGTTGTTCGCATGAGAAACATTGTTTCCTGTCTGCACACCTTTTCCGGTAATAATGCAACGTTTGGCCATGACACAATTTCCTTTAAACAAAAATCCAGAGCCTTTCTTTTATCTTTAAACGCCCCGTTCGTCAAGATGAATCTTATGAAAGGTGCAAAATTTTAAAGGAACTTGCCAAGCGAGGCGTTTTTCATCATCATATTCCACTCAAGTGGGTTGAACGGACGGAAAGTGAAAAAAACAATGAAGCGCTATATCGTCGGCGGATATGTCAGGGACAAGCTTTCGGGAAAATCCCCGCAGGACAGGGATTGGGTCGTCGTCGGCGCGACCGAAGCGGAAATGCTTGCAGCCGGATTTCAGCGCGTCGGGGCGGGTTTTCCCGTCTTTCTGCATCCCGACACCAAAGAAGATCACGCGCTTGCCCGCAAAGACATCAAAACGGGAGCAGGGCATCGGGGATTTGCGTTCGACTTTTCCAAAGATGTGACGCTGGACGAAGACCTGCTGCGCCGCGATTTCACCGTGAACTGTCTGGTGACGGACGAATCCGAAAACCTTATCAAAACGGCTTTAAACGAACGGGCATTGCGGGACTTGGAAAACCGCACTTTGGACATTGTGGACATCAATCATTTTGCGGAAGACCCCCTGCGTGCGGTGCGGGCGGCGCGGTTTGCGGCGACGCTCGGTTTCAAAATGACGGAACGGACTCGGGCGGAATGTGTCCGGATGGCGGATTCGGGCGAGCTGTCCTTTTTGCCGGCGGAGCGGTTCTGCGCCGAATTTATCAAAGCGTTTGACGCAAAATCGGGCGGAGCGTTTGTCGAAAACCTGCACGATTTGAAAGCGTTATCCGCTTATTGTCCCGCGTTGGAATCGCTTTTTTCCTGTCCCGAAAAGGTAAAATACCACCCCGAAGGCCATACGGGCGGTCACGTCGTCAACGCTTTGAAGTGGCTGGACAGGAATATTGATTCTTTTGATTTGAACAAACAGGACAGGCAATCGGTTTATTGGGCGGTTCTGCTGCACGACATCGGAAAACCTTTGACGGATCCGGCGGAATTTCCCCGCCACATCGGGCACGATAAACTGGGGGCGGATTTATTGAGAACAGATTTTTGCGCGCGGCTGAAACTGCCGTCGTTCACGGCGAAGCTTTGCCGGTTCGTCTGTGAAAACCATATGCGTTTCCATCATTTTCCGGAAATGAGAAAAGCCACAAAATTCGACTTTGTTTTTGATATTTATAAACGGACGGATGATAAACCGATGCTGTTCCTTATAGCCTGTCTGGCGGACAGGTATTGCAACCGCACCGGCGACGGATGGCGGAAGGACTTTAAAGACGCGCTCGGCTTTATTTCGACCGTTTACGAACAGGCTTCGGCCATTCGTCTGACCGCGGAGGAAATCGACGCGCTGCCCCCCGAAAAACGCGCGGAGGCGTTGCGGCAGAAAAGGCTGGCCGCTCTTTCGGATTTTTTATTTTCCTCTTGACTTAAAGTCCGGTTTAAGTGCGATGATGGCAAATCAAATGCAGAAGGGAAAATAATGAAAAAGTCATTCTCTATCGTTTTTGTTGTTTTAACATTTTTAACGACCTTTCAGGTACAAGCGGAGGAAGGAAATATGAGCGGTAAAAAAGCATTGGTGGCTTATTTCAGCGCCAGCGGCGTAACAGCGGGCGTGGCGGACAGACTGGCAAAAGCGATCGGCGCGGATCTGTTTGAAATCAAACCTGTTCAAGTTTATACGGACGCCGATCTGGACTGGCGGGACAAACAAAGCAGAAGTTCCGTTGAAATGAACGACAGGGCGAGCCGTCCGGCGATCGCTTCCAAAGTCGGAAACATGGCGCAATACGATGTCGTTTTCGTCGGTTTTCCGATTTGGTGGTACAGAGAACCGTCCATTATCGACACTTTTATGGAATCTTACGATTTTACGGGAAAAACGATTGTCCCGTTTGCGACGTCGGGCAGTTCCGGCATCGGGGATTCCGGCAAAAACATGCAGGCTTTGGCGCCGAATGCAAAAGTCTTGGAGGGAAAACGTTTTGCAAAGGGCGTTCCGGCAGACGAATTGAAAGCGTGGGCTTCGGAACGGCTTTAATTGAGAGGAAAACAAATGTATGAAATTTTAAAAACAATTAATTCTCCGGCGGATGTGAAAAAGCTGAACGCCGCCGATCTGGAAACGCTGGCCGGCGATATTCGCGACGCTTTGTTCAACCGCTTAACGAAAATCGGCGGACACTTCGCCCCCAATTTCGGCATTGTCGAAACGGTCATCGCGATGCACTATGTTTTCGATTCGCCGAAAGACAAGTTCGTCTTTGACGTGTCGCACCAAAGCTATACGCACAAAATGCTGACGGGACGTAAAAACGGCTACATCAAAGACGAATGCTTCGCCGAAGATTCCGGCTATACAAATCCGGAAGAAAGCGAACACGACCTGTTCAATATCGGCCATACGTCCACATCGATTTCTCTGGCGGCCGGTCTGGCCAAAGCGCGCGATCTGAAAGGCGGCAAGGAAAACGTCGTCGCTTTGATCGGCGACGGATCGCTTTCGGGCGGGGAAGCGTTGGAGGCTTTGGATTTCGCCGGTTCGGATCTGAAATCGAATTTCATCATCATCGTCAACGACAACCAGAAAGCCATCGCCGAAGTGCATGGCGGCCTGTATAAGAACCTGACCGAACTTCGCGAAACGAAGGGAACGGCGAAAAACAACTTCTTTAAAACGTTGGGGTTGGATTACGTCTATGAGGAAAACGGCAACGACATTCAAGCGATGATTCGCGCTTTGCAAAAAGTCAAAGACTGCGACCACCCGATCGTTCTGCATATCAACACGCTGAAAGGCAAAGGCTACAAGCCGGCGGAGGAAAACAAAGAACTGTGGCACTGGTGCATGCCGTTCGACAAGGAAACGGGACAATGGCATTACGACTTTTCGGCGGAAAGCTATACGTCCCTGACGGCCGGCTACATTATGGAAAAGGCGCGGAAGGACAAGGATTTTGTCGTCATCACGCCCGCCATGCCGATGACGGCGGGACTGATCTCGGAACAGGTTCGGGCGCAGCTCGGCGAACACTATGTCGATGTCGGCATCGCCGAGGAACACGCCGTCGCAATGGCGTCCGGTATCGCTAAAGCCGGCGGAAAACCGCTTGTCGTGACAAATTCGACGTTTATGCAGCGTTGCTACGACCAGATTTCTCAGGATGTCTGCATCAACAACAGTCCCGTTACGATTTTACTGAATTTCTGTTCCTTTGACGGATTGACCGATGTGACGCACTTGGGGATATTCACGATTCCCGCGTTTGCGAACATTCCGAATCTGGTCGTGTTGGCGCCGACGTCCAAAGAAGAATATCTGTCCATGCTGGATTGGTCGGTGGAACAGCGGGAACATCCCGTCATGATCATCATGCCGGGGAACGCGGTGTCATCCCGTGCCGTTGATACGGATTTTGCCGAAATCAACACGTTCAAAACGGAGCAAGCGGGCGAAAAAGTCGCGATTCTGGCTTTAGGTGATTTCTATCAGCGCGGACAGGAACTGGCGGCTGAAATCGAAAAGAAATCCGGTTTTAAGCCGACTTTGATCAATCCGCGCTTTGCCTCCGGCTTGGATGAAAAGACGCTGAACGGTCTTTTAAAAAATCATCAGCTGGTCGTTACGTTGGAAGACGGCGTCATGGACGGCGGTTTCGGTCAGAGCGTCGCGGCGTTCTATGCGGCGACGGCGATGAAGGTCAAATCCTACGGTTTGCATAAAGAGTTCTACGACCGTTACGATCCGCAGGAATTGCTGAAACGGCTCGGCATGACGACGGAACAAATCATAGCCGATATCGAAAAGATGATATAGGATCGGCCGGATAAGAAAAATCCCCGCAAAAGCGGGGATTTTTTTATAACAACAAGGAGAACTTTTTTAGCGTCCGTTGTCGCCTTTTCCTTTGGTCATGGATTGCAAAGCGGCGTTCACGTTTATTTTCTTGCGTTCTTCATGGACGGTCGTATAGGTTCCGTCCGCATGTTTTACATAGATGTTGTCCATCCCCATGCATTCCGGCGAACGTTTCAGTTTGCTCATGAATGTACGCAGACCTTGAACCAGAGCGGCCGCCTGTTTTTCGCTGATGTTCAGTTTTTCGGGCGATTCCAGTTTTTTCGGATTCTGGATGTAGCATTCGCCTTTTGAATTGATGCAAAGCTTTTTGGCCATTTGCTTGATGTCAATGTCTTTTATGAAGCATCCGTCTTCCTCTTTTTGTTTTATGGATTCTTTGGCGATTTCACCCATAAAATCGACATACTGTTGAGCATACCCCGGTTTGACGCGCAGGTTGAACCATTCCATAAACGCGGCGTCGCGGGCTTTGTTCCAATCTTTCGACTTGTCGAATTCTTTTTCGAAAGCGGTCGTCATGCCGGCATAAGGCGTTTTTTGATGCTTTTCAAAAATCGAAAAGTCGCCTTTTTCGATCATCTGATGCGCCAATACGCATTCGGTCGCGCAGGCGTCGGCCTCAATCATAAAGCCGTTTTTCAGCATCGTATCCGGTTTCATTTCCGGATCCAGATTCTTCATAATCGAATCCTGACGGGCGTGACGGACTTCGTGAACGAAAGTAATTGCCAAATCTTCATCGGAAAACTGAGGATTTAAAGCGACGATATTTTTATCCGGACTGAAATAGCCGTATACTTTATCGATCTTTTCAAAAATCAGCTTTGATCCCTTTTCCTTCAGGAATTCCAATGTTTCGCGGCCGATCTGGCTTTCTTTGAGCATATTTTTCAAAGTTTCCATGCGTTCGGGCGATTCGTCGCACGGCGGTTGATTGAAAGCCTCTTTCGGCTTTTTATGCTTGGTTTTCTTTTTCTCATTTACCGGTTCGTTTTCGACCCCGCTGGGCAAACGGCGGACATAAGCTGACTTTAAAAAATCTTCATACATCGACATGGCTTTTCTTTCTTTTAACCGAAATCAATGATATCAGAATAGCTCTTGTGACGAATTTGTCAATAATTTTGTATAAAAAAATTTTCGTCATCAGACAATTTTTTTTGCTCTGCCGACGGGACAAAGAAAAATTCCGTTTCGACGAAAAGTAAATGCCGGTTTTATTTGTTTTACCGGCTTCTGTTTTTCAGGGCGGCCATCAGCAACGGGGAGGGGGCGGCTTTCTTTTCCTGTTTGACCGGTTTCAGGCTGAACATGGAATTGCCCATTCCGCCGGTAAGGTAAATGCTGCCACGCTTGGGCAGGCTTTCAACGCTGTTATCTTCCGGTTTGCCGGTCAGTTTTTTGCGTTCTTTGAAGAAGTCTTTCGCCGCCGCCTGCGTTTCATAGGTGATGCCGCACATTTCTTCATTATCCAGAGCGTTCAGGTCGTTGGCAAAGTAGCACTTTCCTTTTCCGGTCGTGCAGATCATCTGTAAAATTTTCGCGGAAGACATGGCGCCGTCGAACGTCAGGTAATCGAAAATTTCCTTTTTGGTTTCTTCGTCCGGAACGCTTAACGTTTTTTCCATGCGGGAATACAGGTAACTCGATTCATAGGCGCTGACGTTGGAGCGGTTTTTGAACCATCCCCTGAACGCGTCCTGCATGGTTTCGTCGCGTTTTTCAACGACGGATTCCAAAGAATCCGACAAACGCGGCATTTTGATGTTGTCCGTAATGTGGCTTTCGTCGTTTTCGAATCTGTCCCACAGATTGTTCTTTTTGGTCGACGCGCGGATTTCCAGCAACGATTGGGTGGCGGCCGCCTGCGCGTCGGCTTCCAAAGCGCGGCGCAGTTTGACTTCCGTCGCCACGTCATAGGCGCAGAAGCGGCGTTCAAAACCCTGCAAGTACTGTTGCGCGTGACGGGATTCGTGAACCAGTGTCGGAATCAGCCTTTTGTCCTGAATCATCGGATTCAGGCACAACATTTTTTCTTTCGGGTTGCAAAGGCCGTAACTGCCCGATTGGCGTTCAAAACCGAGCTTATAGCCGGCTTTGGCGGCGGCTTCCAGAATTTCGCGTCCCGTCGGGGAGTTTTTCGCAATCGTATTGACCAGAGAGGTCAGACGCAGTTTTTCGTTTTTATCGCCTTCGAGCTGAATGTCGACGACGGGGGCTTCCTCTTTATAGGAACCGCGAATCAGCGGGGAGGAAAACAGCCGTCCCAGAAAAGACGCGTCTTTCATACTTTCGTTTTTTTCAAAAGCGTTTCGCAAGGTTCCCATCGGTTCGTCCCCTTATAGAAATGAAAACGGGAAGTATTATGACGGAAATTTTCGTTTTTGTCAAAAGAAACGTAAAAAAGCGGAAGCTCTTTCGCTCCCGCTTTTTATTGTTAAAAAACTGATGCCCCTACGGTCGGTAGTTACCGTCCCTGCCGTTTCATTTTATCTATGAACGAAGGATTCAACGCTTTCATTTTGCCCTTGGAAACGGCATCCTGTTTTTGCGGTTTGTCTTTTTCGGCGGCGTCCGTCTTTGTTTGCGCCGTGTAATAGGATGTCCCGTCAAAATTGCGGCATATCTTGGCGATTTTTTCGGGCGACGGCTTTTTGTCCGGCAAAGCCTGGCTTAAATACGCGTCGATACATTCCGAGCAAGCGGTTTTTTCACCGTGTTCACACCGGATTTCGCGATATTGTTCCAACAGGGCGGGGTCGTTGCCGTTCCATTTGAATGCGGCTTTAAGCAGCGGATCCGGAAATGACACCGTCCGGATGAACCGTATCTGCGTTGCCAATGTGTCGGCTTTGCGGAGGGCCTTATCCTCTTCCGTCTTTCCCGCGCCGTTCATTTCCTGTTTGATGAAGCAGGCCGCGTTGATCAGGGACAACGCCTGTTCTTCGTGCGTTATGGAGGAATTCAGCAGAATCTTTTTCTGTTCCATGTCAACGCAGCCGGCAACGGATTTCATTGCGTCGAAATCGATGTCGAATCCGTTTTTAACTACAAAGTCCAGACTTTTCGCCCCGATGCCGTCTTCGCTCTGTCCGTCATGGGGCAACACTTTTTTTACGCCGTAGACGTTTAAGAGTTTGCGTCTTTTCTCGTCACGCTCCGCTTTTCTTTTTCTGTCTTCCTCCGCTCTTTTTTCCGGACTTTGGAAAGCTCTTTTCAGTAACGCAAAGGGGTTGAAAGTTTCCGCCTCTTCGCGCGGCATGGGCGCATCGTCCTTGATGTATAGCTTGACCCTGTGAATATCCTGATTCATTAAATCGCGCATGTATTTCGTGTTGACGATTGCGTCAAGCGTATTTCTGACAGCTTCGTCGGAGAAGATATATTCTTCATAATACCGTTTGTTGCGAAGAGCTGCCAACAACATATCGTTGCTATAACCGCCCTGACGGAAGTACGTTTCATGGAGCCCCCCCCCACGCATTCTCCTGACATTCTTTCCACTTTGCCGTCACGATCATGTCTTTGGCTTCTTTGATGATGTCTTTCTTGTCCATGCCTTTGTCCTGACGTTCTTTGATTTCCTCCGGCGTCATGAACAGCAGGCACATTTCATCATATTCCGGCCGCCACGGTTCTTTATGTATGGCTCTCCTGTTACCACATCCCCTGATGTCGCCGCTCTCCAGAAGCTCCTTTATCTTATCGCGACGGAAAGTTCTGTTTGTGCGCCTTTCATAGGTTGTGAAAAATTCGTTATGCTCTTTTTGTTCGATTCCCGATAACGATCTGACGAACATCCACTGTTCTTCGCGGGACATTTTATCCGGTTGCCATTCTTTTAATTTTTCTTCAACCTTAGGGGAGGCCACTTCTTCCAATTGATACACCATAAATTTTTCTCCTTATGCGGAAATGTTTAACATAAGGGTATTATATGGACAAAAAGAATCAAAAATCAAGAAAAATAAGGCTAATGGGGGGGGTAGACAACATATTGATTTTATTGATATTTTTGCATATTTTTCCCGAAAAGAATTGTCTATAATATATCTGTAACAAAAGTTTCAAATGAAATTTTGTCTTTGCCGGAAAAGGCAATCCGGCGGGCGGAAATGATTTTTATTTTGTTTCCGGACGGGTGTTTTCCTCTGCGGACAGCAGGTCTTTGACGACTTCGCCGGCGATGATCAGGCCGACGACGGGCGGGACGAAAGGTGTCGATCCGGGGGTGCGTTTGTCGTCACCGGCGGGCGTAAGGGGCTTTTCTTTGGAGTAAACGACTTTCAGATGTTTGACGCCGCGCTTTTTCAGCTCCTTACGCATCACGTGCGCCAAAGGACAGACGGACGTTTTATAAATGTCCGCGACCTCGAACGCCGTCGGATCAAGCTTGTTTCCCGCACCCATCGCGGAAATGACGGGAACGTTTGCGGTCTGCGCGGCCAGAACCAGACCGATTTTTCCGGTGACGGTATCAATGGCGTCCACAACGTAATCATAGTGCAAAAAATCAAACAGGTCGGCCGTTTCGGGCAGAAAGAAAGTCTTGTACGTTTTGACGGCGCAATCGGGATTGATGTCGGCGACACGTCCGGCCGCGACATCGACTTTATATTCCCCGATCGTTTTCGTCGTTGCGACGATCTGCCGGTTCAGATTCGTGATATCGACCGTGTCGCTGTCGATCAGGTCTAAAGCCCCGATTCCCGACCGCGCCAAAGCTTCGACGACGTAACCGCCGACGCCGCCGATTCCGAATACGGCGACGCGGGCTTCGGACAGTTTTTTCAAACCGTCCGCGCCGAAAAGCCGCTCCGTTCTGGAAAAGGGCGAATCCGTCATTTGTTTTCCGCCAAGGTCGCTCCCGCTTCGCCGACGTAAGTCACGACCATTTCCACCGGTTCGCTTCCCGTGTTTTCGCCGTAGTGCCAGGTATCGATCACTTCGACGATCGGTTCGCCCGCATGAAAAGTTCGGGATTCTCCGTTTTCGGTGTGAACGGTCAGTTCGCCTTTGAGCATACAGGCGACATTGATCATCGGGTGTTTGTGCATCGGCAGTCTTTCGCCGACGGGCAACGTGATTCTGACAACGTTGATTTCGGGATTTTCCAGTTTGACCGGAGCGAGCTTTTTGCCGTTCCAGACGCTTTTTGTTTGAATCAATAATTCTTTTTGAGCAGTCATTTCCGTTGTCCTTGCTGTTTTGAAACAACCGCATTTTCATCCTGCTTTTTGCCGATGTCAACAGTACAGCTTTTTAAGATTACGCTTATTTTTAAGAGCTATGCGTTTCTATGCGAAAATTTGTTATTTGAGGAAAAAATGGCGGGGATTTAATCCCCGCCATTCTGTTACAAGTCAAAGACTTTATTACTTATAGCAATGGGCGTTAGTCCCACTGACGTATTTCGTGTAACCGGCCTTGCATTCAACAGCTTCATAAAGCGGTCTGCACAGGAAACCTTTTTTGTAGTATCCGTTTGCGCAGGTGAAATTGCTTCCGCCGTTGCATGTGGCGTGTTCCGGACACGGGGTGCACTGGCTTCCGCTACAGCTGTTGCATTTGCCGCTACTGTTTTGGAATTGGATCTGTGTGCAGGTATTGGTAACCCCTCTGGCTATCGGAGTTTTCATTTTCTCGTGATGAGCAGAGGAACCTTCCGCCCCCACTTTTGTTACGCGTGCGATCTGGAAGGAATCTGACATACCCAATACCATTTCAGCCTGAGCGTTGAACGAGTGGAAACACAAGAATGTTAAAGCAATCGTAAGTATTTTCATGATGTCTTCCCTCCTTTACTTCTGACACGACGTACCATCATCCGCTGGCCTCAGTCCGTCATTGCAGGTGGCGGAGTTTTTCGTCTTTACCAGTTCATACATGGCACCTTTCGAAGTGGATTCACCGGAAGGCTGACATTCAAACGGCCTCAACGTACTCGCATCTTTGCTTTTCGCCGTTTCGCATTTTTGCTCTGTCAGGTAATGCTTGAAGCCGCAGGTTACCTTGTTCGCTTCGGTATCGTATGTACATTCCGTACCTATCGGGAACAATCCGCTGTTGTTCATAGCCAATACTTCGGAGTAGATGGATTCGGTGGAAGTGATGTCTCCCATCTGAGTTACCTCTCCGGAAGCATCCGTCCATTCGTAGGCGGCTTTATAGACACATTCGCCGTTTTCTTCCGTAACGGTCGGATTAAAGACGTCCACTCCGTTTTTGCAAGCCAAGGACACGGAAGGAACATATTCCGATGCCGTACATGTCGCCGCGGCACTGGTTATCTTCTTTTTAGCCAGATATGTTTCGCATCTGTCCGTATTCCAGAAGTCGTTAGTTTTTGTGCATTCAAACGATGTACCGTTTATGTTGATGACGCGACAGTAAGACTGATATTCGCTCGGTAAAACGCCGATGTTGGCTTTTACGTTGGAATTATACGGAACGCTATGATCCTTCAAGTACGAAAGAGGATCCGAGTACGTAATCGTATGTTCTTTACGGCAAGCTCTCGTTCCTTGATCCGGCTTCCAACGCATCCATTTGTAATCAAGCAAGCACGTCAAAACCGCGCCGCCGTTTGCCACTGCATCGCATCTTGCCGTACTTGCGGACATTTCCGTGTCGCGGCTGTTGATGCAGTCTTCCATCGTAAAGTAACGCCGTCCTTGATCCACGTTGTAGATGTCACACGTTACGGTCGTTCCGTTGGCTCTACATTTATCTCTCAACCCCGAAGGAATAACGTTGTTTCGGGCGTTTTGCCAAGTGTCCGCCGTATTGGTGACCAGCTGTGACGAGGTGCCGTTAGTGTCTGTGGCGGCGCATCTTTCGCACCATACTTTCTTGATTGTGTATTGGGTTAATCCCGCATACACAAGGTGGCTGGTGCACAAAACCACCACAAAATAGAAAAGTATCTTTTTCATCGTACCCTCCAAAAAAAACTATAATCATTATCATTAAACACCCGAGTAATGGTATTTGCAACAAAAATGTAAGGGGGAAGGGGAAAACGAAAACAGGAAACCGGCCAAAAATAAAGGGGTTTGTTAATAAGTATTTAAAAATAAATAAATTTTTTATAGACAAAGAATTCCTTTATCACGTTTGAATGCAGTTTTTTAACAGAAAAAGAACACAAAGAAAACGAGTTTTTATGCGTTTTTTTGTCGATTCAGGTCATTATTTTCATCGATTCGCCCCATTATTTTACAAAAAAAACTCCGGCCGGCGGCCGGAGTCTTTTGACGGAAAAAAATTATTTCGGTGCAATTACCATGGTAATTTGCTTTCCTTCCAGTTTGGCTGTTTGCTCAATTTTGGCATATAAATCCGAATCCTCGACAATACGCGCCATGATTTCCTCACCCTGTTCCATATAAGCCATTTCGCGTCCGCGGAACCGCAAGGTGAACTTGACTTTGTTTCCGTCCTCGATAAAGCGTTTGGCGCTGCGCAGTTTGACTTCGTAGTCATGGGTGTCAATGTTCGGACTCAGTTTGATTTCCTTGATTTCAACCACCTTCTGGTTTTTCCGCGCTTCAGCCTTTCTTTTCTGCTGTTCGTAGCGGTATTTCCCCAAATCCAGAATCTTGCACACGGGCGGATTGGCGTTCGGTGAAATTTCAATCAGATCCAATCCGGCTTCGTCGGCTCTTTTCAAAGCCTCTTTAATTGAAACCACTCCGACGTTTTCGCCGTCGGCGTCAATCAGCCGGATTTCCTTTGCCGTAATGTCTGTGTTGGCACGCGGCCCCTCACGGGTGGGCGATGCCTGTGTCGTATCGGTACTTATATAAAGCCTCCATCAATTAAAGTTAATCTTTCATCAGCGGTAAAGCCGCTTCTTCGACCAGTTTAGCAATTACGTCGTCAAGTGCAAGCGTTTCTTGCTTTTCCTGTCCCAAACGTCTGATTGTCAACGTGCGTTCGGCCGCTTCCTTCTTACCGATGACCAACATCACGGGAACTTTCTTCAGCGAATGTTCGCGGATTTTATAGTTGATCTTTTCGTTGCGCAGATCGATTTCCGCCCGAATGCCGGCTTTTTTCAGAGCCTTCAGAACTTCTTTGGCGTAATCGTCGCCTTCGGCTGTAATTGTCGCAACAACGGCCTGAACCGGCGCCAACCAGAACGGGAACTTGCCGGCGTAGTTTTCGATCATGATGCCGGTGAAGCGTTCCAAAGAACCGAACAAAGCGCGATGCAGCATGATCGGACGGTGCTTTTCGCCGTCTTCGCCGATATAGGAAACATCAAAGCGTTCCGGCAGGTTCATGTCGACCTGTAACGTACCCAGCTGCCATTCGCGGCCGATCGCGTCCTTGACTTTGAAGTCCAGCTTCGGTCCGTAGAACGCGCCGTCTCCGGGGTTCAGCGTATACTTGTATCCCATGTCGGTCAACGCTTTCGCCAAAGCGGATTCCGTATGATCCCACAGCTCGTCGGAACCGATGCGTTCCGCCGGACGGGTGGACAGTTTGATGTTGACGTCTTTCAAATCGAACGCTTCGTAAATGCTCAGCATCAGACGGACGACTTTCTGGCATTCCTCTTCCAGCTGTTCGGGCGTGCAGAAAATGTGCGCATCATCCTGCGTAAAGGCGCGGACGCGGAACAGCCCGTGAATCGCGCCGGACGCTTCATAGCGGTGGACGCGGCCGAATTCGGCGATGTATTGCGGCAGGTCGCGATAGGACTTGATGCCCTGCTTGAACACCAGAATGCCGCCGGGGCAGTTCATCGGTTTGACGCAATAAACGCGGTCTTCGATCGTCGTCGTGAACATGTTTTCACGGTACCAGTTCCAGTGTCCCGAGGTTTCCCACAAAACGCGATCCATGATTTGAGGCGTGTTGATTTCAACATAGCCTTCGGCATTTTGCCGCTTGCGTTCATAGTCGATCAAGGTCTGGAACAGCGTCCAGCCGTGCGGATGCCAGAAAATATCGCCGGGGGCGACTTCTTCGAAATGGAACAAATCCATTTCGCGGCCGAGCTTGCGGTGGTCGCGCTTTTCGGCTTCTTCCAGCTGAAGCAAATAAGCATCCAGAGCTTTTTTGTCCGCCCAAGCCGTGCCGTAAATGCGCTGCAGCTGTTCGCGCGAAGAATCGCCCCGCCAGTAAGCGCCCGCGACTTTCATCAGCTTGAACGCCTTGCCGACTTTGCCGGTGGACGGCAGGTGAGGCCCGCGGCACAGGTCGATGAATTTGCCTTGCTTGTAAAAGCTGATGACTGCGTCGGCGGGCAGGTCTTCAATCAGTTCGACCTTGTACTTTTCGCCTTTGTCCTTGAAGAACTTAATAGCATCGTCGCGTTGTTTTTCTTCGCGGACGATCGTTTCGTCGCGGTCGACGATTTCCGCCATTCTCTTTTCGATGGCTTCCAGATCGGCGGGCGTAAACGGCGTTTTGCGCGCGAAGTCGTAATAGAACCCGTTTTCAATCGAAGGACCGATGGTGACCTGCGTTTCGGGATAAAGTTCCTGAACCGCTTCCGCCATGACATGGGAACACGTGTGGCGGATGATGTCCAATCCTTCGGGGGATTTCGCGGTGATAATGTCGATTGTCGCGTCCTGCGCAATCGGCGTTGCCAAATCCTGAAGTTTGCCGTCGACTTTGATCGCCAGAGCGGCTTTAGCCAATCCCGCACCGATTTTGGCGGCGATTTCCGCGCCGCTGACCGGTTTGTCGAATGACAGCTCGGAGCTGTCGGGAAGTCTGATCGAAACCATAGAGAAAACCTTCTTTCTTAATTATAAATCCTTGAACGCGCGCATTGTAATGCCGGACTCGTTCGTATTCAAGAGCTAATCCGGATTTTTTTCGCCGTTTTTTTAATCTTTTTGAACGGGATATTTTTCCAAAATCTCGCGGTAGACATCCAACGTTTTGGTACACATCAGCGCTTTGGAAAATTCTTCGCGTACACTTTTTACGGCGTTTTGCGCCATGCGTTTTTTGTCTTCCGGATTCATGGATAAAACGGCATCCAATTTGGCCGCTAAATCGTCGGCGTTCCCCGGTTCAAACAGGAATCCCGTTTCGCCGTCGCGAATCGTTTCCGTCGCGCCGCCGTGATTCGGACCGATGACAATGCGCCCCATTGCCTGCGCCTCGGGGACGACGCGGCCGAACGCTTCCGGATCCGTGGAAGCGGAAACGACAATGTCGCACAGCATATAAGCCACGTCCATTTCGCTGCAGTGGTCGACAAAGTGGACGATACCCGTCAAGTTCAGTTTTTTCGCTTTTCTTTCCAGTTCCCGACGGTAGCGTTTGCGTCCCTGGTCGGAACCGACAAAAAGACAGCGCAGTTCTTTGTTTTTCATTTTTGACAACGCTTCCAGCAATACAAGCTGACCTTTCCACCGCGTCAGCCGCCCCGGAAGCATGATGACCGGCAAATCTTCGGGAAGGCGCCACTTTTTCGACAGGGCGATGATGCGTTCCTGCGACACTTTGGAAACGTCAAAGCGATCCACATCCGCGCCGCGGTGGATGACTCGGATCTTATCCGGTTCGACGCCTTCGTAATTGTCGAGAATGTGTTTTTTGATAAAATTGGATACGGCTATCGTCAAAACGCCGTCCGTCATCACTTTATTGTATCTCTTTTTCAGTTTGAACGGGCCGATGTTATATGCGCCGTGAAAAGTCGTCAGCAGAGGGACGCCGGTCATTTCGCACGCCCATTTTGCGCTCCATGCCGGCGCGCGCGAACGGGCGTGAACGATGTCCACTTTCTTTTCCGTAATGATTTTCGCCAGCAGTTTGGCGTTTTTGCGCATGGTCAAATAATTTTTGGAATAGACCGGCAAAGTGATGTGATGCGTTCCCGTGCGCTCCAAATCGTGAACCATGCGTCCGCCGCCGGATACGACGATGGATGTCCAGCCGGCTTCTTTCAGGGCGGAGGCGATTTCCAACGTTCCCCTTTCGACGCCGCCGGTTTCCAAACGCGGCAAAATTTGCAGAATGACAGGTGTTTTTTGTTCAGAACTCATATCTTATCCAATCTTTCAAGTATTATAACGGCCCGCCGAAAGGACGGCGTTCCCGATAGCCCGCATTTCTCATGCAGCGGGCATACCACCAGTAAATTACGGTTTTTGACGGTGTCGCCGTGTTGACAAAGATGGGCATCGCTCCGGGGTAGGGGGAATAATTCGCCCAAATGCCGCCGTCTTTCAGATTCAATCTTAAATCCAGCGTGTCTGCGGCGTCCGGCATGAAATTGATGAACGTCCAAGGCCAGAAATCCGCTTTTTGCAGGCAGTAATTGTGGTCTCTGATGAAACGTTCGGCGCCTGTGTTTTCTTTTTCCCAGTAATAAACGCGCGTTGTTGAAGAACAACCGTTCAGACAAAAGCAGAAAAGGAGCAGGCAGATAAGATGTTTCATTTCCTTTTATCCTTGATTGTTTTCCTTAAAAATCCAAGTTCCCGTAATGAGCCGCCGGCAGTACCCCCGGAATCCTGTCCGTCAGCAAGCCTCTGAAAGACGGGCGGGATTTGACGCGGGCATACCAGTTTTTGGTTTCTTCAAAGCATGCCGTACCGTTATCCGATTTATCCCAAGGGACTTCGCCGATATAGTCCAGAACGGAAATTTGAGCCGCCGCCGCAAAATCCGCCATGGTAAAGGCTTCCCCCGCCAGCCAGTTGCGCTGTTTCAAAAGCCATTCCGTGTAGTTCATATGTCCGAGGATGTTAAGCTTTCCGGCGCGAATGGCATCCGAATCCGGCGTTCCGCCGTTCAGCCGTTTTAAAATCTTTTCTCCGGCCAGATAAACGGTGACTTCTTTATAAAATTTTTCGTCGAACCAATCGCATAATCTGCGGACTTCCGCTTTGTCACGGGCATAGGCGCCAAACAAAGGACGCGATGTGATTTCATCAATGTATTCGCAAATCGGACGGTGACCGCACAGAATGTGACCGTCCGGTTCTTCCAAAACGGGAATGTCGCCCGCCGGATTCTTTGCCAGAAAATCAGGACGGATTTTCCACGGTTCTTCCGTCTTGGCCGTGAATTCCAGCCCTTTTTCAGCCAGCATCAGACGCACTTTGCGGCAGAAGGGATCGGCAGGATGATGGTACAGCGTATACATTTCACAGTAGTTCCTGAAAAAATAAAATACTTTATATTCTTAACAGGAATTAGTTTATCACTTGTAAATTTTGAAAAAAAACTTCACAGTAGCAGCATTAAAAAACGGGAGGCTTTTCATGTTGCAAACAATCATTTTGGCTTTGGTGCAAAGCGCAACGGAATTTTTGCCGGTCAGCTCGTCCGGCCATTTGATCTTGGTGCCGCGTCTGCTGCATTGGGCGGATCAGGGCTTGGTGATGGATATCGCGCTGCACGTCGGGACGCTGTTTTCCGTTTTGATTTATTTTCGCCGTGACGTCAGGGCGGCCGTTTGCGGCATTATTGACGTTTTAAAAAGAAATTTCCGGACATCTCAGGCGTTGTTCGTTTTAAAGCTGGCCGTTTCCTGTCTGCCCGTTTTTATCGTCGGGGCGTTATGCCACGGCTATATTTCCGAACATTTCAGAAGCCCGAAGATTATTGCAACAACGGCAATCGTTTTCGGGATTTTACTTTATCTCGCCGATAAAAAAGGAAAAAGTGAAAAAACAGTTGAAACGTTGAGTTTTAAAAATGCTTTTTTGATCGGGGCGGCGCAAACGCTGGCTTTGATTCCGGGGGTCAGCCGGTCGGGCATTACCATGACGGCGGCGCGGCTGCTGAATGTCGGACGGGAGGAGGCCGCCCGTTTTTCAATGCTGTTGTCCATTCCGACGATTGGTGCGGCCGGCGGTTTGGGAATGTTGGAAATTCTGACGGGAACCGGCGGTTCGGAGCAGGCGGGCGTCATGGTCGCCTTGGGGATGTTCATCGCTTTTGTCGGCGGTTTGGCGGCGATCGGTTTTTTGATGAAGTGGCTGAAAACGTCTTCTTTCGCCGTTTTTGCAATTTACCGCATTTTGCTGGGTGTGTTTCTTTTTTATCTTTTTTGATTTTTTTGTTGACGAACGTTTCCGTTCGTAATAAAAAGCAACCGATGGCTTGTTTTGCCCAAATGGCGGAATTGGTAGACGCGCTAGCTTCAGGTGCTAGTACTCGCAAGGGTGTGTAGGTTCGAGTCCTATTTTGGGCACCAAGACAAGTTCTGAAAGGCAAAGGGGCGGTGAAGCCCCTTTCTTTTTGATATAAAGAGGAAAAAATGCCGCAAATTTATTTCCATGAGGGCGATTTGCCCGCTTCCGTTCATTTTTCCGGCAGTGTCGCCGTTGATACCGAAACTATGGGATTGGAGCTGCATCGCGACCGGTTGTGTCTGGTTCAGTTGGGCGACGGAAAAGGAAACTGTCATATCGTCCGGTTCAAAAAAGGACAGTATGACGCGCCGAATTTAAAGGCATTGTTGACGGATTCCTCCGTTTTAAAGATTTTTCAGTATGCCCGTTTCGATGTCGCCGCTCTGTATTTGTATTTAGGCGTTTTATGCGCGCCCGTCTATTGCACGAAAATAGCGTCAAAAATAGCGCGGACGAACGCGCCTTCCCACAGCTTGAAAGCTTTATGTCAGACGTTGTTGGGGGTCGAATTGGAAAAAGAGCAGCAATGTTCCGACTGGGGGGCGGAGGATTTAAACGAAGAACAGTTGAAATATGCCGCCAATGATGTGCTATACTTACACGCGTTGAAAGAAAAACTGGACGTTTTGCTGGTACGCGAAGGACGGACGGCTTACGCACAGTCGTGCTTCGATTTCTTGCCGCATGTCGGAGAGATGGACGTCGCCGGCTTTAACTGCGAAAACGTGTTTACCCACTAACGGATAGGATTTTTTATGCTGACTTCTGCCGAAATTTTGGAAAGTGCCCGTCATACGCTGGATTTGGAAAGTGATTCTTTAAAGCTTTTGTCAAACAGTATTGACGATTCGTTCGTTAAGGCCGTGAACGCGGTCAACCAAGCAAAAGGGCGGGTCATCGTTACCGGTATGGGCAAAAGCGGTCATGTCGGCAGAAAGATTGCGGCGTCTTTGGCCTCTTTGGGGACAACGGCGTATTTCGTTCACCCCGGCGAAGCCAGTCACGGCGATTTGGGGATGATTGAACCGGAAGACATCGTCCTTGCCTTGTCTAATTCGGGCGAAGCCCCCGAATTGGGCGACATCATCGCGTTTTGTCGCCGCTTCGGCATCAAACTGATCGGTATGACGGGACGGCGCGACAGCTCTTTGGGGCGTCAGTCGGATATTGTTTTATGTTTGCCGCCGATTCATGAAGCCTGCCCGTTCGATATGGCTCCGACGACGTCGACAACACTGATGATGGCTTTGGGCGATGCTTTGGCTATCGCTTTGCTGAAGCTTCATAATTTTTCCAAAGATCAGTATAAACTGCGTCATCCGGGCGGAAAGCTCGGCAAAATGATGCTGACGGTTGCGGATTTGATGCATTCGGGCAACGAAATGCCGTTGGTCGCTCCCGACATGGATATGGCGAAAGCTTTGGTGGAAATGAGCGAAAAAGGGTTCGGCTGTTTGGGCGTCGTTGATAAAGACGGCGATTTTATGGGGGTGTTTACCGACGGTGACTTGCGCCGTTCGATGGCTCCCGATTTGTTGACAAAAAAAATTCAGGACGTTATGACCCGTTCGCCGAAAACAACGACTTCGGATACTTTGGCGATTGACGCTTTGCGTGTTATGAACACAACGGGTAAGGGAATTACGAGTTTATTCGTTCTGGACGGGAAAAAGCCTGTCGGTTTGTTGCACATGCATGACTGCTTGCGTGCCGGAGTGGCTTGATGACGCAGAAGGTTGTCGATCTGAGCAATGTCAAATGGGGAAAAAACCAGACCAGCGGTGCGGCCGATTGGCAGCGCCGTCAAAGAAAAAGGATGCGCTATCACAGCCGTCTGGTCGTTTCTTTAAAAGTGCTTTTTCCCAGTTTGGCGGCGGTGATGATCGGCTTGGTCATTGCTTGGCCGCAAATGAAAGCCCAACAGGAAGATACTGTTTCTTTGCTGACTTCCGAAACGGAACAAACGAGCATTCCCAACGATCAGGTTATGACAAATCCCCGATTCTTTACGGTTGATGAAAAAAAAGAACCGTTTAACCTGACGGCGGACAAAGCTTTTGAATTGCCGGGGGCGGAACGCCGCATTCAACTGGAATCGATCAAGGCGGATATTCTGAAACAAGGCGACCGCTGGATTGCCGTGGATGCACGGACGGGCATTTATTCTCAGGCCGAAGACACGATGGAATTGCTTGAACAAGTCAATCTGTACACGCAGAACGGCGAGGAAATGGAAACGACACAAGCGTTGATTAATATGAAAAATCGGGATATTGTCGGAAAATGCGAAGTGTTTTTACGGTCATCCGTCGGACATGTCAGAGCGGCGGAAGGCTTTTCGGTGACGCAGGACGGAACGGTCGTCCGGCTGACGGGAAAAACGCGTGCGGTCTTTTATCCCGAAAATGAGGAAAAATAAAATGCGGCGTTGTTTGAAACTGTTTTTGATTGTTTTTTGTATTTCATCCGTCGTTGCCACGGATGTTTTCGCCGTTGCCGCCGGAAAAGAGGGAAAACGGCCGCGCGCTGCAAAACAAGCGGAAAAAAAACAGCAGGTCGTTTTGACTTCCGACGGCGGTTTGGAATGGAATTCGGTTAAAAAGACGCTGACAGCGGAAAAAAAAGCATTGGTCGTTCGCGGCAATACGGCGATGGGAGCCGATAAAATCGTCGCTTATTACAGGGATGCCGCTAACGGCAAAGACAGTGACGTTTATTTGGTCAAAGCTTTCGGAAACATTATCATTACGACACCGAAGCAAACGGCATATGCTGATACGGCGGTTTATGAAATCGAAAGATCGGTAATCATTCTTAAAGGAAATCCGGTTAAGCTGTTAGCAGGTCAGGAACAGATGACGGCTGAAATTTTGGAGCTGTGGCAAAACGAGGATATGGCTGTTGCCCGCCAAAACGTTACAGCGCAAAAGGACGCCCGACGTCTGGAGGCCGATATCGTCAAGGCCTACTTTGTCAAACGGGGAAGCACATCGCAAATTGAACGTTTTGAAGCTGAAAGCAACGTCACGATTATAAGTGACAAGGAAAAAGTTCAAGGAGATACGGGCGTTTATCTGGTTGACAAGGAAACGGCAACGTTGCAGGGAAATGTCAAAATTTCTCAGGGAAATAATTTTATTGTCGGCGAAGTCGCTGATATAAATATGAAAACCGGCGTCAGTCGCTTGCAAATGTTGTCGGAAAAGGGTAAGAACAAAGGGCAGGTGCATGGCGTTTTTGTTCAGGGCGATAAGAAGGGCGGAAAAAATGTTCCGGCTGAAAAAGTGAAAGCGCCGGCGGCAGTAAAGGAAGAAACAAGTGATGGACAAGAAGCAAATGAAAAACTCCTCAGCTCCTCAAATGAAGGAGAATGATGCGCCGCGCTTGGCTTCTTCAACGGAAATGGGGCTGCGGGCAAAGGGGCTGTCCAAAGCGTATAAAAAACGCCCTGTTTTAAGAAATGTTTCTTTTAAAGTGGATCGCGGCGAAGCTGTCGGGTTGTTAGGTCCCAACGGAGCGGGAAAAACGACATCCTTTTATTGTATTACGGGATTGATTACGCCCGATTCCGGCACGGTGACCGTTGACGGTATAGACGTGACCTCTTTGCCGATGTATCGGCGCGCCCGTCTGGGAATCGGTTATTTGCCGCAGGAAGCATCCATTTTCCGCAGTTTGAATGTCGAAAACAATATTCGTGCAATTTTGGAAGTCGTCGAGCCGCGTTGGGACAGACGCGAGGAATTGTTGGAAGAATTATTGAACGAATTTTCGATCTCTCATTTACGCCGCGCGCCGGCTTTGGCTTTGTCGGGCGGTGAGCGGCGGCGTGTGGAAATCGCGCGTGCATTAGCGTCTTCCCCGTCTTTTATTTTGCTGGATGAACCGCTGGCGGGAATCGATCCGATTTCAGTCGGGGAAATCAGAGATTTGGTGTCTCATTTAAAACATCGCGGCATCGGCGTTTTGATTACGGATCATAATGTCCGTGAAACATTGGATATTATCGATCGCGCTTATATTTTGCACGACGGTGTCGTGCTGATGGAAGGCGATCCGCAGGATGTCGTTCGTCATGAAGACGTTCGCCGCGTTTATCTGGGTGAAAAATTCGCGTTGTAAACGATCGGAGGGGAGGGGATGGAAAATGTCCTTGACGCCTCGTCTGGACTTACGCCAAACACAAACGGTAACAATGACGCCGCGCCTGCAGCAGGCGATACGGTTGTTGCAAATGTCGGCGTTGGAGCTGGAAACGGCGGTCGCGGAAGAGCTGGAAAAAAACCCCTTTTTGGAGCGCGAGGGCGATACGGTCGAAACGGACAATCCCGAACCGTCTGAATTTTCGGAATTCGAAGGACGCGAAGAGCTGAAATCGTTATTTGATTCCGCCGGACAGGAAGAGGGGCCGCCAGATACGAACGATATCCCGACGGAGGACAGCTTTTACGAACAGGCGGTCGATACGGCCGAAGATTTCGGATATTCATCGGATTTTTCGGCGGATCCGTGGTCGGGAACGGGAGCAAAAGGCGAAACCGACGATCATTTTTCCGCTGTGGATTTATGCGCGTCAAAGCCGTTGTCTTTTTATGATTCGCTGACCCGACAAATCAACATGGCTTTTCACGAAAGGAAAGACCGTGATTTAGCTCTTTCTTTGCTGGATAAGCTGGATGAGAACGGTTATTTGCCGGCGGAAGCGTGTACACCGTCCGTCGAAAGAATCCTGCCGGTTTTGCAGGGACTTTCCCCGACGGGGATATTCGCCCGTTCTTTATCGGAATGTCTGGCTTTGCAGTTGAAAGAGCGGGACAGATGCGATCCGGCGATGGTAATCATGTTGGAAAATCTGGAACTGATCGCGCAGAGGGAATACAAAAAGCTGTCGAAATTATGCGGTGTCGACGAAGAGGATATCGCCGACATGATTGCGGAAATCAGGCAGCTGAATCCGCGGCCGGCATCGGCCTTGATGCAGGAAACACCAAGTGTTCTGATTCCCGATATTCTTTTAAGACGGGATAAATTCGGCCGGTTCGTCGTTGAATTGAATCAGGCGGTTTTGCCGCGTGTTTTGATCAATCAGACCTATGTTGCCGAAATATCCGCCGCAGGGCGCGGAAACAAAGCTGCGGGAAAATTCGTATCCGAACATCTTTCTTCCGCAAATTTTTTAATCAAGGCTTTGAATCAGCGGGCGGAAACGATTTTAAAAGTCGCGACTGAAATCGTCGAAAGGCAAAAGGATTTTTTCATTGACGGTGAAAAAGCGTTAAAACCGATGGTTCTGAAAGATGTCGCCGAAGCCCTCGGAATGCATGAAAGCACCGTCAGTCGGGTGACGGTCAATAAATATATCGCCTGCCAGAGAGGGATATTCGAACTGAAATATTTCTTTTCCCAAGGATTGGAAAGCCGTACCGGCGATGATTTAGTTTCGGCTCAGGCCGTCAAACGCCGGATTAAAGAGCTGATAGAAGCGGAAAAGAAAGAAAACATTTTATCGGATGAGGCTTTGGTCTACCTTTTGAAACGGGAAAACATCGACATTGCGCGGCGAACCGTGGCCAAATACCGTGAAGCTATGGGAATCCCGACTTCCGCTCAAAGAAAACGGGATAAACGGCTGAAAGGCTGATTTTTTTGGGGGGCTTGAAACATTTACTTGACTTACGGCGCGAGGGGGCGTACTTTTTCGCCTTAGGCGGTAAAAAAAACCGCACAGGATTTAACTTTTAACAAATGAGAACGGCACATGAAAATTGCTATTACAGGTAAACAGATCGACATCGGCACCAGCTTGCGCACGTATGTTGAAGAACGCATAGAAAATACCTTGAAAAAGTATTTTGAAACGCCTTTGAACGCTTCCGTTGCTTTTTCGAAAGAAGGCAATCTCATTAAGGCGGACATCTCCGCTCATCCGATGAGCAGTGTTTCCATTCAGGGATCTTCCGAAAACGCGGATGCTTATGCCGCTTTTGATGCGGCGAACGATCGTATTGCCAAACAGTTGAAACGTTATAAAAAACGTTTGACAAGCCATAAAGCGACGGCGGAAACGGTCAATTTTGCCGTTATCGAACCGGAAAAGGAAGCCGAAGAGGATTCTTTGCCGCAGGATGAAGCCGCTCCTGTCGTTGTGGCTGAAATGCAGTCCGAACTGCCGTTGTGCACGGTCAGCGGCGCCGTCATGCGTATGGATTTGGCCGATGTTCCGGCTTTGATGTTCAGAAATATCGCTCACGGCGGATTGAACATGGTCTATCGTCGCGCCGACGGAAATATCGGTTGGGTCGATCCGCAGGCCAACTGAGAAATCTGAAGTCAGAAAAATGCAAATTTCCGATTTGTTGACACCGGAAACAATTCTGCCTGACCTGAAAGCAACCAGTAAAAAACAGGCTTTGCAGGAAATGGCTTCGTATGCCGCGTCGCAGCTGAATATCGAGGATCGCGCCATTCTGGACGTTTTACTGGAACGCGAACGCTTAGGGTCGACCGGCGTCGGCGAAGGCGTCGCGATTCCCCACGGCAAATTGATTCGACTGAATAAGCTTTATTTGCTGTTTGCCAGATTGGCAAAGCCGATTCCCTTTGATTCCGCGGACGGGCGTCCGGTCGATTTGATGTTTTTGTTGCTGACGCCCGAAAATGCGGGCGGGGATCATTTGACCGCTTTGGCAAAGGTTTCCCGTTTGCTGCATAATGAAAAGATGTGTTCTTTGTTGCGGGGCAGCGAAAGCGCCGAAGCAATATATTCGGCCATATTGGAAAGCGAATTGAATTGATGAAAAACGGCCTGTGAAAGAACAGGCTGTTTTTTTATGTCGGCATCGGATTTTTTATTTTTTTGCTTTTTTTTATTGACTCCGGCGGATAAAAAAAGCATATTACAGCCATTCACGGGGGTGTAGCTCAGCTGGGAGAGCGAC
>JAFYCE010000110.1 GCA_017539865.1 Alphaproteobacteria bacterium
AATAATGGTAATTGATAAGATCCCACCATTCCAGATCATAACGGAAAACGGCGCCGCAAATGCAGCCGAAGATTAAAAAAAAGATTAAGGCTGTTTTGTCGCTTGCGAAAAAGGAATTGATGAGTTTAAAAGTCATGATGGTTACTGAAGAAAAGAAGAAGGGGCGTTGATAAGAAAAGATAGATTTTCTGTTTCTTTTAGTGGGCATAAATAATAAATTTGATTGTCACGGAACTCTCCTAGAAGCGAACATGATGCGGCTGAATGTTTGGTTATATAATAAATATTTCTGTTCGTTTTTTCATGTTCTTTAATCAATTCATCACGTTTTTTGGCAAAAAAACCGGATGTATGAAAAGTGGAACCGTTTACCATTCCTGTTAATGTCGGGGAAATAACAGCACGTACGGTCGCATTGTGAGCTAAAAAAGGAATGAATAAGGAAGCGGGCTCTTCTTTTATGATTAACAGCGAGTTATCGGGAACGGGAACGGCGTTAACAGGCAATAATTTTTCGTTGTATGGTCTGAAACAGGGAAGAGAAAAGGCTTCCAACAAACAAAAAGCCGTAAATAAGAACAAAAAAAGCTGGCGTTTGTTGCAGGCTTTGATTTCCTGCCTTTTCAAAACAAGAAGCGTTAAAAGGGCGGAAAATATCAATTCAAGCCAAAGCAAATCGTGTTGAAAAGAAAACATCCAAAGCAAATAACCGATAACTGTCAGATAAAGATGTTTCGAGCTTTTGCCGTCGTTGTTTTTTGGGGGGATGATATGCTCTTTTATGCCGCTGATAAGGGATAGAAAAAAGATGGTTGCTCCAGACAAAGATAAAAATAATTTTATTAAAAACGTAGGAGTGAAATTTTGAAACCAATGTAATGAAAATAAAATGTTTTCTTTTGAAAAAGGTAAACGATAAGAAGCTGATATATTTCCTCTGATAAAACAAACGGTCAAAAACAGCACTAAGAACAAAACGTACTGTCTGGATTTGATTTCCTGATTTTTGAAAAAGAAATGAACCAGAACGACGGAAAGCATCAATTCAAAGGGGATCATATAGCGATAAACGCGGAAGATGATTATCCAAAAGATATAGGCAATCGTCATCCAAATCATCAGAAAACGGATTAAGAAATCGGTCGGTTTACTTTTTTTATCATCTTTTTTTCTTACGGCATTAATGAATGTCAGTATAAAAAGTCCTGTTCCAACCAACAAACGAAGATGCGACCACAGAAAACGGTGGTGTAACGGATAATCGCCCCCTGTTTTAAAAACGATATAGAACGGATAAAACAGAACGGTCAGCCAAGATTTGTCGAAATAACGGATATCTTTATAATCGGCGCCTTCCCAATACGGCGATTGAAAAACGCTGTTAAAAAACGGGAAAACGGGGCTCTGGAAATTTTTCCACAAAGTCCATCCCCAATATCCGTAAGATGCCAGAAAGCCGGCAACTCCGGCCAGCGTGAAATATAAAATCGTTTTCAGCGGATTGTCGAATTGTTTGTAAAAAACGATCAAACTAATGCCTGTCGCGGCAGCATAAATCGCATATGTCATTTTCAATCCGGCGGCGGCGCCTAAAATAAAACCTGAAATTATAAAGGGAAACAAAATCGGCTTTTTTTGAGCAAGTTGTTTTAATAAAAAATATAAGGCTGTTAAAACGAAAACAGATATAAAATGTTCGTGGGAAGTTCCGCTTAATTCCATAAAGACCGGAACGGAACAAATACATAACAATAATGTTAATCCGATTCTAATTCGTCCTTGTTCCGTGTCGGGGGAAAAGAACAAAGCCGCGATTTTGTATGTGACGAACAGCAACAATCCGTAAGGAACGGCTATAATCGCGCTGAAAATGACGGGATGATTATTCAGGGCGTTGGTCAGGAAATAAGCGGGCAGATCAATAAATGGAGAAAAAAAAGTGTTGATAAAAGCCGGAATGACGTCCACGTTCAGCCGGTCGTTTAAAAAAGCCCAAGCGTTGTAATAATGGTAATTGATAAGATCCCACCATTCCAGATCATAACGGAAAACGGCGCCGCAAATGCAGCCGAAGATTAAAAACGTGAAAAAAGCCGTTCTGTTTTTTATGAAAAAGGAATCTATAAATCCGGCCACAGTTCGCTTCCTTCTCCGTTCGAATCACAATAAAGAACGAAAATATTCAATTGTTTTATCCAATCCTTCGCTTAAAGACGTTTTCGGTTCCCAGCCTAATTTTTCTTTTGCTAACGTGATGTCGGGCTTTCTTCGTGTCGGGTCGTCGGAAGGCAAGCTTTTATAAATAACCTTAGCCTCGTTTCCGATCTTATCAACAATCGTTTGCGCCAATTCTTTGATTGTAATTTCGCTCGGATTTCCTAAATTTATGGGGCCGGTGAAACTTTTTTCCGAATTCATCATGCGAATAAGGGCTTCAATTAAATCATCCACATAACAAAAAGATCGGGTTTGATACCCGTCGCCATATATCGTGATATTCCGGCCGGACAATGCCTGGCATATGAAATTTGAAATGACGCGGCCGTCGTTTGTTTGCATGTGAGGACCGTAAGTGTTGAAAATGCGAACCAGTTTTATATCAACCCCTTCATATCTGTGATAGTTGAAAAACAGGCTTTCAGCGCAGCGTTTGCCTTCGTCATAGCAGGATCGGATTCCGATGGGGTTGACATTTCCCCGATAGTCTTCGGTTTGAGGATGAACAAGAGGTTCTCCGTAAATTTCAGAGGTGGACGTTTGTAAAATGACGGCATTTTTTCTTTTTGCCAGTTCCAACGCGTTAACGGCGCCCAAAACACAAGTTTTTGTCGTTTTGATGGAAGCTTTTCCCTGATAGCAGGGCGGAGAAGCCGGGCAAGCCAGATTATAAATCTGATCGATCGGTTCATTTATATCTAATTCATCGCAGACATCATGCTTGATAAATGAAAAGTTGGGATTGTTTATAAGACTTTTTACATTATCCATACAACCCGTATAGTTATTGTCGACACAAATAACTTTATTTCCGTCATTAACCAACCGACTGCATAAATTGGAGCCTAAAAAACCGGTTCCGCCCGTTACCAATATTGTTTTCATTACTCGGTTTCCGTCTTGCGTTCCTTTTTTAGATATTTAAGTTTACTTCTTTTAATGAACAAGGCTAAGCCGTACCGGATAATGCAATACAATGCGCGGAAACCGTCCTTATACGTTATTTTTTTTCCTTCTTCGTAACTGCGGGGAAAGTAATCTATTGCACACTCGTAGACGGTATATTTGCCGTCGGCGACGTACGCTGTGATTTCCGGTTCGAAACCGAAACGGTTTTCTTTAAGGCAAGGCGCCAGATTCTGAGCAACCTGCCGTGTAAATAACTTATAACATGTTTCCATATCCGTAATGTCCAATCCGGTGAACATATTTGAACACAATGTCAGAAATTTATTTATAAGCGTGTGCCAGAAAGACAAAACTCGACGGGAATCCGTGCGTAAATATCTGGAACCGTAAACAACGTCCGCTTTTCCTTCAATCATGGGCTTGATCAATTTCAGATAATTATCGGGAGCATATTCTTCATCGGCGTCTTGAATGCCGATATAATCACCGGCGGCATTTGACAGTCCCGTTCTTATGGCGGCTCCTTTTCCTGAATTGACGGGATGTTTCAATACCGTGATCCATGAATAATTTTTTTGTAATTCTTCTGCGATTTTTAGGCTGTTGTCAGAAGAGGCGTCATCTATGATAATCAGATTCAAATCCACGCCGCATTCGGTTTGACACGTTTCTCTCAAGGGAAGAATCTTTGAAACGACCAACCGTTTCAAAAAAGCTTCTTCATTATAGCAGGGCATAATCAAATCAAATCTTTTCATAGACATCCTTTCTTGGAAAGAAGTTATCACTATTTGATTGAAAAGACAAACGCTTTTATTGTTTGAAAAGAATCAATAAAAGAATTGTTTTCAGCAAACTTGATTATCCGGAATAAATCCCTTATTTTCTGTATCTTGAAAGGATAAGAAATGTTGTTGCCGCCGAATGTCAGTCGGGAAGATTTGCTGTTGTACGTTCGTCCGTTATATCCAAATGGGATATTTCCTTTGGGGACGGGATGGCTGATAGTGTTTTATGCCATTTCCGGATTGATTTTGCTCGGACTGTTGATATATCACAGTCCGCGAATGAAGCGTCGGAGGGAAGCTTTCACGGTATTAAAGGCGGTTCGTCGCGATTTTTTCGCGCGGGGCGATATTTCGGCGTTGGCAAACGGATTGTCCGTTTTGCTCCGTCGTGTCGCAGTCTCTCGTTTCGGACGGGAAAAAACGGCGGACTTGAGCGGTCGGACATGGACGGATTTTTTGAAACGGACGGGGGCTGATTTGAACGAACAGGACGAAAATTTGCTTGCTTTTCAAGCGTATGCACCGTCTTCGCCGGAACAGGACAGAGCCGGCGGAAAACATTTGTTGCGTTCCGTTCAAAAATGGCTGGAGTGTAATCTATGACGAACTTTGTCTTTCCGGTCATGTTTTTTTTGTTGCCGTTGCCGCTGATTTTGCGGGTTGTTTTGCCGCGAACGGAAAATCGGGATGAGGATGCGTTGAAGGTTCCGTTCTTTTCGGAAATGGAAAGCTTGACGGTTTCAAGAAAACAGGCTTTATCAGGCGGTTTGCGCGTTCGACGGATACTGGGGGCGCTGATTTGGATCTTGTTGGTGACGGCGGCGGCAGGTCCCCGTTGGACGGGAGAGCCGGCAAAAGTGCCGACCGAAGGGCGTAATCTGATGTTGGTTCTGGATATTTCCGGCTCGATGGAAGAAGCGGACTTCCTTATTCAAAATACGCCCGTGCGCCGTTGGGACGCCGTTCAGGCCGTGGCAAACGCGTTTATTAAAAAACGCGAAGGTGATCGTGTCGGAATAGTTTTATTCGGGGAACGGGCTTATTTATATGCGCCGCTGACGTTTGATTTGAAGACGGTTTCCGATTTGCTTAAGGAAGCCGATGTCGGTATGGCGGGGCCTCAGACGGCTATCGGTGACGCTTTGGGAATCGCGTTGAAAACGATGGCGGATGTTCCGGCTGAAAGCAAAGTGATCGTTTTGCTTTCGGACGGCGCGGCAAATGCGGGACGGATGAAACCTTTGGAAGCCGCCGGGTTGGCGGAAAAAATGAAGGTGAAAGTTTATACGGTCGGCGCGGGTTCGGATACGGTGCAAATGAACGGTTTGTTCGGAATGATGCCTTTTTCCCGCGGAGATGAGATCGATGAAAAAACGTTGAAAGAAATCGCGCAAAAAACGGGCGGCAGGTATTTTCGCGCCAAGAATACCGGAGAGCTTTTGGAAATTTACAGGGAGATCGATGCTTTGGAACCGGTCAAAAACGATGATGTCTTTGTCCGTCCGTCAAAACGTTGTTTTACTACCCGTTGGCGGCGGCATTCGGTTTAAGCGTTTTGGGCGCCTGTTTGATGCTGATCGGCGGGAGGGCGAAATGAACGGATTTCATTTTCTGCGTCCGGAATGGTTTTGGGGGGTTGGCGTTTTTTTGCTTCTGCCGTTTTTCATTCATAAAAAAAACGGACGCGGCGGACTTTGGCAAAAACTGTGCGATAGTATGCTTCTGCGTTTTCAGTTGGTTTCCGGAACGGGGCAACATTTGTTTTGGCCGTTTTTTCTGATAACGGCGACATGGACGCTGGCTTTGGTGTCTCTTGCGGGGCCGGCATGGGAAAAGCTGCCTCAGCCGGCGGTGCAAAAAGGGACGGATACGGTTTATATGTTGGACATATCCATGCTGATGACGCCGGCGGATGTCAAACCGTCGCGGCTGGAACGCGCCCGTTTTAAAATCCACGATTTTCTTCAAAAAACAAAAGACGGTCAAAACGCGCTGGTTTTGTATGCACAGGATCCGTTTGTCGCCGTACCTCTGACGACGGATAAACATATCATTGACAATCTGTTGCCGACGGTGCGCGCCGGTATGACGGGCGGCGGCGTTCCGGATGTCGGCGCGGCGTTGAAACAGGCGGCGGAACTTTTGACGCAAGCCAAATCGTCGGGAGGACGTGTTATTGTTTTGGGCAGCCATCTGGATGAAGATGTTTTGCCTGAAGCCTTGCAAGTGGCTGAAAAAATCAAATCGGCGGGGCATATCGTTTCTTTTTTGGGCGTCGGAACGGAACAGGGGGCTCCGGTTCAGTTGCCGGACGGGACTTTTTTATCCCGTCAGGGAAAACCCGTTTTATCGGTTTTGTCTGAAAAAAATATGAAAAAGGTCGCTCGGGCGGGCGGAGGAACATATGAAAGGGTCGCTTTGGGCGAACAGGACGTCGACGCATTACTGGATGCGTTACCGCAGACCGGCGGAAAATCGTTGCTTTCCGGCGGGGAAGAAACAAAAGCGGACACATGGAAAGATTTCGGTGCGATTTTGTGCATTTTGATTTTGCCGTTCGCCGCATTGGGGTATCGGAAAGGGTGGCTTGGCGCGCTGTTATTGTCTTTGTTGTTTCCGTCATCGCTGCAGGCGTGGACTTTGTCGGATCTGTGGACGCGTCCCGACCGTAAGGAGGCTATGGCAATTTCAGCCGGTGAAAAACCTTCGGATCCGGCGCTTTTTAAAGATCCTGCGTGGCGCGGCGCGGCGGCGTATAAAGCGGGCGATTATCCTGCCGCGGTTTCAGCGTTGAACGGCGCGAACGATGCGGAAATGTTGTATAATCAGGGAAACGCTTTGGCTCAGGAGGGGCGGTATCGGCAGGCGATTGAAGCCTATAAAAAAGTTTTGGATAAATATCCGGAGCATGCTGACGCGGCGTTTAATAAAAAATATTTGGAAGACCGGCTGAAAAACAATCAGCAGAATCAGCAGCAGACTCCGAACGACAAAGATCAAAATCAGAATCAGCGGCAAGATCGGCGGCAACAAGATCAAGACCAATCCGGACAACAGCAGGATTCTGAACAAAACGGGCAGGATTCCCGACAGAATCAAAAGGAACGGGAAGACCGGTCCGGACATCGGGAGCAGACCTCTCAAGAGCAACAGGAGCGGGAACGGCAACAGCAGCAAGGCCGGCAACAACAACAGGCAATGCAACAACAGGAAAGTGATAAGCGGTCTCAATCCGAGCAAAAGATCCCTCCCGAACAAAAAACAAAGGAAGAACGGGAAAAACAGGAACAAATGCAATGGCTCAGCGTTATTGAAGACGATCCGTCCGGATTGCTGCGCGAACGGATACGTCGTCATAATTCAGCCAAAAGAAGGGGAAGATGATGAAAAGTAAAATCGTTTCCGCGTTTTTTATAATGCTTTTTTTCTGCCGCGGAGCTTTCGGATTCGAAGCGAGCGTCAGTCGGACGGTGATTCCGGAAGGTGAAAGTTTTCAACTTTATTTGCGTCAGGACGGAAACGGTGCGCAGCCCGACGTATCCGTTTTGAACGAAGATTTTTTGATTACGATGGAGCGGAAAAGCTTCAAATCGACGTATGTGAACGGTAAGGCCCAATCCTTTAACGAAAATGTGTTGACGTTGATTCCCAAGAAAACGGGAAAAATTGTTTTACCGTCCATTCATGCCGGAAAAGAAAAAACGTCGCCGATTGCATTGACGGTCGTTGCCGGCGGACAGGCTTTGCCGGATGATCCCGTCGCCCGACAAAAGGCGCAGGCGGTACAGCCGAATGTTTTTATCCGGTACACATTGGAAAACAAAACGCCTTATGTCGGTCAGCAAATTCCGCTGACGGTGCGTTTGTTCTCATTTGTGAAGACGCCTCTTTTGGATGGCTCCGTCGCTCCGCCGAAAGCCGACGGTGTGACGTCCGAACAATGGGGGGATGCGAAACGCCGCAGAGAGGTCGTTAATGACAGGGCTTATGACGTTTGGGAATACCGGTTTCTTTTGTTTGCTCAAAAAAGCGGAAAAATTCAGCTTTCGCCGGTGCAATTCAGAGGAACCGTCAGCGATCCGGACGGTCGGCGCGAAGAAACGGACGACTTTTTCGGCATGGGCGGCGGTCTCTTTTCCGGCTTTTTCAATCAAAAAAATATAGCCGTCCAATCCGAGCCGATCGTTTTGGACGTACGTCCTGCTCAAGGGGAGGCAAATTATTGGCTTCCGGCAACGGAAGTCGCCGTTTCCGAAGATTTGACGCCGTCCAAACAATCCATCGCTTTGGGAGAGGCGATAACGCGTACAGTGACAGTGATGGCTTCCGGAGTGCGTGATTCACAGATTCCCGATCCGGTGTTTGCAGACGGTTCCGGCTATAAGCAGTATCCGGGGAAAACGGATTCTAAAAATTTGTTTGACGATAACGGTGTCATCGGCGTGAAAACGCGCCAGATCGTGTTTATGCCGACGGTCGCCGGAAAAGTTGTTTTACCGTCCATGGAAATCCCATGGTTTGATGTGAAAACGGGCAAGATGAAAAAGGCTCTTTTGCCGTCGCGTTCCGTTACGGTAACGCAGGATGCGGCGGAAAACGTCGCGCCTTCGCCGCAAAAAAACAAGCCTGTTCAAGATATCGTCGCTGAACAGGCGGCGGCGCCGGTTGAAAAAAAGGAATCCGTTTTTGCCGAAGCTTTTTCCGGACCTGTTGAAAATCCCGAGGAACGGAAGGCTGCCCGCTCTTTTTGGGAAAAATACATCCATTATTCTCCGTTGCGACTGTTTTTAGCGGGGATTTTTGTCGGTGTGACGGTCGTCGGTTCCTTGTGGCTGCTGTTTTACCGGATGGTTTTCGGAAAAGCAAAAAAAGAGGCCGGTTTGATGCCGCCGAAAGAAAACGATGCCGGCATCGTAAAACGTTTACGGGAGGCCTGTCATGCCGGAAAGGCGGAGGAAGCCAAACAGGCATTGCTGGAATGGGCCGGACTGCGTTGGCCTGAAAAGCCGCCGTTGACCGTTTCGGAATTGGCTGCGCGCTTGAACAATCCGGCATTGACTGAAGAAACCGGTCGTTTGAACCGGACGTTATATGGAGGAAAAAACGGCGAATGGCGCGGGGAAAATCTTTGGCAGGCATTCAAAGCGGCTCAAACGGACGAACGGAAACGGGCGGAAAAAGAAAAAATTCCCGTTCCGCCGCTTTATCCCGATTAGGCATTCATTATTTTTTTACAATACGGGCGTATAACCGGAATAAGATTGTCTTTATGTTCGGAAAGTCGGCTTTTCATGCGCAACTTCAGTTTTATACACACCGTTTTCGCGTCATTGCTGTGGTGCGCCGCCGTTTTCGTTTTCGTCGGGGTGAATTTTGTAAAGTATGAAGCGACTTCCCGCATGCTCCGGCAGACCCGTATTGAAGGGCGGCTTCTGGAACTGCATAGGATGCTTCAGGTCGAAATGGACAAGGGATATTCTCTGCCCGAATTGAAATCGGCGGAAAAACAGTTGCTGCAGTTCGGTCGTGAAGAAATGGATTTTTCCACTGTTTCCGTGTTTGATGCAAGAAACGGAAAAATACTGTTTTCCTCTCTTCCGTCTTTATCCGGTCAAACCGTTTCCGAACAATGGCGCAAAAAATGCGTTTCCCCCGATACCGTTTTTTATGAAACGGAAAAAAATCGGGATGCTTTCGGCGTTCCGCTGTTCAATGCCATGGGCGAAAATACGGGATGCCTGATTGCTGAATATTCGACGGAATTGAATGAAGCCGTTCGTGAAAAAATGATAAAAACGGCGTTCCGTTATATTTTCCGTTTGGCCGGAACGGGAATGTCCCTTTGCGGGTTGTTATTTTTATTCGGCTTTTTGAAAAAAAGCATATTTGTTGATAAAAAAATCCGTTTGATTTCCTTTTTTACGATCGGTTTGGGAACTCTTTTGTTGTTGCTCTTTTTTAATTTTTCGACAATGTTCAAAGCGTTCGAGTACGATTTTAAAGATACTCTGGTGACAAAAGCCAGAGTGATTGCCGGACAGATTGCCGAGTGTTTGGAAAAAACGATACAAAACGGTGTCCCTTTTGATTCCATGACATCTCTGGAAACGTATATGGATCAGATCCGGCAAAAAAATAAAGAAATTCTGTTTATTTTAGTCACGGATAAAACGGGGAGGGTACTTTATGAAGCCGGCAACGCTTCCGAAGCGTTTGAAGCGGATGCCCGTACGGGAAAGGTTTCTTTGAAAGAAGGATGCGGCAATGCTGCGGAACCCGTCAACAAAGCCGGCGTTTCTGTCGGTTGGGTACAAGTCGGTGTGAACGAAAGGTTTGTACATGAAAAAATTTTTTAGTTTTTTCTTTTACCTGATGATTCTGCCGTTCGTTCCGGCTGAAGCCGCATCGTCGCAAAGGGTGTTTCTGGTTCTATGGAACGGGTGTGAAGAAGCTTGCCGCGGCTTTTCGGAATATTTGAAAAGTACGCATGAAGATATCGAAATCATTCAGCGCGATTTGGACGGACAGACAGATAAAATTCCGGATGTTATCGCTGAAATAAAAAATGCGGCTCCCGATTTGTTAGTGACATGGGGAACGTTGCCGACGCTTAAAATATTGGGAACGGGAAACGGCAACTTTGTTTCTAAATACGGAACGATTCCGGCGCTTTTCATGGTTGTATCCCAACCGGTCGAAAGCGGTCTGGTACCGTCTTTGGTTTCACAGGGACGCAATATCACCGGCGTCATGCATTTGGTTCCTTTGGCCGAACAGTTGCAGTCCGCACGTCAGGTTGTCGCGTTCAAGCGGCTGGGAATCGTTTATAATCCCGCGGAAACGAATGCGCAGGCAACGGTCGATCAGCTGCGTCAGTATGCCGCTTTGATGAATTTCGAACTTTTGGAACATCCGTTGACGCTGTCGGCAAATCGCCAGCCGTCGGCAACGGGAATCGCTCCGGCGGTCGCCGGTTTGGCGGATAAAAAAGCGGATGTGATTTACTTGGCTCCCGACGCTTTTATGAATGCAAACAGGAAAACGTTGATTGATACGGCGACGGCTTTTTCCATTCCCGTCTTTTCCGCATCCGAGGGCGCCGTCCGTTACGATAACGCTTTGTTCGCTTTCGTTCACCGGTATTACACCGTCGGACAGATGGCGGGCAGGAAGGCTTTGAAGATTTTAAAGGATAAAGTTCAAGCTTATGACATTCCGATCGAAGCGCCGCAACGGCCGTTGTTCGTCGTCAATATGACTGCGGCGCAAAAAACGGGCGTCTATCCGCCGTTTTCTTTGTTACAAAACGCCGATCTGGTGAATATCCCGTCTCCGGATAAATGACGGCGTTTTTTTTTCTAACGTTTTAAAAAACAATCATTTTTTGAAATACTCCGCTTGCGATTCGCATTCGGGAATACGGGTGTTTTTCGGGCTGTATTTGACGAATGGCTTTAAACTGCTACACTGGTAAAAAGATTATGTGAAAAGGAGATTTTTTATGCCGTATGAAAAAATAAAAGGAAAATTGCTGGTGGCGCAAGGAGGCGGCCCCACCGCAGTTATCAATCAGTCGCTGGTCGGTGTCGTTTTGGAGGCGCGCAAATTCAATCGCGTGGATTTGGTTTATGGAGCCGTTCACGGTGTGCGCGGTATCGTGAACGAAGATTTGGTGAATTTATCCAGTGAAACATCACATAATTTGGAAATGGTCGCCAATACGCCTTCGTCCGCTTTGGGAACGACACGGGATAAACCGGATTTGAAATATTGTCAGCAAATGCTGCGCGTCATGCAGGCGCATGACATTCGCTATTTCTTATATATCGGTGGAAACGATTCCGCTGATACGACGCGAATCATCAGTGAAGAAGCCAAAAAAGAAGGGTATCAGCTGCGTTGTATCCATATTCCCAAGACGATTGATAATGATTTGATGTTTAACGACCATTGCCCCGGTTATCCGTCGGCGGCGCGTTATGTATCGCAAGCTTTTGTCGGTTTGAACCGTGACAGTTGGGCTTTGGGCGGTACGGTCATCGCCGTTGTGATGGGGCGGCATGCCGGATTTTTAACGGCCGCCGCCGCAATGGGAAAAAAGTTCCCCGATGACGGACCTCATTTGATTTATATGCCGGAACGTACGTTTGATTTGGATATGTTTGCACAGGATGTCCGCCGTGTGTATGAAAAATACGACCGCTGCGTCGTGGCTGTCAGCGAAGGCATCCATGACGCATCCGGTCAGCCGATCATCACCCAGCTGACCAAGAACAGCGACCGTGACGCGCACGGCAATGTTCAGTTGTCGGGATCGGGCGCTTTAGGGGATTGTCTGGCGCAGGTGCTGAAGGAAAAAGTCGGTATTCAGCGTGTTCGTGCGGATACGTTGGGATATATGCAGCGTTCTTTTGTCGGCTGTGTTTCCGACGTGGATCAGCGTGAAGCCCGCGAAGTCGGCGAAAAGGCGGTTCAATTTGCAATGTGGGGCAATTCGGACGGTTCTGTCGCGATCAAGCGGATAGGTTTCTATATGTGCGATTACGATTTGATTCCGCTGGATCAAGTCGCCGCTAAAACGCGGACGATGCCGGACGAATTTATCACGCCGGCCGGAAACGATGTGACAGATGCCTTCCGGATGTATTTACGACCTTTACTGGGGTCGAAAATGCCGGATGCTTATCGCTTGCGCGCACCGTTCATACCGAAGATTTTAAACGAAGGGGTTCCTTTTTCGGCGGAAAGGCAGCCTCAGTTGCCTCAGTGGTAGAAAAAAAGCGGCTTTCCGGATAGAAAAGCCGCTTTTTGATTATCTCCGTTGAACCGGATAGATTTTTTCCGCATCGGCGGCCAGTTTCTTTTGTCCGCGGGGATAAAGAAATTTTCCGTCCGGCAGGCGGATGGAACCGTCCGAATAAAGTTCGGATTTGAAAATGGGCATCTGTATGAAATCGCGGACTGTTTCGGGGCATTCGTCTTTTTTGTTCCTATAGATTGAGAACGTGCCGGCTTTAGCTTGAGCATATTGGCGCAGCTTCATTTTTTCTATTTCCATATCGGAAGAGGTGTTGCTGAAATAGCGGCTGATGATTTCTTCAAACTGATATAACGGGCGATATGCGCCGCAAGCCATGACTACGCCGGCCAAATGTCCCATTTCTTCAACTTCATCGGAGCGACCGGCTGCAAAAACATCGGGTGAGAAAAGGAAAAACATTAAAAAAATGGCTGTCTTGCGCATCATGAAGACCTCGATATGTTGATTTCTTTAGTTTATGCTACATTGTAAAAGTTCAAAAATCCTTAAAGCCCGTTTTGTTTGAAGAATAAACGCCATGTCGCCGTGACGGCCGCCGGATTTTCCAAAGGCGGCAAATGACCGCTGTTTTCAATAATGACGTGCGCGCTGTTCGGAATTTTCGCCGCGATGGCGTCTAAAGCATCCGGCGGGGACAAAGTGTCCAGCGCTCCGCCCATGACCAGAACGGGGCATTTGATTTCCGGTAAAAGAGTGTCGGAATCCGGTCTGCTCATAATCAGTTTCTGCTCATTGATATAATGCTCGATGCCGGTCGTTTGAGCCATATGTGTTAAAATGTGCCGGATGATGTCGTCGTCGCGGTGGATTGGCGCGATGATGTCCAGCAAGGCTGGCGATATGACGGCTTCAATTCCCAGCCTTTGAACCCGTTCAATCATTTCCAAACGTTTTTTCTGCGCTGCGGGCGGATCGGAACGGGCGTTCGTATCCATTAAAATCAAGGCGGCAACACGTTCCGGTGCTTGGCGCAGGATTTCGAAAGAAATATAACCGCCCATTGAAATGCCGCCCAGGATGAAGCGTTCCGGCATGGCCTTTAAAATGCGTTCGGCCGCGTCGGAAACGGATGTGTCCGTTCCGTTTTCGGGAACAAAGAAGTCGTATTCGGATTCCAACGCTTTGATTTGATGAATGAACAATCCGGCATTGCACAAAAGAGCCGGCAACAAAACGACAGGTGTTTTCATAAAAAAATCCTATTTAATCAATTTGTTTTGAATTTCTTTAAATTCGGGCGTTCCCGCTTTTCCCAACCATTCAAACAGCACCATTTCCACACCGACAAGGAATATGCCTTCTTGCTGCAGGCGACGCAGGGCAAGCTGTTCGTTTTCCGGAAAACGGCATCCGCAGGCGTCCGTGGCCACAAAAACGTCAAATCCGTTTTCTTTCAATTCGACAGCCGTTTCCAAAACGCAAATATGCTCTTCAATGCCGGCAATGATGATTTGTTTCCGTTCAAAAGAAGTCAGCCGCTGCAAAAAGCCTTCTTCTTGTACGGCGGATAGATTCGTTTTTTCAAAGTAGACGGCTGTTTCGGGGGCGGCGTCCCTGATGTCGAACAAAGACGGCCCCAGACCTTTGGGATATTGTTCGGTGATGATGGACGGTATGCCTAAAATGCCCGCTCCTTTCAGCAAACGGGAGCAACCGTCGATGACGCGTCGGGCGTCGTTCATCGCCGGAGCCAAACGTTCTTGAACGTCAATAATTAAAAGAGATGAGGCCGTTTTGTTGATTAGCATTGTTCTGTCCGTTTTTTCGGTATATAAAACATTGAAATACCGTGCCACACTTTTTAAGGAAGATAAATACAAAAATGAAGTTCGCAGACATAGGGCTTAACGAAAAAACGCTCAAAGCCGTCGCCGAAGTCGGCTATGAAGAACCCACCCCCATTCAGGAAAAAGCCATTCCCGAAATATTGAAGCGCAATGACGTGATGGGAATTGCGCAGACGGGAACGGGAAAAACGGCGGCGTTTACATTGCCGATGATTGATATTCTGGCAAACGGGCATGCAAAAGCCCTGATGCCGCGGACGCTCATCTTGTCGCCGACGCGCGAACTGGCGACGCAGATCGCCGAGTGTTTTCAAAAATACGGAAAGTATCAGAAGTTGTCCATGGCCTTGCTGATCGGCGGGGAATCCATGGTTGAACAGCAAAAGGTTTTGTCCCGTGGCGTGGATGTATTGATTGCAACGCCCGGCCGCATGATTGATTTATGCGAACGCGGGCGCATTCTGTTGAGGGATGTGCAGATTTTTGTTCTGGATGAAGC
>JAFYCE010000111.1 GCA_017539865.1 Alphaproteobacteria bacterium
AGGGATAAAACGTCATGACGAAATCCCGATCCATTTCTGCGATGTTGAAGGAATCAAAGCCGCAAAACATTTGAAAAGAAACAAGCTTTATATTATCGTTTAGAATAATACCCGTTCCATCATACATAAACGTTGTTTTTTTATTATGAGATAAACATCTATCTAATGTTAAACCGTAGGTGTAACTTTGCGCTGTATTGCAACGTAAGATACTTGCTTCAGGCATTTCTTTTAAAACTTCATCATATTCGGCCGGTTTCCACGCATACAAATCCATCGGATAAACGTCATCAAGTATCAAAAGTTTTGTTTTATCCGGAACGGAACTAATGTTTGGATCGGTAATAAAAGGCTTCCCTAAACCCATTATAGAGGCAATTTTGTTGATAATTCGACAAGCTGGGAGTAAATGATGTAAACGTATTCTTTTATTAACAACCTGAGGATTTTTTACATAAACGGATATCCCGATTAAACGACGGGCTATGATATTAAGGATTTTTTTTCGTATTTTCCTTTTGTTTAAAGGTATTCTTGAATTGGCAGTAAGGTAAATTTTTTCAACCATTGCTTAGTACGTCCTTTTTAAAATCTTCGACAAGAGAGGCCTGCTTGATAACGGCGGCATAATTCCGTTTCCGGTTGTTTTCATCTTTGATGCAGTTTTTGAAATGGCATAAAGACTTGTAAAAAGCGTCGTCCGCCTGCATTTCAAAGTGTTCCGTTTGACCGTTTTTGCTGATTTCATAGGAAGGGGCGAATCCCTCCGGTGCGGTCAAAACACGTCCGCTGCGCAAAGTCCCCAGACTGCCCCAAATCTCAACCGAACAACGGTAATCGTTATCCATGCCGAACGACACCTGCGCGACCTGTCCTTTATCGTTTTGCAACGTTGCCGATCCCGCGATTTCAACATCGTATTTATCCGTGTAAAGCACGCTTGCCGTCTTTACTTCGGCATTTCCGCCCAACAGCAAATTCGCGTATTTAAACGTATAACCGCCGCAATCCAGCAACGCGCCGCCACCCAAAGCTTTATTGTATCTGAAATCGTTTTTCCCACGGTCGGGAAACCCGAAATCGACACGGAACAGCCGGACTTCGCCGATGGCTCCGCTTTGAACGGTTTTGTTTATCGTTTCGATTTGCGAATGATAAACAAACATATAGTTTTCATGCAGAGCCAGACCTTTTTCTTGCGCCAGTCGTACTAAATCTTCCGTATCTGTCAAAGATGTTGTCGACGGTTTCTCGACAAGAACGTGCAATCCGTTTTCCAAAGCCAATTTTGCCCACTTGTAGTGCAGCGCGGGAGGCAACGGCAGATAAACGGCATCAATTTCACCGGAAGTCAGCATTTTTTCATAACCGTGAAAAACTTTTCCGCCATAGGTTTCTTTGAATGTTTCGGCTTTTTTGTGTTCGTTTTCGATAATGACGGCTGAAGCATCATTGACGTTTTCACCGAACCATTCTTTCACGGACGCATACGCTACGCCGACATATTCAAAATCCGTCTTTTTCAAAGCCGGCAGAAAACGTCTGAACGCTATTTCCGAAGGACAGATTATTCCGATGCGCACGATTTATCCCTCCCAATCCAACAGAGAAAGCAAATTACGCAGCTGGATATTCAATAAATTATTGTTCGAGATCAAAGAGTTGAGCGTCGCGTAATCCACCCACAAAGAATCGTCTGAAAGCGGCAGTTCGTCTTTTTCGATTTCAGCAACGACATTTCTGTTCTGTTCGTGATAGAAACGACCGCCTTCTTCGGACAGAACAACATCTATCAGAAAATGTTTGTCCTTATCCTTTTCGCAAAACAGTCTGTAAGCGGCATCATCGCCGTCATAATCGGTGCTGTTGGCAATTTGAACGCTTGGTCCGAATTCGACTTTATCAAAGCAACCGACTTCGGGGCGCAAAGAAATCAGGAATTTACGAACGCCGCTGTCAACACAGGTGTACAACACGAATAAAGCTTTACTTTTGGCCTTAAACAAAGGCTGCGTCCATGTTTGCGTTTCCCGCCCTTCGATTTCGATCGCGTAATATCTGACGTCAAAATCCGCCCGTTTGGTTGACGTAATGCCGCGGTCGTCCACGATCCAATCCGGCAACGTTTCCAAAGAAATAAATTCTTTCAAAACGTCTTTATACATTTTGTAGTTGTTTAGCATGGAAAAAGCCGTTTTGGTCAACTCGCGGTCTTTTTGAAAAACGGAACGGAAAAAGGCCTCGTCGTGGAAAGACCTTTTCAAACTTTCCCCGTTCAAACCGTTTAAAACCGTCAGCAGTCCCGACAAAACCGTGCGGGCGTCCATATTAACCAGATTGTCAATCTTCATCAGCTTTTTGATTTGTCCCAAAGTCATCCATTTATAATTCGGATGGACTGGCACATTTTCTTTGGTCAGCAAAATGATGTTGCGGTTTCTTTTACCAAAAAAGCGACTGCCCTGTTCCGATTGAATCTGATCGTAAAGAACCGTTCCGTGCTTTTTCGAGTCTTTGAACCAATCAAAATAAAGGGGCATTTCCCCGCCGTGAACACGGGTGAAGTTACTTCTGGTTGCCTGAATGGTCGGGGATACCTGAACGCCGTTGACATTTCCCGGTTCGATTTTTGCTTGCATCAGAAAATGCAAAACACCGTCGATTTCTTTGACAATAATGCCTAAAAATCCGATTTCGTCCTGAAAAATAATCGGCTGTCGCGTCGCGGGGTCATTATCAATCCGGCTACAAAGGCCCTTGACAGAAAAGAACTTGTTTTTTTTGTTCAAAATCTCGCCTTTGTTTTCATCGTAAAACCAAAAATTTCCTTTTGAAAACGGGATTTCCTCTATTTTGACGCGTGTATTTTTGTTGATTTCGTTTATCCACGCAAATATGTCGTCCGTCGTATTGAGAGGACTTTCATCTCTGTTCCACGAATCCAGCACTTTTTCGGCAACGGACAACATCAGAAGAAACGCTCCTTAAATTTCCTTGCAAACCCGTTCGACATCGTCATCGCTCATGCCGACATACAGCGGCATGGAAACAATGCGAGATGAAACGTCTTTGCTGACGGGGCAATCGAATTTTTCCGTCAGGTACGGCAGTTCGGTCAAACTGGGGTGGAAATAACGACGCGGGAAAATATCGGCTTTATTCCAACGGTCGAACGCCGCCAGCAATTCCTTTTCGTTTTCAAACAAAACCGGATAGTACGCGTGATTGAAAATTAAATCCTTCTGCGGTTTCGGACGCTGCACTTTTCCTTTCAACAGTTCGTCATACAGTTCGCAGATATGTTTGCGGGCTTCAAAAATCTCGTTGATATGGTCAAAGACCGCCAAACCGAGCGCGGCGTTAAATTCTTCCTGCTTGCCGTTAATGCCCAAACAAACGTGTTCCGTTCCGTTTAATCCAAAATGCTTCGCCTGATCCAGCCGTTCGTGAACGGTTCTGTCTTTGCAGATGCAGGCTCCGCCTTCCGCCGTATGGAAAATTTTCGTCGCCTGAAAAGACAAAGTGGACACATCACCGTAAGAGGTCAGCGATTTGCCCTTGTAAATCGAACCGAAAGCGTGTGCCGAGTCGTAAATGACTTTCAGACCGTGTTTGTCAGCGATTTTCTGAATAGCATCGACATCGCAGGCGTATCCGAAAACGTGAACCGGCATGATCACTTTTGTTTCAGGAGTGATCGCCGCTTCAATCTTTGCCGGATCAAGCATGAAATTATCCGGCTCTATATCGACAAACACCGGTTTGCACCGTTCCCATAAAATACTGGACGTTGTCGCCACATACGTAAAAGGAGTCGTAATGACTTCGCCGTTTTCTATCCCCAAAGCCTTCAATGCAAACTGCAATGCAATCGTGCCATTGGTAACAATCTGGAAATTTTCAACCTTTAAAAACGAGGACAGACGACGTTCCAATTCCTGCCCCAAAGGACCGGAAACGGCTTGCCCCGTCAGGATACCCGTTTCATAGATTCTTTTGACATACGCCAGATATTCTTCAACAGGCGGCAAAAACGGACGCGTAACAAAAATCTTATCAGTCATCGTTATTTCCTTAAAAAGTGAACGGGAATATCTTGGAACGAGTTGAACTTCGTTTCTCCGCCTTTTAGGCGATGGACCTTGGACATGGACGGAACCTCCCGTTCATAAAGAGGGTTAAGGTTAAGAGGCATATACGGCCTCCTTTGTTTTGACAAAGTCGTCAAGGTTGAATGTTTTCAGTTGAACCAGATATTTGAAAATTCTGTAGTCGGAATGATCCGCCAAGGAATCGATATCGAAAAAGGTTTTCATCGACAGATTGATTTTTTCAGACAAACTGCCGTTTTTGATCTTCTTGTTGTAAAAGTATTCGTAGCTTTTGCAGTAATAGTGATTGATCTGCGCGTGAATATGACGCGGTTTCTTCGTCAGTTCCGAATAGTACAACGGGTCTTCCGCGCACACGCGGCCGAAGAACTTGAAACGCCAGAAATGCGGAGATCTGTTCTTTTTACTCAACCAACCGACGAACTTCGTGTTCAAAAAGCTTTTGTACGACATAAAGTCGCCGCACACGAAAAACTGTTCCGTAATCAGCTTTGCCGTGTCTTCCTTTATTATCCCGCCGGAGGAAAACATCTTCCAATAACAGGAAACAAGCGGGAATTTATTGTACCGCGACAGCCACTGTTTGATGTCTTTCGTTTCATAGGGGACGACGAATTCATCCAAGTCCAGAAAACCGATCCAGTTCGCTTCGTTCGCGTACGTTTCGACGCAGTTCTGATACGCGCTCGCCTGACCGAACGGGACGGGCCAGTCGATCAGCGTTATAAAGCCTTTATCGATATAGGGCTGTAACAATTCCCGATAATTGTCGTCGGAAAAATTGTTGTACAGGTAAAAGTGATCCACACCCGCCAACAGATAATAGTTCAGCCATTCGATAAAAAACTTGCCTTCGTTCTTGAAAATCGCGCACACCGCCAGAAAATACTTCTTCCGCGGCTGTTTGTTGCGGAACAAAACGCGGATCAATGCGTTGTTGAACTTAAGGCGGGCGTAACGGTAAAGACTGTGGGCAAGGCTTAGATTCATCTTACAACCTGCCTTTCGCGGTGATTTTGGAATACACCGACGCGACCGGAATAAAGCCGAACAGGTAATAATTCGTCGTCGTCTGGAAATGCTTGATCTTCATCACAGGAACGCCGAACAGCTTGATTTTCGTTACATTGACGTGCTTCGCCCGCGCTTTGCGCCACAGCTCCGGATGTTCCGATTCCAGACACGCGAATACACGACGTTCGATTTCCCGTATCCGCTTCGTTTCCCTGTTCGTCGTGTTGCCGTCGTGCTTGCGGTACTTGAATAACACTTCCGGCAGATTGGCGAATTGCGTCTTGCCGATCAGATGCAGGTACAGATTGTAGTCTTCCGTCGGAAAATATTCTTTGTCATACCGGACGCCCGTTTCAACCAATACGCTTTTACGCATCATCACCGACGGGTGGATCAACGGACAGTCGTACATCAAAGCTTCTTCGATTTCTTCGTTTGTCAGCGGGTGAACAACCGTTTTGTTTTTGGGAATCTCGATATGCGCCGTTCCCAAAACTCCGACTTCGGGGTGAGCGTCCAGATATTCGACCTGTTTGGCGAACCGTTCCGGCAAAGACACGTCGTCGTGATCGTGCACCGCCAGATATTCGCCTTGCGCCAGTTCTATCAGCCGGTTGCGCGTTTCCGATATGCCCAGATTCTTTTCGTTTGGATAATAACGGATGCGCGGGTCGTCATAGCTTTTCACAACGCGTTCCACATTGCCGTCCGTCGAAGCGTCGTTGACGATGAGCAATTCAAAATCACTGAATGTTTGCCCCAGTATCCCTTCGATACATTCGCGCAAATGCGTTTCCGCCGTGTCATACACCGGCAACAACACCGAAACCTTAGGCATTCGCCACCTCCGGCTTCAGTTCGGGGTGGTCTTTGACATATACGAACAAAGAGGAGCGGGGGATGTTCAGCAACCGGCAGATTTCCGGTTCCGTTTTCCCCGACTGGAGCAGTTTCCGGATTTCATTCTTTTTGACGTCCAATTTATGATTATTGTTCTTTCTGCCGCGCGGACGCCCTAATTTCTGTCCCGCCAGTTTCCGCGAAGTCAGGGCCTCTTTCGTTAAACGGGAGCGCAGTTCCTCCACAATATCCGTTACGACGCCAAGCATATGAGCCATCGTTTTTGACGAAGCGGAATCCCCGCCGAATTTCTGATCGTCTTCGCAGGAACAGATGACGACGCCTTTTTGCAACAAATCCTGCATAATCGCAGTGATCGTGCGAATATCTTTACCCAAACGGAATGTTTTTTCCAAAAGAAGGACGTCCTTTGCTTTGAACAGTTCCGGATTGAAAGAAGTCGAATCGAGCCATTTATCAATGGTTAAAGCCCGACTTTGCGCATAAGAAGAGAGCGATTCCCATTGTTGCCTGAGAATCTCGATACTCTGACCGTCCTGCACAAACGCGTAAATCATTTACCCGTAACCGTTCCCGTCCTTTTTGTGTGAAAAAGTTCACTCAAATATTCACCCTTTTTCTTGGTTATACCAATTTGCCTTTTTTAGCAATAACTATTTTCAAAAATCCTTTGGATACCTTGTTTTTTTTGAAATGGCCGTCTTCCCGAATGTTTAAAGAAAAACTGGTCGTTTTTTCTGCAATGTCAAACAAAAGAAGTATTTGTTTTACCGCTGTTTCAGGAAAGAATAGACGGAGCCGAGGCTCATTCCCGTCATACGGGCGATTTTCGTTTTTCCGACGCCAAGCTTTAGTAACCGGTTGATTTGTTTTTCCTTGCCGCTCCAAACGTGTTTGATGTTTTTTCTGCCTTTGGGGCGGCCGATGGAACGGCCTTGCGCTTTGACGCGCGACAAGGCTTCTTTCGTGCGCTTGCTGATCATATCCCGTTCCAATTCGGCAACAAGTCCGAACGCAAAAGCAAGGATTTTGCTTTGCACGTTGTCACCCAATTCATATCCGTCTTTGACGGTCAGGACTTTTGCGCCGACTTTCATACAATGCTCAAGGATTGAAATGACCATAAACAGCTTGCGCCCCAGACGGGACAATTCGGAACAGATGATCACGTCGCCGGATTTGATTTTTTTCAGTAATTTGCCCAGCTGTCGTTTTTCGGGTTCTTTCGTTCCGGACACGCCGTTGTCAACAATCCAGCTTTCGATCGGCAGTCCGAGTTTTTCCGCCAAAGCCTCCACCCCAATTTTCTGATTGTCGCAGTCCTGTTTGTCCGTTGAAACCCTTAAATACCCATATACCGTCATCGTTCAATACTCCTTTATTTTGTTTTTGAAACGGCATATTTAGTCATAGAAACAATTCGGTTTGGAATACGCCCGATAAAGGTCAGGACGGGATTTGCGTCATTGACGTTCCCGACGTTCAGGATTTGGGACGGCGTGCCGATGATGATGCCGTAGGCTCCCCAAAGGAGTGCGCCGGTAAAGAGCATTTGCATATATCCGACCGTGCCGACCGTTACGGCAACATTGTTGTCCTGGAACAGATTGAGGCTGTTCAGGTATGTCAGGATTATGCCGATCGTGCCGCAGGACAGAACGATTTGCAGGCTGTTCGTCAGGAGAATCCGGATCGCCGTATAGGTTGCCCTTTGAAACGGCGGCAAGGCGTAAAACGCGCACAGAACCGGCGCAAGTAGCGTGATTGCGAACAACTGAACGAACACGTTGAACAGGCTTGCGAATATCCGCCAAAGTAACAGGAAATAAATGACAGCGACGGGAATAATGGCGATTGCTAATTTCAGGCTCGTCCACGAAACGTCGCTCATCATCACGCCGATCTTGTCCAGAACGGGCGTGAAAGCGGATTCAACATAAGTCAACAAGGCTTCCGTGCCGGAGGACGTTTTCAGAACGGCTTGTCCCTCGGACGTAATTTGCAGGATTCTGATCCCCAACTCCATTCCGAAATTGTAAATCCAGAAGCAGATGCCGCTCCAATACTGAAAGCTCTGCAACAACGCCGTCGCAATCGAAAGGTCGATGAACTCTTTTATCAAGCCTTGAATGTTCGGTTCCCTGCCGATCAGAGATTCACAAAGCCGGTAAATGATCCAGAGCAAAAACAGATAGGCCAGAAGCGACTTCAATTCGGGCGTTACGGCCTCGAAGAACGCCTGACAAAAAGAGAGCGTTTTCTGATTGAACACGTCAAAAATCTGACAGGAATAGCACGTTTCAGCCATCAAGTTTCTCCGTAAACAGTTTTTCCTTGAAATAAAGCGGCGTATCGCAATAAACGGGGTGCGACATAAAGCCCTGACACAGTAAAATGTGTTTCCCGAACGGAATGGCTCCCCAATCCGCGACGGACATCAAATCGCGCCCCTCGGAGTTTTTGGAAACGGAAGAATCGCCTTTGCTCGACCGCGACAGGCTCCGCCGCGTTGCCGTCGTTTTGCCGGTCATTTGGGACAGTTCCTTTTGCGTGTTGTAATTGTTCTGCGCGTAGATCAGCAGATAGGAGCAATTCGTTTTGATCGTGTCAAAGCCCTTGTCATCGTAAGTCTTCTTGATCTGCGCGAAGTCCTGAACGATGATCCAGATCACCGTTCCCATTCCCGCGCCTTTGGAAAGGAAGTCGGTCATCAGATTGATTTTAGGCAGGCTTCCGAACTCGTCGGCGAGAATGGCTATCGGACACTCCAACGGCTTTCTCGGTATATCCAACGCCCACCCGAAGAATGTTTCAAAGAACAAAGCGGTCAGAACGCCAAGAGATTGAGCGTCGCGTTGCGGGAACTTGATGAAAACGGCACACGGGGAATCCCTCAAATCCTGCCATTCAAAAGAACATCTCCGCGTCGCGCCCTCGACCGCCTGACTGCGCCAGATTTGAAGTTTTGAAAGGAACGTCGTCATATGCGATCCCGCTTCATTGTCCGGCGCGTTCCGCCAAGCCGACAAATCGTTCAAAATTCGGGCGGGCGCGTGAACGTGAGCGGCATAGGTAATCAGTTCTTCAAGGTTTTGCTTCGCGCTTGTCAACGCTTCCTCGTCCCCGGTCAAAAGTTTTGCGACATCGACATCTTTGGCGATGAAGTGATAGACCTTTGACAAATGCGGTTCGTGAAAGTCGTTAAAGTCTTTAATGGTTTGAGGATCACGCGGATCAAGCCGCAGTTCCGACAGTTCGCCCAAATACACGGAAAACAAAATCAACGCCGCGATATGTTTTTTGGCGTTTGTTTCCCAATGGTCTTCCGTTTGCGCCTTTTGCCCGACAAGCATCGCGGCGATACGCTCCGCCTGCCGTTCGGCTTCCCCGTAAGAAGAAAGCACGGACGGGAACACTTTTAACGACAACGGGTTCCAAGAGTCTTTCGAGTTCTCGTTCGACCAGTCGATCGTATAAACCGTTTTGCCCGCTTTCTTCAACGGTTCGGCAAGCATCTTTTCGAGTTCGCCTTTCGGATCGACGATAATCAAAGAGCCTTTGAACGACAAAGCGGACGGAATGACAAAGCCCGCCGTTTTGCCGCTTCTGGTCGGAGCCAAAGCGATCCCGTGGCGCAAACAGTTCGGCGACAAAAGCCGCTGTCCCGATTTGCCTACAATGATGCCGGAAGCGTTTTCTTCATCGAGCAATCCCATTTTCTTGATGTCGGAAACCGTCGCGAACCGCGCTTCGCCGTAAGGAGATTCCTCGGCGGAAACAAAAGCGAACACGCCCCATAAAGCGACCGCCGCCAACAAGACGAAGCCGCTGAAACCGACAAAGAACGCCGTTCCGTCAACCCCGTCAAACGATCCGCCCAAAAGCACTTTGACCGTATAGACCAAGCAATCGAAGAAACGGCTTTCCCCGTTCACGACAACGATCCGCCGAACGATCAGGCAATAAACCGCGCATAAGACGGACAGACCGATCCCGATATAAATGCTGTTTTTCTGTTTTTTAGAAGATTCACTCCAAGGCGTCATTTCATTTACTCCATTTTTCAAAAAAAGTGATCCCCGCACGGGTAGTGCCTACGGCTAGTAGTCCCGCCCTCTTAAAGCGATGTCCGAGATATAGCGTTCGCCCTCGGACACTTTGATCTGGATCACGCAATCCAGACATTCCTTGACGATCTTTTCCATCACGTCCTTGTCCACGCACTTGTCGCCGGTCATCGCGTTCGTGATGACCTTGCTGATCGCGTGATATGGTGATCCGGCGTGAATGGTCGTCATACAGCCGCCGTGTCCGTTGTTCAGCAAGGAAAGCAAAGTCCAGGTGTTCCGGCTTCGCAATTCCCCGCAAGCGATCCGGTCGGGACGCAACCTCATCATCGCGTCAATAACATCATTCTGATCTATGGAATTGCCTGAACAAGAAGTTTCGCCCGAACGGCAGTTCCCATTGTCCGGCAGGACAAAGTGAACCGTGTTCAATAAATGGCTCGTGTCCAATTCCCGCACGTCTTCCATCGAAAGAAAGCGGTCGGTTTTGGGAACATACTTCAAAAGCACGTTCAAGAGGTTCGTCTTGCCCGAACTGGTCGCGCCGCTGATCAAAATGTTCCGCTTTTCCAGAACAAGCCGTTTCAGACTGTTCGGAATGTCGTCGAAGTCGAATGTCATTTCCGGCTTCGGCGCAAAGGATTTTTCCGTCAGAAAATTGTCGATCGTCAGTTTTCTCGACCGTTTCAGACGAATGGCGGAACAAAGCCCGCTTTCGACCGTCGTTCCCATACACAGATGAAGACGATGACCGTCCGGCAGTTCCGCCCCCAAATACGGGTGCGCGTCAAAGTCCGTTCCGGCGCGGTTGGCTAAAATGCGCCCGATGGACAGGAACATCTCTTTCGTGATGTTCCCGTCCGGAACGAACTCCCAACCGGAAGCCGTTTCCAATACGACCTCGTTTTCCCGGTTGACAATGACCTCGTTCGTTCCCGTCAGTTCCAGATACGGTTCCAACGGACGCAAGTCGTTTTTTAAGGCGATCGCATTATCCACAGGGCAAATTCGGCTGTATCGTGTTCGATACGCAAGTGCCGCTCCCTGAATCATATTGCGCCCCTTGACATACTGGCCCATGACAAGCCGCACTCGGGCAGGAAGATCTTGAGGTTCCTAGACTTTGCCCGATAAATTGCCAAGCGGAACAGACGTATTGTCCCGTTGCCGTATTATAGCTTTTCGTCCGCCGGTATGTGTTTGCGCCGACGACATAATAAGTGACGTGGCTTCTCAGCTTATTCGGACGACGCTTATACGATCCCATATAAACGCCGACCGCCGCGTCTTGCGTTTCGTCGCGGCAAACATACCTTGTCTTCGGCTCGTCAATATAAACGTAGTTGTAAACCATATTGCCGTTCGGCAACAGATAGCCCGTCTTGATTTGCTGACGCTCGTTTTCATAACAGCCGTTGTAGGACAATTCGCCCGAACCGACGATTTCCTCCGACTGCTTCGCCAAAGGAACCGTGATGCTGTCTTTTGTTATCGCCGCGTCCGCGATCTTGACGCGACCGGAGGGCAAGTCGATGTAATACGCGATCAGCGATGTCGCCGTCAGCGAATTGAAGTCCACCTGCCAATCCTCGACAACCGCCTGATGAGCGTATGTCGTCGTCGAAACGGCGCATTGTGTGATGTAATGCTGTTGATTGTCCTTGTCGATGTAATAATACCGGCTCCACCCTTTGCTGAAACCGCCTTTGAAATCGTCCGTATGGAGCGTTTCACAGCCGTCAACCGTTTCGATGATGTCCGTCTGACTGACCGGCTGACATTCGGTGATATAGACGACACCGTTGATCGTGTTCAGCTTCTGACGCTCATAGCGCAACATCTTCTTTGATTCCATATTTTCCTGATAAGAGCAGAACTCGTTTTCCACGCGATACGTCAGGTCGCTGTCCTGACACGTCGAAACGTCAACGCTTTGTCCGTCCTTTTCAAAGAAGTATTTGCCCTGCTGATACGCCATACCCGCGTTGCTGTCCAAACGATACGAACAAGTGTCATAGGTGAACTGCAAGTCGAACGTGCGCGTCGTGTCCCTGATCTGACACTCTGAAACGGTAACGTCCCGTTCGGTGTCGTCCGTGTAATACAGATAGGACAACTCTTTGACCGTATTGTTTTGGGTATCGACCAACGGCGTGCATTCGATACTTTCCTTGATCGGATAAGACAGCTCCGTGTCCCGCGTGCATTCTTTCAAAAACTTCTGTTCGCCCTGGTCGATGAAATACGGCTTATACATCTTATAAGCGGTCAAGTCCGACATAACGACATCATCGGAACATTCGGCGTAAGACCGCAAAATGTTCACGGGGAAATCGGAATCCTGACAGCCTTGCCTTTCAACGTCCGTCCCGTTGACCGACTTGACGACTTCGTTCTGGTAATAGACGTGTTCGTTCTCCCAATCTATTCTGATCGGACAGTTTTCCAATCGGAAGCCGACTTCGTCCGCCGGTTGTTCGGCGACTTCGATCGCGGAGGAATCAAAGTCGTTCTTTTCGTCCGAAGACTTTTCCCCCGAACCGCCGACCGGAACCGCGATCACCGGAGAGGAAGCCTCTCCGACGACCGCCGATTCATTATCCGTTTTCTCTCCGGACGGAACAAAGAACAACAACGGCAGAACGCTCGTCAACTGGTCTTTCGCCGCAGATACGGGCAAAACGGTTCCGTCTTTGATAACGCTGTCTTTCTCCGGTTTTTCCGTCGTCGTCATCGGGACGGTCAAGCCCGCCGACCGGTCGTTCCCGATATGCCGGAGTTCCGTCCATTCGACCGTGTAAGCCTCCTTGTCCGTTCCCGTGATTTTGCCCGTCAATTCGATTTGCGTCATATCGTAGGCTTGAAACCGCCGGTCGTCCTCCAAACCGACAAAGGAAGCCGCCGTCGGCGCGTCCGGTTCCAAAGTCGTGTCCTCTTTGACCGAAACGCTGAACTTCTCCTCGACAACAGGCGTCGGAGCCGTTTCCCCCAAACATTTATACGCCGCCAAAACAATGACGGAGGCGGCAACCGCCGCGATCAAGCGGTTCCGCGCTTTCCTTTTCTTTTGAAGATATGTCATTTTTCCTCCTTTCCCGTCGGGTGCTTCAATGCAATATCAGCAGCCAGACGGATCAAAATCGGTTCGCCCTGCGCGATCGTGATGACCGGGGCGATGTTCATATATTGCTCCAAGACCTTCGTCGTGATTTCCGTGGTGTTGTCGGACAGGCGGTTCCAAAATTCCTCATATTCGTCGCCTTTGACTTTAGCTTTTCCCAAGCCCGCCAAGCCGCCGATCAAAGACGTGCCGAACGCCAGGCCGTATCTTTCCCAATTCCGGTTGTCCACGTCGCCGACCAGTCCGGCGCGTCCCATCTTGTCCGCCGCATACGCGAACGCCGTTCCCGCAGAGTAAATCTCCGCCCCGTCGGCAGACCTGATGATCCGGTAGAAAGACACGCCCAACCGCGTTTCTCCGACCTTTGTCGTCTTGTCGTATCTGCCTAATACGATGTCGCCTTTTTCAAGCAGCTTATACCGACCGTCCGCGCCGAAAACGTCCTCGGCGACCATCGCCCGAACGCTTCCCGGAATCTGACTGTTGATCCCGTCCAACAAGACGGCGGCGATCGTCCTGTCCTCCGTCAAGATGAACGATCTGTCCACCGGATAAGAGCTTAAAACGGAGGGAGCCGCATAAGTCTTGTCTTTCATCGACACCTGAACGGAAACCTTTGCTTCAAGCGGCTGTTTTTGTTCCGCCGCGCCGCCCCTTGTTAAAAAAGAGCCGCCCGCCTGCCGCCGCAAAACGCGGATCAGTTCCGAACGCTGTTTGACGTATTCGCGGAAGTCCTGTTTCTTATCCGCTTCCTTTTTGATTTCCTGACGGCGTTTTTCTTCACGCGCCTGAACGACGGCTTTCTTCCGTTCCCGTTCAATCAGTTTTTGAGCTTTTGCTTCCGCTAACTTCTCCGCTTGCTTCTCGATTTCCTTTTGAACGTAAACCGTTTGAACGACCGGTTCCGGCGGCTTCGGCGGTTCCGGCAGAACGGCAAAGTAGTCGGCCGGATAATCCGCCGTGATCGGCACGGTTTCCGACTGCGGCGGATTATCCTTTTGATCGCAAGCCGTTTGCGAGGCGAGTATTCCACCCGCCAACATCAATCCGAACGTCTTTTTAAGCATACCGTTTTCTCCCCGTAGCGCAGGGTAATCGGATTGATCGTTTCAACGACCATATATCTGCCGTCCGGCGATTTCCTCATATTGACCGGCTGATCCACACGATCAACGACCTGATACGCGACCGGCCACATGCGGCTGTCGCTGTCGTAGCCGTAATCCAAATAGGTGAAACGGTCGTCCCGGAACACCAGAACGGGCGCGAGTTCCTTATCTCCGCGCATTTCAACGTCGTGCCGGATTTTCGTCGGATTGAATTTCAGTTCGTTCAGCCACGTCTTCTTTTCGTTCTTCGTCAGCTTTTCAAAGGTATCGACGCTTTCCTTGCGCTTTAAGTCGCTTTCCGAATCAAAGAAGTTCTTGACGCTCGGCATCGCCGCATCGACATAAACCACCTGATCACTGATGTTGTCGGAAAAGACGCTCTCGCTCGCCAGATAAAAGTTGTAAATGTTCCCGCTTTTTCCGATCAAAGACAGGCTTGTGTCCGCACCGGCGGACAAAGCCTCAACGTAAAGCATTGAAGCGTTGTTCATCTCTTTTTGCCGGAAGTTCACGCTGTCCGATAAAACGGACTGGTCGAGGCTGTCCCAATCGGGCAGTTTGAACACCGTTCCCATTCCCTCGCGCAAAATCACTTTGAACATTCGCCCGCGTCCCCAAACAAACACCTTGTTTCCGGCTCTCGTTTCCGTCTTCTGACGGCTCCAGGCCTTTTGCGTCAACGGCAACGGCGGACGGTATTCCGCCGCCTTGTCGAACTTGCCCGACAAAACGGCGTCGATGTTTTTAAGCAAATCCGCTTCATCTTTCTTTTCCGTCGCAAGAGGTTTCACTTCCACGGCCGGAACGGGAACCGCCACAGGCGCGGACACCTTTTCCGCCGCGGAAGCGTCGTCCTGTCGAACCGCCGGTTTCATCGGCAACGGCACGGGTTTCAAAGGGGAAACGGGAGCCGCAAGAGTATTGCCGTTCATCAGCGGCAACATCATCGCCGCCATTACTAAATATCTTTTTCTCATAAACTATTGTCCTTATCGTTCGGTCGCCCTTTGACGGCGACGGCATAATTTTCAACGATCAAACCAAAGGGATTCAGGCTTGCTTTCGTCCTGTCCGTCTGAACCGGTGCCGTATAGGCTTTGAAAGTCGCCACAAAACTCTTTGTTCTGACGCTTTGACCGCTTTTCCGGTCGGTCGCGATGTATTCAGCCCGCCAGATGTGATCCGTGTCAGGGATTGATTCCAACGATTGAACGTAAACGTCCCGCGTCAGTTCGTTCTTCGCGTAATACACAAGCGGGCTGTCGGGATTGCTTGAGTTCATATGTTCCGCAAACAGCTTGAACCATTGAGGGTGCGTGAACGCCTGAACCCAAGCGAACCGTTCTCCCTCGTCAACAAAGTTGATCGTTTCCCGTTTTCTGATGTAGTCGAACAGAACGGAGCGGAGGTATTCCTCCTTTGTCGTCCGGTCGATTTCCTGCGGCAGCAAACGAACCATTTGTTGTCCGTCTTTCATCGACACGAAAACCGTTTCCGTCTTCTTCAAAGGGAACAACGCCAGGACGACGCAAAAGCTCCCGACAACAGAAAACACGCTGACCGCCGCGATTTTCGAGAGCAACGCGACCGACTTTTCCAAGCGGCGCAAATATCCCAAATCCGTCGTTTCAGGCTGTTCAACAGTCGGCGGCGTGTTCGTTTGAACCTCCGTTTCAATACTCATTCGTCAACCCTTTCAACAAAGCCGTATTTGAAACATTCCGACAAAATGGACAGCGCGATCATCACGTCCAAGCGCAACCCGCTGTCCGGCGGCAGTTTCTCCTCCAATTTGATCCGCAACGCTTCGATACGTTCCAAATCCAAGTATTTCTGTTTGATTTTCGATGCTTTCGTTCCCATTTTTTCCTCCGTTTTTCTTGCTACGGAGGAAATTTTAGCCCGCATACAAAAAAGCCCCGAATGTCATTTCGGAGCTTTTCGGAGCATTTCGGCGTTTTTTATTTTTGTAACAACCAATCCAAAGCGTTGATTTGTTTAATGCCGTTGTGAGAAGTAACGGGGAACGGATCAAGCGTTATCAAAAATTTGGGATTATGGTCGGCAATGCTTTCCAAAGCCCCCAATTCCCGTTTGAGCGTTTGTTCGTCCAATACGCTCAAAGCGACCTGATAATACTCCGTATCCGCGCCCTTGAACGCCACGAAATCGACCTCCTGATTTCCCGATTTGCCGACAAAAATCTGATAGCCGCGCCGTCTTAATTCCAGATAGACGATATTTTCAAGAACGTGTCCGTAATCCTGTTTTTTATCGCCTAAAAGCAACGATCGGAAAGCAACATCGGCAAGATAGTATTTTTCCCCCGTCCGGAGATAATCTTTGCCTTTGATGTCGTATCTCGGAACGGAATACAGCAGGAAGCTTTCTTCCAGATACGACAAATAGCTTTCAACCGTATGCGTCGATATGTCCTGTTTGTCAGCGGACATCGTGTCGCTGATCTTTTTGATGGAAACAAGATTTCCGATATTATCCGCCATAAACCGGAAAACGCGTTTGAGCTGTCGTGTGTCCGTCATTTTCTTCCGGTCGGAAATGTCTTTGACGATAACCGTGTTATACAGTCCGTCCAGATAATCCCTGACGTTTTTCGGATCGTCGATCAATTCGATCGTATAAGGGAAAGAACTGTTCGCGATATATTGACGGAACAATTCGGAGGCACCGAGATTCGGGAACGCCGTGGAATATTCTTTTAACGACAGCGGTTGCATCTGGATTTCGATGTATCTTCCGGAAAGCAAAGTCGCCAATTCGCCCGAAAGCATATAAGCGTTTGATCCCGTTATGTATAAATCGACGTTTTCTTTGATGAACAAACTGTCAACCGCTTTTTCAAACGAGGGAACATTTTGAACCTCGTCCAAAAAAATGTAGTTCATTTTGTTTTTAACCAAACGCGCTTTGATATGTTCATGCAGAACCTTGTAGTCTGAAAGCTCCTCATTATCGGCGTCTTCAAAATTATAGAATTGGATTTGACGGGAGGAAACGCCATTTGAAAGCAAATAATCCCGATACAGCGTGAACAGCGTCGATTTTCCGGAACGCCGCATTCCTGTTACGACTTTGATAAGCTGTTTATCTTTCAGACTGATCAGTTTGTTCAGATATTCCTCTCTGACGATCATAAGAACTTCTCCCCGTATTTGATCCGTTTCAGTCATTATAAGATAATTTTTATGAAAATACATTCAAAAAATACACATAAATATAAAAAATTAGAATATGTTTTCTAATTCATATAAAAAAGAGAAAACATATAAAATTCAAAGGGTAAGTTCTGCTAAATCACGTTTTTCGATATGGAATATGCTCTGATAATCACGTTTTTCTAAAAACAGGAGATTGTTTTCCCGAACACGCGCTTGACCTGACTTTCGGTCAATCCGACCTCTTTGGCAACGGATTTCCAACATAAGCCTTGCGAACGGAGCCAGATGATCCGGCGGGTGCGGAGGTCTTTGATTCGCGGCATTAGCGTATCCAGAACATAGCGCATCGTCGCGATGTCTTCCGGCAGGACGAAAGCGGGAACGCTTCCGTCTTGCGACAGAAGCATTTCCGTTTGCGCCGCCGTTCTAAGGGCGATCTTCAATTCTTCTTCCGTTTTGAAAATCATATCACCCCCTGCCGTAATTCGGTTGAGCAATGATCTGACAGGCGCACGGACTCAATTTGTAGCTGTCCGTTCCCGTTCCGATCCCTTTGACGCTTTGCGACGTGGAACACGCCGTCAAAACCGTCAACAAAGCCAAAATCGTCAATTTCCTCATTTCTTTTTCTCCTCCGTTTGTGTCAAAGCCGCGTCGAACGCAATCGTCCCCTCGACCATTTTCTCCTTCGAGGCGATGACTTGCAGAATGTTCGCGATCAGAATGTTTTGCTGAACAAGCGCGGCGTGTATGTCCGCCAAAGCCCTGTTCGTCTGCGACAACTTTTCCATAACCGTTAAAGACGTGTTCGTGTCTTGAATGATCGAAGAAGCCGCCTTTGTCAGCGTGTTCGCTTCCGCCTTGACCGCCATCGCGTTCGCCAGACCGTCGTCCACGCTCTTTTTATGAAAGTCTGTTCGGGCTTTTTTGACTTTCCGCCATTGTTGCTTCGTCCGGTTGTTTCCCGTCGTAATGCCCCGCCAGGAATAACTGCCACCCCCGACGCCGGAAACCGTGTTCACCGCGCCCTGAACGTCCTCGTTCGTCGGTAAATCCAACGCCTGACGGATATAGTCCTGCGCCGTGCAGATGTTCGTTACTTCAAAATTCATACCGTCCAAAAGGAACTGCGGCGTAACGCATTGAAGCAACTGATTGGCGTTCGTGATGAAACTCTGCGCCGTCAAAGCCAGAGAAACGGCACCGCCGACCGTGTCCGTGATCTGCTTTGTCGCTTCCAAGCCCTCTTTCGTCGTGTCCCATATCGCTTTGCCGTTTTCCAAAATCGCCGCCATAGTCGCGTTTTGCTTGATACTTTCAGCAAGACCGTTTGTGTCGATGACTGCCATTTGGGCATTCGCCGCGCGAGCAAAGAACAAAAGAAAAAACAGTATCTTTTTCATCGGTTCGCTCCGTAATGTTTGAGGTAGTAAGCCGCCGGATCCTCCGGTTTGAACAATTTGGCGTAGTCGAGGAACCGGACGGCTTTCGCGCCGCCCTTAAAGGCGTTCAGGTAATTGCCGAGGCAACTCATATCCGTTTCCAGAAACACGTTGACGCCGTTCCTCTGCATCAGGACGGGACGCTTCGCGCCCTCGATCTTTGCGCCTTTCGTCAGCACGAAGTCCGTTTCGCTTTCGGTCAGGTTGAACCCGTCGATTTCCTCCGGCGTTCCGGCACAGCCGTCATAGAAGAACCGCGTGTGGCAGTTCGTTAAAATCGTTTCCTTGATGTTCAGCGTCTTCAAATCGTTCGTTCCCTGAAACGCCATAAAAATCGCCATTCTTTGCTTTCTTGCGGTTTTAAGCAGTTTTTCGATTTCCGATTTCAGAGGTTGCGAGGAAAGAAGCGTCGGGGCTTCATCGACGATCAGCAAAGACGGCTTGCCGCTTTGCGCGTTCTTTTCGATCTTCTTGAACAGATAAAAGAACAACGCCGCCGCCGCGTTCGCGTCGTCTTTCACGTTATCCAAGCCGAACACGTTTAACCGTTTCTTCGACACATCGAGCGTGTCCCTGTTCCCGTTGAACAGTTTGGCGTTCATCGTGTCCCCGGTGATCCATTTTTCCAACTTTTCCCTGAACCGTCCGTGCGGAGCCAACTCGTTCGCATACCAATCCATTCGTCTGTTGAAGCGGGGCTGTTTCAACATTTCGGACACGAATATCCGAATGTCTTTCTTTTCTTCTTCCGTTTCGGCGTTCGTTAGAATCTGCATAAACAGATTCAAAGTCGTCGCTTCCCCCGGTCCGCAATCAAACGGGTTCAGGCTGATTTCCCCGTCCTGACTGATCTGATGATACGTTCCGCCGACCAAATCCGTAAAAACCGTCACGCCGTTGTCGCGGTCGAGCATAAACACCGATAAATCGGGATAAGCCGCCAAAGCCTGACTGACTAAATGAAGAATCAACACCGTCTTGCCGCTTCCGGTCGGAGCAAAAACAACACAATGGGGCGGAGCCTGATCCTCCGCCGTCGCGTGGAACGTGAACCCGAACGGATTGCCGGACGGAACACTCGGAAAATAACAGACGGGACGTTCACCCCAATCGCACCGGTTGATCCCCGTTTCCGCCTTTGTCATCGGGCATAAGTCCGCCAGATTTTCCGAAGTCAGCAACAGTTCGCGGTTGAAGTAATCCCGCCCCGGAGCCTGTCCCCAAAACTTCGGCAAAACAAGTTGTTCCTCCAATACGGGACGCACGCCGTATTTCCCCAAAACGCCGTAAACGTCCTGAACGGCGGAGGGGATTTTACTTTTGTCGGACAAGTTCAGGAAAATGCCGAACTCCGTCTGAACCAAAGATTCCTTTCCGCTTTCGACAATATCCCGCAATTCGCGGATTTCTTCGTTCGTCAGAGAGTTGAACTCTTTTTTCCCCAGGTTCATTTGAGATTTGCGCTTGTCCAGATTTGACAACGCCGCGCTTTTCGCGACGGGGACGGCGTGAACGGAAACCGTGATCGGATAAGGCAACGCCAACAGACCGTCCATTATCTTTTGAGAAACGCTTTCCCCGAAGTCCTTTATTCCGAACGTCAGGCGGAACGTGTCCGCCGCGCCGCGCGTCTGCGTAATCAATCCGTTCCGGTCGATCTTTATCCTCGACCGTTCGATCCGGTGAATGTTCTTTTCCTTGTCGGAAACGGGGATTTCCTCCGCGTTATAGAAAGACGATAGAAACGTCAGCAACGGGGAAACGCCGTCCTTGCCGCTTTTCGTCAGGACGACCGGCTCCAAATCCGAAAGGGCGATGAAGATTTCACGGATAACGGCGTCCACGTCGCTCTCCGAGGACGAGGAAACGACAATGTAGTGTCTTGTCTTAAAAGACGTTTCAAGCCCGCTTTCCCACCGTTCAACCAACGCGTCCAAAAACGGATTGCCGCACGGCGGCTTTTTGGAAACGGGCGTCAGCGTCTTCTGACTGATAATGCGCAAGTGAACCTTGCTTTCGGAAACGCGCCGGAAAAACAACGCCCTTGCCGAAGCCGCCTTTTCCAAATCGTCCGCCCGCTTGCCAGCGACGCTTTGGCCGGACAAGGCGACAACCTTGAACACTTGTCCCGTCGTCGTCAATACAACACCGTCGTCTTTAATCCCGGTCAACGGCACTTCGTCTTCAACGAATGTCAGTTTCGCGGTTTTTGTTTCGGGGACGCTTTTTCCATAAGTCCAAGCGGCGGCAACGCCCGCGCCGAGCAACGGAAGTAAAAATTCATAATTCATAGATCACCCCCGCGTTCTTCAACAGGCTTTCCGTCTTAAAGCGCGGCTGTTCGTCCGATTTGACACCGGCATACTCCCGCGCCCGAAGATAGAAGTTCCTCAAAATGTTGTTGATGTGCGGCTCCCTGTTTGTCAGATGAATACAAAACAAGTGGGAAAGCGTCAGGCAAACGACCGTCATAATCGGCTCTCTGACAAGAACCGTTAGAACGATCGCGCCGAACACTTCCAGATAAAGCAGGCTTGTCGCCGCGAATAAAAGTCTGGGCGGTTTGAGAACCGAACCGTAAATCCGTGAAGACCTCATACCGACCCCATAAACAGTTCGACAATCCAACCCAAGCCTGAAAAAGCCGCCATAATCAGACCGACTTTGATACAGGTTTCCTTGTTAAACCGCCCCGTCGTCGAGGCTAAAAAGCAAACGACCATACTTGCCATCGCGAGCCACTTTCCAAGCGTAATGGCGTTTTCGATAAGCGTCTGGATTGCTGTTTGGGCTTGTGTGAACGGGTTTGAATTGAGCATCGGCATCGCGGCGTTCGCGATGGACGGCAGGCTCATTATTAAAACTGCGACAAGGGTGATTCTTAAAGTGATAGCGCAAATTGCGCCCGGCGTTTTTGTTCCGCATAGCATAAATGTTGCTCCCTTTGTGTAAGGATAGTTTCAAAGGCAGCAACAAAAATGTTCCTGTTGGTAAAAACCGAAAGCAAGTATAACTGTTTTTGAATATTATTCAATAAAAAAAATTGTAATAATTTATACAATAAAAAACATAAATAAACATCAAAAAGATAAAATACGATAGAAAAAGCAAAAATAAACAAATAAAAAAATATTTTGACTTTTTATATTTTTGAAAATATCCTTTCCTTGTTTTTTAACAATGCCGAGAATTTTCTCCGCACCTTTATAATTTTATGTTCAAGCGTGTGTGGCAACCGCTGAACCAAACGCATTGTTAGGAGACAATCTCTATGGCTGAACAATCTAGTAAGGCATTGGAAGAAACATTTGCCGACATCGAACCGACGAAAAACATTCTTGCCGGACAGGAGGGCTTGATCCGCCGTCCCGTCTTTGAGGGCGAGTTCGGAAAAGAGCAAAAATTCAAAGGATACGAAATCGCGCCCGTCCGCGTTAAATCCGTTTACGCAAAGGAGGATCAACTCTGGGTGAAATTCGAGCGACTGGACGGGAAAGACGGCTTCAACACGCGGATCGACAACGCATATCAGCAGTTCCGCAATACCAAAGAAATGACACAGGAGGAAATCGACAAGGCGGAATGGATGAAAGCCCGCAACAAATTGGACAGTCCTGCGTTTGTTCAGAAAATGATCCACGAGGGCAAGGACATCAACGCTCTGATGAACGTCGCCGGATATACCAGAGAACGCTTCGAAAAGATGGTCGAAAAGTCGCAGGGAAAATCTTTGGAAGTCCCGTCAAAGGAGGAATTGCCCTCTTTGTCGCGGGCGGACGTGCCGAAACCGACTCGATCCAAATCCAAAGGTCAGGAAAAAATGCAGGAGAAAACCGGCGAAATCGTTATGTAAGAAAGAGGGGAGTTTTTACTCCCCTCTTTCTTTTACAACCCAATGACCGCTTCTGTTGCCGCCAATACGCTCTATCTTGTTTTCCTCTTTCAGCTTTGACAGATTCCAACGCACACCATCAACGGATAGTCCCGTCAAAGAAGCTAATTCTTTTAACGTGATATTCGGATTGTCCGAAAGAGCGTCTAAAATAATTGCGGTAGTTTTTGCGGTAGTTTTTGCGGTAGTTTTTGCGGTAGTTTTTGCGGTAGTTTCTTCTTTTCCCCGATACAAAATCGCGCGAAAGAAAGAATCATTGTTCTCAAAAACAGGCTCTTTCAATCCCTCTTGCTTGGCTAAATCCACGATTCTTTGAAGTCCCGTTCCCCACTTTTCGATGATCCCCATACGGCTGAACACATCGGCAATCACTTTGTTCCTCGGCTTCGACCGTCCTTTCAGCGCGTCTTTCAGCGTCAATCCCCGGCACAACGCCCCCGGAGAAGAAACTTCCAGCCGGTCGTCAAAAACGGATACTTGAATCATACCCTCGTCCATATAGGAACGATGACAGATCGCATTACAAATCATTTCCCGAATAGCGGCGGGAGGAAGCTCGAATTTGTCCTGCCGGATCAATCCCTCGATGATTGCTCCCATTCTGATATTCCGCAAAACATACTGGTAAGCGTCTTCAAGCAGGTTATAAAGCGATCCCTCGTATTCTTTGCGGTCAAGGAAGAAGACCTTGTCCGTTCCTTTGAAAACGGCGCATTGGATTTTAGCCTGTCTGAACGGATTATCCGTCAGTAAAGCGAAAGCGTTTGTCGGCAGGATTTCTGTTCCGTCCTGTTTTAATACGCCCCAACCGATTAAACTTTCTTTTGTCGCTTTCGGGGCTTTCTTTCCGTCCTTTTCGGCTCTGTATTTGTTGATGTCGGAGCAAAGCCTTTTAACGGCTCGGTCAGTCAGCGTATAGTCCCGACAAATCTGCTCGTCCCAAGAGTGATTGGAACCGTCCAACATCATTTCCCGTATTTGTTCCAAATCCGCCGGTCTGGAAGTCGCACCGACACGGATATAAACACCTTTGTCCAGTCCGGCTCTTTTCAGCATATACGGACGGTTGAAGCCCGCCGCAATGTCAACCGTAACGACTGTTTTGTCCTCTATCGTTTCAAACGCGATGTCGGGAATGATTTTCGGTTCGCAAGCGTCGGAAACCGCATTGGCGATGGAATCCATCATTTTGAAAACTTCATCTTTATCAACGCCGACCACTTTGTGCGTTTTATCGTCAATACCGAACACCAACCGTCCGCCGTCCGTATTGGCAAACGCCACGACGGTTTTCAGGTAGGAATCCGAAAGAGCCGCCTTAAATTCAAGCGTTTTACTTTCGCCTTTCAACAAGGTGTCCTTATCCATTTTTTTCCTCGCTTTACGGGATATTTCAATATTTTGACTCATTTATACTTCCTTTTCAAAAGAGGCGCAACTTCTTCGGAGGTTTCGGAAACAACGTCCTGCGATTGTTTACGTTTGCATACGTTTACTTCGTCCGTATGCAATCGCATTCTTTCGATTAGGATCGTTTTTAATCGTTCCAAACGCTCTTTTAATGCTTGCCGCTCATTACATTCAGACATCTGTTTTTCTCAACGCTTTCGGATTGACAAGATAAGTGGTCGTTCTGCCACCCGGAGCGCGAATCGGCTCGCTGATAAGATTTCGCTCAATTAGAACTTTCAGCAGCTCTTTGATATGTTCGGCGACCATTTTATGACGCAGGGCGTAAACTATTTCCCGTTGAATAACACTTGATTTGTTAAAACCCTTTATCAGATTCCAAACAACTGATGCTTCTTTTATTCTGACATCGGACGACAAAATAAAATTGTCAAAAACCTTCGCGGCGTGGCAAACAAGACGTTCTGCCAAACTGATTGCGTCTTTCATCGTATCTTCATTGAAAACCATGCTGCCGAAAAGCCCGGGAAACGAGTTGGGGTCATTGTACATATATATCTCCTCCGTAATCTGAAAACAGCAATTTGCTGTTC
>JAFYCE010000017.1 GCA_017539865.1 Alphaproteobacteria bacterium
ATGGGGTATGCCGACGAGAAAACAGAGGCCGAGGTCAATCCCGATGAGGCCGTTACGGACGGCATAGAGGGCGGACAGGGCGGAAGCTATATGCAGGAACTGTCCGTTTCCGAAAAGGATATGATCGGCATCAAATTGCGGGAATGCTGGAATTTGGATGCCGGTGTCCGCGGCGTTCAAAATATGTTGATTGAAATTCGCGTTTTTTTGGATACGGAAGGAACGGTCAAAGACGTTAAAATCTTGAATAAAGCCCGATATAATAAGGATACGGCTTATCGTTCCGTAGCGGAAAGCGCGCGGCGCGCCGTGTATATTTGCGATAAAAGAAAGGAAGAGTCTCCGTTCAGAATTTTTCCTGAAAATTACAAGGATTCTTATGATACGTGGAAAACGCTTCTTCTCAGGTTTAACCCGTTTGACGGCGGAGTGATATGATGATAAAGAAAATGATTTTGTTGATTTCTTTGCTTTTATTTTTCGGCAATCAGGCCAAAGCCGAATTGAGCATTGATATTACAGGGGCGCATTCGGCGCCGATGGGGGTCGGACTGCCCGCTTTTTCCGTCAGTGGTCAGGATAAGGGAAAAGCGCATGAAACGGCCCGGAAGATTACGGAAGTGATTGAAAGCGATCTCAGCGGTTCCGGATTGTTCAAAATATTGGATTCTTTGGCGTATTTGCAGTCGTTCAAAGGGATAGGGGATGCTCCCGTTTTTGTCGATTGGCAGGCGATTTCCGCAGAGGCTTTGATTCAGGGACATGTGGATTACTTAAGTAAAAAACAGATTCGCGTATCCGTCCGGCTGTGGGATGTTTACGCCGCGCAGGAAATGTATTCGGCAACATTGGAAATCGATGCAAAAGGATGGCGGCGCGCGGCGCATATGATTGCAGATGCCATTTATAAGCGAATCACGGGTGAGGAAGGGTATTTCGATACGCGTATCGTTTATATCGCTGAAACGGGTTCCGTCCTGAATAAAATCAAACGACTGGCGATTATGGATCAGGACGGGGAAAATCATCAGTTTTTAACGGATGGACTGAATTTGGTTTTGACCCCGCGCTTTTCGCCGAATATGCAGCAGATCACGTACATGTCTTATTATAAAGACACGCCCCGCGTTTATTTGTTCGATATAGAAAGCGGAAAACAGCAGGTGGTCGGAGATTTCCCCGGTATGACTTTTGCCCCGCGTTTTTCACCGGACGGTCATAAATTGATTATGTCGATGGCCGATAACGGCAGGACGGATATTTTTGAAATGAATCTGGATACGCGCGTCATTAAACAACTGACGCGGTCTTCGGCGATCGATACGTCTCCCAGTTATTCTCCGGATGGTAAGAAAATCGTTTTCAATTCCGACCGCAGCGGAGCGCAGCAGTTGTATGTGATGGATGCCAATGGCAAAAACGTCAAACGCATCAGTTTCGGAAGCGGCCGTTATGCAACGCCGGTCTGGTCTCCGCGCGGAGATTATATCGCTTTTACAAAGATGGCGGGCGGCAAGTTTTATATCGGCGTGATGTTTCCTGACGGCAAAGGGGAGCGTTTGGTGGCGGAAGGCTATCTGGTCGAAGCGCCGACGTGGTCGCCGAACGGACGTATTTTGATGTATTTCCGTCAGGATCCGCCGAATCGCGGCGGTATTCCGGGGGCGACAAAAATTTATGCCGTCGATATTACAGGATATAACGAACGCCGTTTGATTACGCCGGTGGACGCTTCGGATCCGGCTTGGTCGCCTCTTTTATCAAATCATTAGAAATAAAGGTTGCATAAAAGGGAAAATTTGCTTAAATTCAAGTAGAAGTTTAATCGTTTTTATTTAGGAGTAAGTTCATGAAAAAACGTTTGTTCGCTGTTATGGCCGCCGTTGCTTTGATCTCCGGATGCGCTTCCACGACACCCGCCGATGAAGAGGACGAAGAATATTCCGCTCAGGCAGCTCAGCAAAGCGAAGATTTTGTTCAGAATGCGAAAGACCGTGTTTTCTTCGGCTTTGACAAATCCAATTTGTCCGCTGAAGCGGTCAGAGTGCTGAAGGTTCAGGCCGAATATCTGAAAGCCAATCCGGAAAAAGGCGTCGTTATCGAAGGTCATACCGATGATCGCGGTACGCGCGAATACAACTTGGCTTTAGGCGAACGTCGTGCGGTTGCCGTCAAGAATTACCTGATCTCCCGTGGCGTTAACGCTGATCGTATCCGTGTGATTTCTTACGGCAAGGAACGTCCGGCCGTTGTCGGCGCGAACGAAGCCGCTTGGTCTCAGAACCGTCGTGCCGTCACGATCGTTAGAG
>JAFYCE010000018.1 GCA_017539865.1 Alphaproteobacteria bacterium
CACCCCGTCCGCGCCACGGAAAAAGAACTGAAAGCCGGTCATGAACCTTTTATGACAAGGGCGTCATAGACAATTCTTTTCGGTAAGTTTATATAATTTTTCTTTTATTTTCAACAACTTAATTACCCCCCCCCATTGCCTTATTTTTCTTGATTTTTTCTTATTTTTGTCTATACAATATCTCTATGTTAAACATTTAAGTATAAAGGAGAAAACAATGGCTGAAATCGATTTGGGAACTTCCGGTTGGCATTCGGGAATATCCTATAAGGAAGAACAAAAAGTATTTAAAGATTTCCTGAAGAAAATTGAAGATTTTCAGGAAAAGGAAGATAAAAAGATATTCAAACGGAAAGATACGATTGCGTGGACGCCCGAATTTGACGATATGATGTTGACTTTTCTGACACCGAAAGAAATCAAACAATACGAGAACAACGGAAAAACGAAAAAGGAAATCCTGAAAATCGCTGAAAAGGAAATCAGAGAGCTCGGCTATTACACGGATAAATGGGGAAAGGAAAATCCGGGGTTGCATTTTGAAGCGGAAAAAAGAGCCTATGAAAAAAAGTTCGAGGAAAACAAGGTGCATGAAGTCGTAAATGTTCTCAGACAAAAAACAACACTCCGCATGATACCTGCAGACGAATACGGATATCCGGACAAAGTGGCGGAAGCGGAGAAAAAAAATAAAAACACGATGAAAACGGAAACGGAAAAAAGAGCGCCTGTAAAGGACGCCGCTGAAACAAAGCCGAAAACGCTTTCACTGTCCGCTTTTATGGCGAAAATGAAACAAGGGGGACGGTAATCCCTTTTCTATTGAAACGGCGGCTTTTTCGATGCCGCCGTTTTTCTTTTACCGTTCCGCGTTTTTCGCCGCGATCGCTTTTTGCAGGGCGACCGGATTTTCCTTAACGGAACGGGACAGGGATTTTCTTAAAACGGCCAATACTTTTTCATCGTCCTTTGTCAGCGGCTTTGTTCCCCGTTCCGGCGGACGCGCCAACACCGTATTGTCAAAGCGAAGTTCCGCCTTCACGCCGTCCGACAGTTCCGGCAACGACAAGGCCTTTTCAACCAACGCCGGATTTTTTTCACGGTTGTACTCGATGAAAGCCGCCACCGTCGCATAGTCGCGCATTTCATCGCCCGCCGCCGTTTTTTCATTAACGATTTTCAAACAGGCGGCCTTCTTTTCCTCTTTACCGGCGCAGCGGAAATCCAATTCGGCGGAGGAAACGTCGACAAGATTCTTAAAATAGCCGACAAACCTGTCCGCGATTTTTCCGCGACGGAATGCGTCTTTTTCCTCCGCACTGAAGTTTTTAACGGTTTCCGCCTGCTTTTCAAGAGATTCTTTATATAAAGGGGCTATTTCCATTGGTCCCGACACGTTTAACGTTTTTTTCAAAATGCGGGCAGACTCTCTATAAACGCCGCCAACGGCGGAAATCGCGACATCATTGGCGTCTAAAAACGTCGTCAGCCTTCCGGCGACGGGGAAATCTTCGATCCCCGTATCCAATCCCTGAACGGCGGAAGCGATCGAAAGAATGTCATGCGTCGTCTTGGTCAGCACTTTCACGGTATCACTTTGTAAAAACGCGTCATCGGCTTTCATATATTCGCCGCACGTCATTGCCGCCACCTGTTCCGTTGTCAAATGAACGGAACCGAAATTGCTTTTATCGACTTCCCCGCCCCGAATGCACCGAGCGATCACGGACAACGCCCGATTACTCATATAGATATTTTCATAGCCGGCCACACGGTCGCTTTCCTGAAAAAACGCTTTAAACAGGACTTGTCGGGCTTCGTCCGTCCCGTTCTGAAAACCGAGCCGGCGTTGTTGCGCCCAATAATAATTATGCGTCAGCGGCGTCGATTTGTAAAATTCCTGAAAAGGCTTGGAATTTCCGGCAACACTCCATTCCCGAACGGCCTGATAAGCAAACACCTGCGCGTCGGCCTCCCTGAAACGGTCGATTTTGATTTGCGTTTCCAGATCGTAATCCGCCCGATCCGTTCTCTTGTCCGGCGCGCGCATGGTTTGCGTCGCATGGCGCACTTCATGGACAAGCGTTGAACACAGCTTGTCGTTCTTGGCTTCCGCCGATAAAGCAATCACATTTTTACCGAGATCGTAGGCTCCCCAAGCGTCGATTTTGCATAAACAGACCGTCGTCCCGTATTCCGCCAGATTTTCCAAAGCTTTCCGTCCGGTGGGGATTTTTTTCAGCTTGCCGATGATAAAAGACAGTTTCCGTTTTTCGGCGTCGCCGGCATAGCGCACTTTGACGCCGCCGATAACACCCTCTTCCTTTCCGGCCTCGGGCGGTTTACGATCCAACGCCTCTTTCAGCACGCCATTACCTCGAGAAGTGCTTTTTCTTCATCTGCGCCAGAACGCTTTCCTGAACGGCCGCGCGCTCCTTCGCGCGGTTTTCTTCACGAACAGCCTGCAAAACGACAACGGAATGAGCCTGCGCCTTATACGCTCCGTTTTTCACTTCGCGCTTGTCGGCAGGCAACTTTTCCATGCCCAACTGCGCGGTGTCGAAAGCGACCTGCCATTTCTGGCCGTTCGGCGCGGGAGGCATCTTGAATTCGATGTCGCCGTTATGGGCGTTCATGATCACCATAAAGTCGTCGTCGGCAGGCTTGCCGTCCTTCTTCGTTCTTTCACCGGCCAGAACGTAAGACAACGTCTTGGCATGGGGACCCCAGTCGGCTCCGGTCATTTCCTGACCGTCCGGACGAACCCAAGTAATGTCTTTCGTTCCCTTGTCGTCGACGGGCTGGCCGTTGAAATAGGAAACATTCGCCAAAGCCGGATGGTCGCGGCGCAGTTTCGTAATAAAGCCGACCATATCGGCGGACTTCACGTCGCGATCCGTCAGCTTGTCCCAGTTGACCCAGCTGGTTTCGTTATCCTGACAGTACGGGTTGTTGTTGCCGCCCTGCGTACGGTTGAATTCGTCACCGGCCAGACGCATCGGCACACCGGCGGCCATCATCAGCGTAGCTTCCAGATTGCGCACCATCTTGTTGCGGAATTCGTCCAACCCTTCGTCGCGGTAGCCTTCATGCCCCCAGTTCGTACCGTGGTTATCACCGCAACCGTCCGTATTGTTCCACGGATTGGCTTCGTTGTGTTTCCGGTCATAAGACCATAAATCTTTTGCCGTAAAACCGTCATGCGCCGTCACAAAGTTGACGGACGGCGATTTTTCCGGCGCATCCCAGTTCCGCATATCGTCGGACGCCGTCATACGCTGTGCCATAGCGGCGGCCAGTCCCGCATTCCCGCACCAGAACCGGCGGGTGTCGTCGCGGAAACGGTCGTTCCACTGCATCCAGTTTTTCTGGAAGTTGCCGACCTGATAACCGTTGCAGTCCCACGGTTCGGCAATCAGCTTACACTTGGACAGGACGGGATCTTTTTTCAAATCCTCATAGAAAGCGTGATTCTTGTTATAGTCGCGGTTGGCGGGATCTTTTTCGTTTCCGCGTCCCATGACGGTCGCCAGATCGAAACGGAAACCGTCCACACCCATTTCTTCCGCCCAATAGCGCAGGGAATCGATCGCCAGACGGCGCGCCATCGGCTTGTTCATATCCAAAGCGTTGCCGCAGCCCGTTTCGTTGCGATACTTGGACTTGTCGTTCGGATCGTGCACAAAATAATATGCGCTGTCAAAACCTTTCAGCCCGATCATCTGGGAATGAGCATCACCTTCGCCGACATGGTTATAGACCACATCCATGATGACTTCCTTGCCCGCCGCATGGTAGGCGTTGACCATTTTCTTAAATTCGACGGGATTGCCGTAATCGGGGTGCGGTGCAAAATACGCGATCGGTTCATACCCCCAGAAATTGGACAAGCCCTTATCGGCCACGCCCTTATCCGTCGCAAACGCCTGAACGGGCAACAGTTCAACGGAAGAAATTCCCTGCTCGTCAATATACTTCATGACGTTCTGATTTGCCATGCCGGCAAATTTGCCTTTATCCGCTTCCGGAACATCGGGATGCTTTTTTGTAAAACCTTTAGTATGAGTTTCATAGACGACCGTCTGTTCCCAAGGCACATTCGGACGTTCCACCGTTCCGATGGCTTTCAAAGCCTCGGGATCCTGAATGATGGCTTTCGGGGCGATTTTACCCGTATCGACGGTATTCTTGGACTTCGGATCGTCCGGATAGGAAGCCAGATAATCGTCGCTCCATTCAAATTCGCGATCCAGCTGACGCGCGTACGGATCGATCAGCAGCTTGTTCGGGTTGAAACGCATTCCCCTGTCCGGATCATACGGCCCGTCCACGCGATAACCGTAGCGCATCCCCGGCTTTGCCGCCGGCAGATAGCCCGACCAGATGCCGTCTTCCGACCGATTCGGCAATTCGATACGGGTTTCGTTGTCGTTTTCATCAAACAGACACAGCTCGACTTTTGTCGCGTTTTCTGAGAACACGGCGAAGTTCACGCCTTTGCCGTCATAGGTCGCGCCGAGTTTTTCAGTACTTCCGGGGAGAATTTTATTTTCAGCCATCAAAGAATCCTTTCAAAAAACAGCCTAGAGCCGTAACCCGCTGTAAACTTTAGACACATTTTAGCGAAAACGGATAAAGCTGACAAGACATTTTTCATTCTTTTTTAATAAAATTTTTCTTACTATTTTTCAGGATTTCAGTTTTTATCAAGAAAAAAGCCGTTCTTTATTTTTTTGTCAATCAAACAACGATTGACATTGTATCGGAATACAAAAAAAGCCCCTGTTTCCAGAGGCTTTTTCGTTATCAACCAAGCTTATTTGGAGCAGGGTGAAATCAATTCAATGATGGAAATGCCCAAGAAAGAATCGTTTTCGCAAACTTTGTTGTTGCCTTCATAGCCACGGACGCCCGTGCAAGCAGACAGAGCCAACATACCCAACATCAATCCCAAGAAAGCTAATTTTTTCATATCGTAAATCCTTAAGTTAAGTTTTCACTAAAAGAGTTTAAAAAAACTCTTGTAAAAGGGTGGCAAAAAATAGAACTAAAGTCAATATATAAAACTAACGATTATATACTTTTGATTATTTTTCTTAAAAAAAAGGGAGACTCCTTGATTATAAAAAGAGCCTCCTTTTCTTTAACCTTCCGTTAAGCGCGTAACAATCCGCTCAACGTTTATTTTTCAGATACCATTCAACCGTTTTGACAATACCGGTGTCAAAATTTTCATCCGCTTTCCACCCCAATTCCGTTTCCAGCTTCGTCGCATCAATCGCGTAACGGCGGTCATGGCCGGCACGGTCTTTCACGAACGTGACCAGATCTTTGTATTTTCCTTCCTTGCGGGGAACTTCGCGGTCGAGAATCGAACAAATGGAATCGACGATCTGCAAATTGTTGCGCTCGTTGCGTCCGCCGATATTGTACGTTTCGCCCGAGCGGCCTTTCCGCCAGATCAGATCAATCGCTTTGCAGTGATCCAACACATACAACCAGTCGCGGATGTTCTTGCCGTCGCCGTAAATGGGAATGTTTTCCCCGTTCAGACATTTGCGGATAATGGTCGGAATCAGCTTTTCCCCGTGTTGTTTCGGACCGTAGTTATTCGAGCAGTTCGAGGTTGTCACGTTCATGCCGTAGGTATGATAATACGCGCGCACCAGCATGTCCGAAGACGCTTTGGACGCGGAATACGGCGAGTTCGGCGCATACGGCGTCGTTTCCGTGAAGAACCCCGTTTCGCCCAAAGTCCCGTAAACTTCATCGGTGGAAATGTGATGGAATCGGCATTTTTCATAACCGGCTTTGACGACCCCCGGAGCGTCCATCCAATGACGGCGGGCGGTTTCCAACAAGGTGAACGTTCCCAATACGTTCGTTTTCACAAAGATTTCAGGCCCTTTGATCGAATTGTCGACATGACTTTCGGCCGCGAAATGAATGACGCCGCGAATATCGTGTTCAGCAAAGATCTTTTCGACCAGTTCCTTGTCCGTAATATCCCCTTTAACGAAGATATAATTCGGATTGCCCTGCACTTCCGCCAGATTGCGTTCGTCGGCCGCATAGGTCATCTTGTCCAGATTGACCAGAACGATGTCGGGATGAGCCGCCAGAAAATACGGAACGAAGTTAGAGCCGATAAATCCGGCACCGCCGGTCACTAAAATTTTTTCAGACATTTTTCCAAACTTTCCTGCCAATGAGAGATTTCAATTCCCAAAGATTTGATTTTAGACTTGTTTAAAACAGAATAAAAAGGCCGTTTCGCCTTTGTCGGATATTGTGCCGTTTCAATCGGATTGACACGGCATTCCAAACCGGACAGCTTCATGATTTCGCGCGAGAAGTCGTACCAACTGCATACGCCTTCGTTTGAATAGTGATATATTTCTTTTGCCCCGTCTTTCATCTGCGGCAACAAATCGACAATCGCTTTTGCCAAATCGGCCGCGTACGTCGGCGTACCGATTTGATCGAAAACAACGGATATTTCCTCTTTTTCCGCCCCAAGCCGGCGCATCGTTTTTACAAAGTTCGCACCATAGGGACTATACAGCCACGCCGTTCTGACGATCAAGGCCGTTTCGGCGTTTTCCAAAACGGCTTTTTCGGCATCCAGCTTCGACTGCCCGTAAACGCTGACCGGATTAGCCTGATCCGTTTCGACATACGGCCGGCTGCCTGTGCCGTCAAAAACATAATCCGTCGAAATATGAACGATCTTTACACCGGTCAAAGCCAGATTTTTTACGCCGTCCACATTGATTTTCCGGCATTTTTCAGGCTCGTCTTCCGCCTTGTCGACGGCGGTGTACGCGGCACAATTGATAATCGTATCGATATCGTTTTCCTTGACGAAAGTCCGAACCGCCGCCCGATCGGTAATATCCAAACCGGTCACATCCACGGCCAAAGCCTGCGGCAAAAGAGTCCGCAACTCCGTTCCCAACTGACCGTTGCATCCCGTGATTAAAAGCATTCTTTCAGCCTCGGCAAAACTTTATCTTTTTCGGACAACAGAGCGTCTTCAACGGGAATCTGCCAATCGATTTCCAAATCGGGATCGGCGCAGCTGATGCCGCCTTCAGCTTCCTTGCAATAAACGTTATCGCATTTATAAGCGAAAACCGCCGTTTTTGAAAGCACGGAAAAGCCATGGGCAAAGCCGCGCGGAATGAACAGCTGCAGATTATTGACATCACTTAATTCAACCGCGACGTGCTTTCCGAACGTCGGGGATCCTTTGCGTAAATCGACAGCCACATCCAGAACGGAACCTTGCAGCACACGCACCAGTTTGGCCTGTGCATGTTCGCCTTTTTGAAAATGCAGCCCGCGAATCACGCCGTAAGAAGACTTGGACTGGTTATCCTGAACGAAATTGACATCGATTCCCGCTTCTTTGAAAACTTTTTCGTTATATGTTTCAAAGAAATAGCCGCGATCGTCCGTAAAAATGCGCGGTTCGAAAATGACAACTCCCGAAATCTTCGTTTCGATAAACGGCATTGCTTAAATCTCCGGCGTCGAAATTTCACCGGCGGCCAGTTTCAGCAAATACTGTCCGTAACCGGTCTTGGCCATGATATTCCCCTGTTCGCGCAGCTGTTCTTTGGAAATGAAGCCCTTCAGATAAGCGATTTCCTCCAGACAGGCGATTTTAATGCCTTTGCGCTTTTCGATCGCTTCAACGTAAGAGCTGGCCTGAATCAGACTGTCATGCGTTCCGGTGTCGAACCAGTCGATATCGCGGCTTAATACGTTGACCTTCAGCTTGCCCCGGCGCAGATATTCTTTGTTCACGTCGGTGATTTCATATTCCCCGCGGGCGGACGGCTTTAAGTTTTTGGCGATTTCAACAACTTCGTTATCATAGAAATACAGTCCCGGAACGGCATAATTAGACTTCGGATGCGCCGGTTTTTCTTCAATGCTGACGGCATTGAAATTCTTGTCGAACTCAACGACGCCGTAGCGTTCCGGATCCTGAACGTAGCACCCGAAAACGATTGCACCGTCCGTGATTTTCGCAGCGCTTTCCAGTTGCTGCGTCAAGGCGTGACCGTGGAAAATGTTATCCCCCAACACCAATGCCGCCGGTTCGCCGCCGATAAAATCGGCTCCGATGACGAAAGCCTGCGCCAATCCGTTCGGTACGGCCTGTTCCGCATAAGAGATATTCATTCCCAAATGCGTTCCGTCACGGAACAAACGTTTGAACCCCGGCAAATCCGTCGGTGTGGAAATCACCAGTACATCCTTGATGCCCGCCCGCATCAACAAAGACATCGGGTAATAAATCATCGGCTTGTCATAAACCGGAATCATCTGCTTTGACAAAGCGATTGTCGCCGGATAAAGCCTGGTTCCCGAACCGCCGGCTAAAATAATACCTTTCATATATCCTTCCTCTTAAAAAATTTTCTTAACCGTACCACAGAGGAAAATAAAAGAAAACCCCCATCTGTTCAAAAATCGAAACTTTTTCCATACGGCTCATCCTTTTTTTAAATGTACCTTATTTGTTCTTGAATTCTTTTCTCTTTTCGGAGTAAAAAAGATGAAATGAAGAAAGCGAATATATGACCGACACCTATTTTGATCTCAACCGTTTGAATCCCGAACAACGCCAAGCCGTCGAAACAACCGAAGGCCCCGTTCTGGTGCTGTCCGGCGCAGGAACAGGCAAAACGACCGTTCTGACGACAAGACTGGCTTACATCATCCGAACAGGCAAAGCCCTGCCCTTTCAATGTCTGGCCGTGACGTTTACAAACAAGGCCGCCAAAGAAATGCAGGAACGGCTGGACGTGATGATCGGCGGGGACTGTCATGTTTCGTGGCTGGGCACTTTTCATAAAATCGGATTGAAGATTTTGCGCAACCACCCCAAAAAAGTTGGTTTGTCTTCGGGTTTCGGAATATTGGACGCTTCGGATCAGGAACGTCTGCTCAAGCAGATCATGACCGACCGGCACCTTGACCTGAAAAATAATCCGCCGTCATACCTGATAGATCGGATCCAACGGCTGAAAGACAAGGGACTGACACCGGAACAGGCCGAAAAACGCGGCGAAGAGGATCCTTTGGTTTTACGACTGTACAAATTGTATCAGGAACGGCTGGTCGCCATGAACACGGTCGATTTCGGCGATCTGTTGCTGTACTGCCTTGAACTGTTTCACAAACATCCGGAAATTCTGACGGCTTTGCGCAAGCAGTTCAAATACATTCTGGTTGACGAATACCAAGACACGAACATCGTCCAGTATTTATGGCTGCGGCTGCTGACGAATCCCGAACACAACAACATCTGTTGCGTCGGCGACGACGACCAGTCGATTTATTCGTGGCGCGGAGCGGAAATCGGCAACATCCTGAAATTCGAACAGGATTTCCCGAATGCGACCATCATCCGTCTGGAAAGCAATTACCGTTCGACCGCCCCCATTCTGGCGGGGGCGTCAGGGCTGATCGCCCACAACCGGAACAGATTGGGAAAAACGCTTCATCCCGCCCCCGATCGCGACGGAAGCGGCGATAAAATCAACGTCATCGGTACATGGAACGGCAACAGCGAAGCGGAAACGATCTGCAATTTGATTGAGCGGGAACAACGACACGGCACAAGCTTGCCGGAAATGGCGGTTTTGGTACGCGCCGGCTTTCAGACCCGCGCGTTTGAAGATGCTTTGCTGAATCACGGTCTCCCTTACAAAGTCATCGGCGGAATGAGGTTTTACGAACGCGAGGAAATCAGGGATATAACAGCTTATATCCGCTTGCTTGTCCAGCCGAAAGACGATATGGCGTTCGTCCGCATCGTCAATAAACCGCGTCGGGGCGTCGGCGATGCCGCTTTACAGACGATCCGGCAGCGGGCGACGGAAAATCATATTTCCCTCTACGAAGCGGCCCAAACCCTTTTAGATGAAAAAGCGATAAAAGGCGCGGCAAAAACGAGATTGGAACGTTTCTTTAACCTGTACGACTCTTGGCGCAAAGAAATGAAAGAAACGCCGGCATATGACGTTTTATCCCGCATGCTGGAGGAAAGCGGCTATCTGGATATGCGCCGCGCCGAAAAAACGCCCGAAACGGAAGGACGGTTGGAAAACATCAAGGAATTGACCGGACAATTTAAAAATTCTTTCGACACGTTTGAAGACTATTTGGAACATACCAGCCTGAGCATGGACAACGACAACGCGACGCTGACGGGAGATTACATCAGCGTGATGACGCTCCACGCCGCAAAGGGGCTGGAATTTGAAACGGTATTTCTTCCGGGGTGGGAGGAAGGCATTTTCCCGCATCAAAAATCGCTGAACGAAGGCGGTTCCAAAGCGTTGGAGGAAGAACGCCGTCTGGCCTACGTCGGCATTACACGGGCGAAAAAGCACGTTTACATCAGTTTTGCCGGATCACGGTTCATGTATAACCACCAATGGCAAAACAACCCGCCGTCCCGTTTCATTTCCGAAATTCCCGAAGAAAATATGGAAATGGTTACTATTTCTTCCGACTATAATTACGGGGACGGATACGATAGGGGCTATACAAACGCGTCATATTCTTATAAAAAGAAGAAAAGCGCCGGTTATTTCGGATCGTCTTTTGCACCGGCCTTTGCAGTCGGAGCGGAAGTCCGTCACGAAAAATACGGATACGGAACGGTCATTGCCGCCAACGGCGACCGCATACAGGTCGTTTTCGAAGACGGCGCGACGAAAACTTTGATGGCAGATTATTTGGAAAGTGTTTAATGGATACGCAACCCGCAAGCAACTGGCAGATTTCTTTTGTTTTACCCCCTGACGCCCTGCCGTTTTTCGAACGCGCTCTGGACGGCGACGATACTGCTTTACTGGCGTCCGAAATCGAAACCGGCGCGGATAAAGGCAAATGGAAGTTGGACGCAATCTTTCAGAATCACCCAGACGAAGCGTTATTGAACACGTCTTTAACGCTGGCGGCGCAGGCGGCCGGCATTCCCCTGCCCCCGTATCAGCTGAGCGAACTGGCGCAGCGGGATTGGCTGCGGGAAAATTTAATCAGCTTCGCCCCCGTTTCCGTCGGCCGGTATTACATTTACGGCTCGCACATTCAGGAACCGCCGCCGAAAACGAAACTTTCTTTGAAAATCGACGCGGCAACGGCTTTCGGCTCGGGCGAACACTTCACAACAAAGGGCTGTTTGATGGCGATGGAGGAAATTTCGCGTTACCGCCGGCCGAAAAACATTCTGGATATGGGATGCGGCTCGGGTATTCTGGGATTGGCGGCCGCATTGACGTTCAGAACAAATGTCATGGCTGCGGACATTGATCCGGAATCCGTCCGCGTTACGAAACAAAACGCCAAGAACAACCACCTTGCCCGCTATATCACGGCGCGCGCCGGCAACGGCTATAAACCGGTCATCATCCGGTCGAAAGCGCCGTACGACTTGGTTTTTTCGAACATTCTGGCACGTCCTTTGACCCTGATGGCCAAAGATTTGGCATCCGTATTGGCGCCTGACGGTCTGGCCGTGTTGTCCGGCCTGCTGAACCGGCAGGAGGAATGGGTGCTGAGCGCCCATCGCCGCGCCGGACTGCATTTGAAAAAACGGTATCGTCTGGAAGGGTGGAGCACCCTGATTGTCGGCCGTTAAAAGGAGAAGCTCATGGATAAACTGACCGCACTGAGAGAATGGATGCTGACAAACGGCTTTTTCGGCCTGCTTGTTCCGATGACCGACGAATATCAAGGCGAATATGTCGCGCCATCCGCCAGACGTCTGGAATGGCTGACGGGTTTTTCCGGCTCGGCGGGGGAAGCCGTCATCCTGCTTGACCGTGCTTTTCTGTTTGTTGACGGCCGCTATATCCTTCAGGCGCAAAAGGAAACAAACGCAGAGCAGATCACCGTTATTCAAACACCGAACGCCCGCGCAGGGGACTGGTTGTTCGCCGCTTTGCCGAACGGAGCCAGAATCGGATACGATTCATGGCTGCATACACCGGATGAAATCAAGAAAATGGCCTCCGCCTGCGCCAAAAACGGGGCTAAAATCGTTCCCCTGCCCTGCAATCCGATCGATTTGATGTGGACGGACAGACCTCAAAACGAAACGCAATGGGCGGTGTTCCTGCCAGAAACCTATACCGGACTGGACAGCACATCCAAAATCGCGGACGTTACGTCAACACTGGGCATAGATCAAGACGACGCGCTTGTTTTGACATCGCCGGAATCGATTTGCTGGCTGTTGAACGTACGCGGTCGGGACATTCCTTACATTCCTGCCGTCCAATCGTTTGCCGTCTTGTATAAGAACGGAACACTCGACTGGTTTGTCAATCCCGAAAAAGTCAAAGATCACGTTCGTTCAAAACTCAGCCCTCTGGTTGAAATCAAAGATCCGGAATTCATGGCGTTGACACTGGATGCTTTAGGCATTCAAAGAGCCCGTGTCCAGTTGGACATGGCGCATTCGCCGGCATGGATTTACGAACGTTTGTCTGCGGCAGGGGCGCTTGTTCATTCCAAAGAAGACCCCTGCCTGATTCGCAAAGCCTGCAAAAACACGACGGAACGCAACGGCGCCGTCAACGCCCACGTTAAAGACGGCATTGCAATGTGCCGCTTTCTGGCTTGGTTTGACAGGGAAGCACCGAAAGGCGAACTTACGGAAATGGATGCCGTACGAAAAATTGCCGGTTTCCGCGAAGACAATCCGTTATACCGCGGCGAAAGCTTTGCGACAATCGCCGCCAGCGGAGAAAATGCGGCTTTTATCCACTATCATACGAATGAAACGAACAACGCGCCGATCAAAAACAACGCGATGTTTTTGATTGACACAGGGGCGCAATATCTGGACGGCACGACGGATATCACGCGTACAATTGCCGTCGGCAATGTATCTGCGTTGGAAAAGAAGCGCTATACACAAGTATTGAAAGGTCATATCGCGATTGCAACCATCGCTTTTCCCGAAGGTACGACGGGAGCGCAGCTGGACATTCTGGCACGGCAGTTTTTATGGCGTGACGGTGTGGATTACGCACACGGTACGGGACACGGCGTCAGCAGCTATTTAAGCGTCCACGAAGGCCCTCAGCGCATAGCCCGCGGCAACGACCGGATCGGTTTAATGCCGGGGATGTTGATTTCAAACGAACCGGGGTATTACAAGGCCGGCGCATTCGGCATTCGTTTGGAAAACGTTGTCATGGTCGAACCTCTTCCGCCGACGGAAGGCTCCGAAATCAAAATATTGGGGCTGTCCACCCTCAGCCTTGCGCCGTTTGACAGACGACTGATCGATAAAACGCAGTTGACACCGCGCGAAAAAGCGTGGGTGGACGGTTATCACGCGCGCATACGGCGGATCATTTCTCCTTTTGTGGATAAAGAAACAGCGAATTGGCTGGCGGAAGCCTGCGCCCCGTTATAAGGATTTTTGATGAGAGCGGGTATTACTTTTTTTGTTTCCGGCTGCATTCTGATCATCTTCGGTCTGGTGATGATGATTCCCGGATTTTTGGATTTTTCGGACAGAAACATCGGTTCGGCCAAAGCGTTCTGGCAAGCCGGCGGGGTTACCACTTTTTTCGGCGCTTTATTCGTCACAACCTTTTACAACAAATATGAAAAACTAAGCGTTCGGGAAATGTATCTGACAACATCCTTGGTCTGGCTGTTTGTCTGCGCTTTTTGCGCCCTGCCGTTTTTCTTCGGTCCCAACGCGCTGAATTATACGGATTCCTTTTTCGAAGCCATGTCCGGACTGACAACGATGGGAGCGACAATGATTCGCGATCTGTCCGCCCAACCGCGCGGAATTTTATTATGGCGGGGAATGCTCCAATGGTTCGGCGGCGTCGGAATTATTTTTATCGCATTAGGCATCCTGCCTTTGCTGCGCATTGGCGGAATGCAACTGTATGCGACGGAATCTTCGGACAAGTCGGACAAAACGCTGCCTAAAACGTCGCAAATCATCGGGATGATCATGATCATCTATGTAATATTCACCGTTATTTGCACCATTCTTCTTCATTTGTCGGAACTGGATTGGTTTGAAGCCATGACTTATACTTTATGCACCATTCCTACCGGCGGATTCGCCCCCAGAAATTCATCGGCGATGGAACTGAATGCTTTTTCGCAATGGATTATGACCTTTTTTATGTTTGTCTGCGGCATGCCGCTAATGGTTTCCTATTTCCTTTTTAAAAAGAATTGGAATTACGTTAAAAACGATATGCAAATCCGGACGTATACTTATTTCTTTTTATGCAGTACGGCCATATTGACGCTCTATCTGATATTGACACAAGATATTTCTTTGTTCACAGCCATTCGGTATTCGGCGTTCAATTTCATTTCCGTCGTCACCTCATCGGGATTTTTGAACAGCGACATTGAATCATGGGGAAGCTTTGCCGTGATGTTTTTCACGTTTTTGCTGCCAATCGGCGCGTGCAGCGGATCGACATCCGGCGGCATCAAAATTTTCCGTTTTAATATCATGTATCTGTCTTCCATGCAGTATCTGAGGCGCAAGATTTTACCGCATGGCATTTTTATTGCAAAATACAACGGAAAACCGTTGACGGAAGAAATTTCATCCGGCGTTTTCGTGTTCATGGCGATTTTTTTGCTGTCGTTTTTACTTTCCGTTCTTGTGTTGGCATTAATCGGATTGGATTTCATTACGTCTGTCAGCGCGACATTATCCAGTCTGGGCAACACAGGCATCGCGTTCGGCTCCGTCATCGGTTCGAAAGGCAGCTTTGCCAATCTGCCGGACAGTGCGAAATGGTTTTTATCTTATAATATGATGCTAGGCCGCTTGGAGTACATGACCGTCTTTGTTCTGTTGTTGCCGCTTGCTTGGCGCAAAGAGAAAAAGAACACGGGGTCTACTGCGTTTTAATGTCACTTGACGAGGACGGATTTCCCGCTGTCGGAGAAGAAACAGATGGAATTTTTGCGTCGGCGACATCTGCGGCGACAACATTCCCCCATTTAGCCACCAACTTAGTTTGAGCCTCACGCAAAGCGATGACACGTCGCTGATCGGCCGTTTCCAAAAAGCTTAAAACGACCGGCGGAACGCTCCGATACAGCAAAAAGCCGACAAAAGCCGTTAAATAAACGATAATGAAGCAGGCATTGTTCAAAAACATTTCAACAGCGCCGCTCCAAGTGTTATTACCGAACCATAAACGGAAAAGAAACGGCAAAGCTCCCGAGAAATTCAAACCGCCGACACATAACCATTTATATTTTAATTTCGATTTTGAGCCGGCATCAATGACTAAGGCAACGATTGTCGGCAACATCGCCAGAAACAGAAAAATCACCGTCGGCAACATCAAATACATCATCGGGAACAGGATTAAAAAAGCAAAGCCCGTCGTCAGAATTGAATCTTTACTTTTTTTCGTTTTTCTTGCATTTTCGTTTTCCGGCATTGCCTACCCCTTTAGCAACTGCATCAACAATAAAAAGAACATCGTTAAAACCGCAATACCGAAGGAAATGATTGCTGCGACCTTATTTCCCAAAATCAAACTTTCTTCATTTCTCTGTTCACGATTGCCGGTAAGAAATTCTATTTCTTCAGACAGTTTGGCATACTCCCTTTTAGCCTGTTCAAAATAGTTGATGTCGCGCAAACGTTCCTGCTTGTTATCTAAAAAAGAGTAAATATCCGGAAAAAATCCTTTTCTGACGACCTTAGGCAAATTTTTTTCCAGTTGTTTGCGTTTTTCCATATTATGGTAGCTGTTAATCACAGGAGCAACCTTGCCGCCGACCCAGCTGGCCAAAGCATAAAGCCGTTCCGGTCCGAATGTTTTTTGCAGCACGGAAAAAATGCTCAATACGCCTTGAATGACAACATTTTCTTTAGACGAATTCAACCATAACAGTTCTTCGGAAACTTTTTTGCCAAATCTGGAGGAAATAAAAGCGGCGATATGTCTGTCAATCGGATCCGCATCCGGATGAATTCTCTTTGCAAATTCATCCAGAGCGGACAACAAATCCCTTATTTCATCAACATAATCTTTAACGATCAGCGGACTTTGACACGGGAAACCTTCATTCAAATCATACAACAGCCGTTCAATTCCCATTCCGAGCCCCGGCTTTTGAAGTTTCAACTGCATTTCCTTGATAATTTGTCCGGAAACTATATCCTTATGCAATTCATACCAGCTTTCGACATAGCCGGTGGCAATCAAACCAATCAATGTTTTCGTCTTTTTATCATCATTGACGCTCATTGCCAAAACCGTCCCCAAAGCATCCGGCAGGAAAGAGCAATCCCGCATTCTCAACGGCGCGGACGGATCCAACAACATACACGTTCTGGCAATGAAATAATCGTCTTGTTTTTCTTTGGTTGAAAAATTGACCAATGCCATATCTATGGATTTTTTGATGGCGTCCGCCGTATTTTTATCATCAAAGCCGCGTTCAAGCCACGACAAAAATTTTTCGGAACGGATTACTTCCGCGGCAATATCCCAATTTTTCGAAAACGCGTACGCCAACGTTCGATAAGAAAAATATTCAACATTGTTAAACAAGAAAGGACGTTGAGAACTTTTGATGATTTTCGGCTGAACCGGCGTCAGGCGACGGCCGTCAGCCCACAATGTCGTTGAAGAAATATCCCAGCGTTGCTCGACATTATCGGCTAAAAGTCCGCGATACAGCTCAATCAAAGCCAACGGAACGCGTTCCTCGCCGATAAGAGTGGCATAAGACCCTTTATAAATCTTCATTTCCAGCAATTCTTCAGCTGACAAATGTTCGACCGGATTATACCCGCACCCCAGACAAATCAAAGTAACGCCGAAAGCGTATAAATCATCCGACGTACTGCCGTTTCCTTTACCGTCTTGCTGGCACATGGATGTTTCAATTGTTTCGAAAACGACCGATTGATCATATCCGGGAGGAGATGAAATACAATCACCCCATACGACGCTTGTTTTTTCCGCATCCATATAGAACAGATTTTCCGGACAGATGTTGCGATGCGTCAAACCGCGCACAGACAGATTACTGATGCCCAACAATAACGGCTTAATCCATTTTGTAATTTTTTCGTTTTCTTCATCAGGCTGTATTTTACCATAGGCTTTAGATGTAACGACACGCCCGCCCAGCGGCATTTCATACAACAGAATCATTGTTTTTTGACCGGCCGGCTGCCAAAAAGCGACGCCGGCGTCCACCAAAGGCAACAATCCGTCGGCTTTTACACCGCTGCGTGCCTTGATATGATCTTTTCTGACCGGCAATTCCGGTTTGCAGGCCAAAGCGAAAATCTTATGTTCGGGTGCGGCGATATCCTCAGCCTGATACGCTTTGGCATTCGGCATATCCAACAGTGTCAATGGCAAATTCGGAAAAACTTTATATTTACCGCGAACAAGAGAAAAAACCTCTTTTTTTGACACATAGGAGTCAAACGAAGAGGAGCGCCCCTGCGAAGAATCCTGCTTTGCTTTAGAATCGGTTCCGGTTTTGTTTTCTGTCTCTGTCATTTTTTCCTTCTGGTAAAAAAAACAAGGGGAAAAGCTTTCTGCTTTCTTTCCCCTTATTTTACATGATTTATTCCAAATAAAAAGTTTTTTTATTGCTTTTCATACGGATTCATCCGGATAATCGTATCTTCACGTTCGGGACTGGTCGAAATCATGCCGATCTGAACCCCCAGAAGCTCTTCCAAACGAGCCAGATACTTTTTGGCGTTTTCCGGCAGTTTGTTATAGTCGCGGATGCCGAATGTCGAACTTTTCCACCCCGGCAAGGTTTCGTAAACCGGCTTGACTTCCGCCTGCGCATTCAGTTGCATCGGATAATAATCCAGTTTTTGACCTTTGTATTCATAACCGACGCAAACTTTGATTTCATCAAACTGATCCAGAATATCCAACTTCATCACCGCCAGATTCTGAACGCCATTGACCAAAATCGCCTGACGCACCAAAACAGCGTCAAACCACCCGCAACGACGCGGACGTCCGGTCACCGTCCCGAATTCGCGGCCGACTTCACGAATGCGGTCGCCGTCCGCATCAAACAATTCCGTCGGAAACGGCCCCGAACCGACGCGTGTCGTATAGGCTTTAACGACACCAATGACCTTATCGATATCTTTCATGCCGACACCGGAGCCGACAGCCGCTTGTCCCGCAATCGTATTGGAAGACGTTACAAACGGATATGTACCGAAATCGTTGTCAAGCATAGTGGCTTGCGCCCCCTCAAACAACAGCGTTTTTCCTTGTTTAAGCTGTTCCGACAGAATTTTCCAAGCCGGAACGGCATAAGGCAGGATAAAACCGGCGATTTCATCCAGCTTTCTCATCAGATCCGCCTTATCGACTTCGGGCTTACCCCATCCTTTGCGTAAAGCGTTATGAAACAAAAGCAAGTTATCGACTTTGGCTTCCAGTGTTTCCTTTTCCGCCAGATCGCCGACACGAATGGCACGACGGGCGACTTTATCCTGATAAGCGGGACCGATGCCGCGGCCGGTCGTACCGATTTTTCCTTTGCCGGCGGCTTCTTCGCTTAAATGATCCAGCTCACGGTGCAACGGCAAAATCAAGGTCGCCTGATCGGAAATTTTCAACACATCGGGGGATATTTTCGTTCCCAAATCGATAATTCTCTTCATTTCCTCCTGCAGAGCCCACGGATCAACGACGACACCGTTGCCGACGACCGACAGCTTTCCGCGAACAATACCGGAAGGCAACAAAGAAAGTTTATACGTCACGCCGTCCACCACCAAAGTGTGTCCCGCATTGTTGCCGCCTTGAAACCGGACGACGACATCGGCGCGTTCACTCATCAGGTCAACGATTTTTCCCTTGCCTTCATCGCCCCACTGAGCGCCGATGATTACGATATTGGTCATATATTCTGCTCCTTTAAATGAACCAAACTAAAGCGGCACGATCCGTCCGCCCGTATAAATACAGCTGCAGTTTTGCCGCAGCGCCTCTTCCCGTCCGCCGCCGTTCAATCCGCGGACGGTCACATATCCTTTTGCGCGTAAATCCGCCGCTTCTTTAAAAGAAACATCAAAAGGCACATAAACCCGTTCTTTTTCCTCCCTTTTTTCCAGAAGGGACAGGATATCTTCCAAAAACAACGTAATGCCGACAGCCGGTTCGGAGTATTCGCCGTCAATGCCGGCAAAATAGCGACCGCCGCGTCCCAACTCTTTTCCGCACTGTTTTGAAAAAACGGAAAATCCGATACCGCTGTGATATTCAAACCCGCGGTTTTCAAAAACATCAACCGTCAAAGGCAGAGCCGGTTTTTCTTTTTGCAACAAAGAAACGACCTCTTTCAAACGGCGGCATTCCGCCGCAGCCTCCGACGGCAAAGAAAGAGAACGCAAGATATCCGACACGCGTTCGCAATTTCCGAACGCCTGAAACAAAGACAGAAAAACATCTTTATTTTCCCGTACTTTTTTATTCGTCCCGTTCAACACCGTCCATGCGGCCGAAAAATCTTTTTGATTGAGTAATATTCCGATTTTTTTGCCGTCTTCACGGTCGATATCGTACGCCTTGCACAAAGCCGGAAACAATGTGGGAAGATTCAAATCGAATACAAAATGCGGCAGCCCTGTTCTTTCCAAAGCTTCCGCCGCCGCCAAAATGATTTCGGCGTCCGCTTTCGCACAATCGGCACCGATCAGCTCCGCACCAACCTGCAAAATCTGACGGGACGGATTCAACTGTGTCGGAAACATCCGGACGACTTGCCCCGCATAAGCCAGACGCAAAGGTCTCGGTTCCCGTTTCAATCGCGTTACGGCAATCCGGCCGATTTGAGGCGTCATATCCGCCCGAACCCCCATAATCTTACCGGAAACGGCGTCCGTCACACGGAAAGTTTGTTCCGACAAATCGCCATATTTTTCAGAAAGAAGGGTTTCTTCATATTCCAAAAGCGGTGGAGAGACCCGCTGATAGCCATTATTCCGGAACACGTTCATCATTGAAGAAACGGCTTCGGCTTCGCATTCGACAAATGGCGGCAACGTATCCGTCATACCGACGGGCAACAAACCGCTGCGGACGGAATTTTTCATTTCAGGAACAAATCCTTGATCAAACAAATCTGCTTTTGTTTTACTCTGAATCCGTTCCAAAAGAAACAAAAAAAATCACCGTCTTTTTTTCCTTTTCGAAAAAGAATCGGCATCTTTCCAACGGATGCTTTCACGATAAGCGTCTTCCAGCCGTTTCGAATATGTTTCCGTTTCAATATTCAGCAGAAAGTCATAAATGCCCTCGGCCACATCTTCAATCATTTTTTCGCGTTCATGACTGAACACACGGCAAACATTGCACCAAGCCATCCGGCGTCCTTTGGCATCCGTAATCATCACGTCCGTATAATCGCCCGTATGGGAAACGGGATTGTGTCCGCTGTTCAGCGGCTGTTTAAAATGGTCGTTCAAACACATAAAAGCCAAAGCTCTGGCCATTTTTCTGGCGACATGATTTTCTTCGACAGGCATAGCGACCTCCTTTTCACGCATTTATCAAATAATAAAATAGGCTTGAAAAGAAGGCTTTCCATCGGACTTTAGGCTATTCCGCCCGAAAGATTTATCTGTCCTGCACCGATTTTGCCTGCAAAGCGGCCGCCTGACGGACGGAGGCTTTTTCCTTTCCGCCCAGATAGCGTTCGCGCAGACTGTTTTTGAAAGCTTCGGTAGACAGTTCTTTTCCGGTCGCCTGCTTGATCAGGTCGTTAAAGGACAGTTTGGACGCCTGAGAATGGACGTTTTTGTTCAGCCATCCTTTCAAGCTTGAAAAGTCGCCTTTTTCCAATTGCTGCGGAATTTCCGGATGTTCTTTTTTTGCCGCTTCGAAGAACTGCGCCGCGGCAATCGCACCGACCGTATAATCGGGAAAATAGCCGAAATCGCCGCCCGCCCAGTGAATATCCTGCAAACAGCCTTCCTTGTCGTTTTTCGGCTCGACACCCAGATATTCTTTCATTTTACCGTTCCACGCCTTGGGCAGATCCTTGACTTCCAGATCGCCGTTAATCAGGTCTTTTTCCAGTTCGTAGCGCATGATGACGTGCAACGGATACGTCACGTCATCGGCGTTGATCCGGATTAAAGACGGCTTGACACTGTGCATATGGCGTTCCAGATTGTCGAAAGAAAACTCGTCCGTTTTATAGAAGTCATTCATTTCCTTTGACAGATAACGGATGAACTCGTTGCTTTTCATGACGGGCATCTGCATCAGCAATGACTGGCTTTCATGCAAAGCCATGCCGCGCGGCTTGCCGACGGGCTGGTGCATATATTCTTTCGGCAGTCCCTGCTCGTACATACCGTGTCCCGTTTCGTGCATCACTGCAGAAACGGAGCGCAACGGATCGTCCAAATCGTAACGACCGACCACGCGCATATCATCCTTGCCACACGTGGTCTGGAAAGCGGACGTCGACATATCCATCCGGCCGCGATTGAAATCGAACCCCATTGTTTTCATCAGCTTTTTGGCGAATTCCGTTTGCTTTTCCAGAGGATATTCGCCTTTGAAGGGCTTCGGTTCCTCTTTGCGTTCAGCCTGAGCCCGCTTGATGAAATCGGGCAGAAAAGATTTCAAATCGTAAAACAGGACGTCCAGTTTTTCCGATGTCATCCCCGGCTGATACAAATCCAGCAAAGCGTCATACGGTTTCAGTCCCGTTTCAGCACTGATAGCGGCAGCCTTTTCCCGTGCGATGGCAACGAGTTTCTGCAAATGCGGTGCAAAAGACTTGAAATTGCTTTCCGCTTTGGCTTTTCCCCAAGCGTTCTGTCCCGCGCTGGCGGCTTTAGCACTCTGCTCGACCAAAGCGTCCGGCAAAGCGTTTTCGTTCTGCCATTCTTTTTTGGCTTCGCGGACGTTCGCCTGCTGCCAATCATTCAGATCGGTTCTTTTTTCCAAACGATCGAACATTTCCTTCCAATCCGGACGGGTGATGATTTCATGCTGTTTCATCGACAGATAAGCCATTTGATCACCTTGCCCGTCACCGGCGGCTTCCGGCGCGTTCACTCTGGCATCCCATCCGATCAAGGCGGAAATGTAGCCCAGCTTGCCGATTTCTTCAAAACGGTTTTCCAATTCCTGATAATCGTCTTTTTTCTTATCTTTGATCATTTTATCGTTCCTGCAATTTTGTCCGTATTTCGTCCAAAGTATAGCGCTGTTCTTTCAGTTCTTTCAACTGTTTTATTCTGGGCAGGATGTCCGAAGAATAAAGCGTATAATCGGCCGATGTTTTTCCCGCCGTTTCCAACAACCCCAGACTTGTCCAATAGCGGATGGTCGAAACGCGTTCTCCGCATTCCTTGGCCAACTGACCGATACGCAGAAAATAAGGATCCTGTTCGACATCTTCAACCGTTGACGTTTGCGCCGCCTTCAAATACATTTCCAGCGACCGGTTCACCGCCCGACAAATCAGCTTATCATACCCTTCGCGATCATTATTGAAAATCGCTTTTTCCAGTGTATTCCAGTACTCGGCTTTTTCGCGTCTGGAAAACAATACCGGCGGATAACCGTGACGCATTAAAATCAAATTCATCAATGATCTGGCGACGCAAGCGTTTCCTTTGCCGAAAGGCTGAATGGACATCAGTTTTAAATGCGCTTCCGCCGCGATAGCCGCAGGATGAAGCGTTCCGGCGGCAAACAACCACATACCGAAATCATTCATCATCCGTTGGACGCGTACGGAATTCGGCAGATCATGCGTTCCGACCTGAAATTTCAATGGAAAACCGCGATACATTCCGCCATTGTTATCGTCCAGATTGCGTACGACAAGACGATGTATTTCCCTTACGTCGGCATCATCCATCTGATGATTGACTTTCCGCGCCAGAGAGGAAATCATCTCAAACGCCTTTGCCGCGTTCAGCACTTGAATATGTTCCGTTAAAGAATGTTTTTCGACCGCTTTGTCTTCATACAAAATGGCGGCCGTTTCCTTACAAGTCAGGCTGGAACCGTCGAAACAGCCGCCGACATAAGCCAGCTCCAATTCGATTTTTTTTCGCAATTCCTCCAAAATATCAGCAGATAAAGCCGGCTGCTTGTCCAACTCGCTTTTTTTGGTGTTCAAATCATCATAAATCATCCGGATTCTCCCTAGCTGGCCGTTTTATCGCAATTCCAAGGGCAGGAACGGAGTTTCGACCGGCCCCGAATACAGCTGGCGCGGACGGACCAAACGACGCTGTTCCATATTGTTTTCGCGCCAATGCGCAATCCACCCCGGCATCCGCCCGATTGCGAACATCACCGTGTACATATTCAGCGGTATCCTCAACGCCCGCAAAATCATCCCCGAATAGAAATCAACGTTCGGATACAGATTGCGTTCTTTAAAGTAGTCGTCATTCAGTGCTTTTTCTTCCAACTTCAAAGCGATGTCTATCAACGGATCGCTGACCCGTTCCGTTTCCAACAAATCAAAGACCGCCTTTTTCAAAATCTTCGCGCGCGGATCGAAAGTCTTATACACTCTGTGACCGAAGCCCATCAGGCGGACTTCTTTTCGTTTGACGCGTTCGACAAACCCGTCGACGTTTTCATCGCCTTTGGCCAGACGGGACAGCATTTCGAATACGGCGACGTTCGCCCCGCCGTGCAGCTTCCCCCATAACGCGCAAATACCGGAAGCGACGGAAGAAAACAGGTTCGTTTCGGCAGACCCGACGATGCGCACGGTTGACGTTGAACAGTTCTGTTCGTGGTCGGCATGCAGCATCAAAAACAGATTCAGCGCCTTAATCGCCTCCTGCGTCGGCTGATGAGGCTTATTCGGAATGGAAAACATCATATGCAGAAAGTTGTCGCAATAGCTTCGGGCGGGATCGGGATACACAAACGGCAACCCCATCGCTTTGCGGTAAGAGAAGGCGGCAATCGTACGCACCTTGGAAATAATAGCCGCCACCGCGTTGCGCATGGCTTCCTCGTCTGTCGTATCCATGATTTCCGGCGAATAGCAAATCAGCGAATTGACGACCGCCGACAAAATCGACATCGGCTGACCGTTCGGCGGGAAAGCGTCAAAATGATGCAACAAACCTTCATGCAGCAATTCGTTGTTTGTCAGCCGCGTACTGAACGTCCGCATTTCCGCCATCGTCGGCAAACGGCCGTAAATCAACAGCCACGCCGTTTCAACGAACGTCATCTTTTCCGCCACCGTTTCGATCGGAATGCCACGATAGCGCAAAATGCCTTTTTCCCCGTTGACATAAGTGATTTTGCTGATGCAGGACGCCGTATTGCCGAATCCGGGGTCCAGTGTCGTCAATCCCGTTTCGGCTCTGAGTTTGGAAATATCGATACAGCCTTCCCCCGTCGTCGAATACAGTACGGGGAATTCATATTCTTTGCCGTCATATTGCAATTTAACCGTTTTTTCCGTCATCTGATTTCTTTCATTGTCCGATTTAATTCCAACGCCTGTTTTTGCGCCTCCTCTTTCAATCCCAGCAGTTTTGCCAAAGCCACTCTGACCGCTTTGACAAATGAAAGAGTATCAACACCCGTTTTTTGAGAAGCCTTTAACTTCCCGACCAAATCAGGCGTCGCGATTCCGTTTTTCAAGACAAGAACATAAGCGTCATGCAGAGATTGAGCATAAAGCTTCAGCCGCTCATTTTCCGGTTCTTTCAAAGCCGCCTGATGAAAACCGATTGCCAAACCTTCAATAACCGGAATCGGATCGTAACGCCAAAAGCCTTCTTTTTTATACGCTTCGACCAAATCGGAAGCCGTCCCCGCGCCGCCCATTTCAGGCCATATCCGTCCGTCCGCCAACAATATGACCGAATTGATCGAAGCTATACTCGCCCCCAGATCCATTGCGTCCGAAACAATATCCCCCCACAGATTGTCATAAGCGTAACACGTCCCTCCCGGCAGAGGCGCCGTAAACATCATCACGGCGGCGGCGGCCGGTTTCATAATGATAAAATCCTGCCCTTCGACTTTTTTCAGTTTCCGCGCTTCTTTGCGTATCGCTTTAACAACGGGAACGTCATACATATCCGTTTCATCAAAGGCGAAAACGACGCGATCGTAATTTTTGACCGCCGTCTGATGGAACGCCTGTTTAACATAGCATTCCGCATCCCGATAATCATAGTTCATCGCTTCGAACATATCGCCCTTTTGAACGGGGATGCGGACTTCTTTAGCCCCGATATACAACCGGTACTCCCCGTCTTCCTTAGCAACCTGATTCAACCCGCCGTATTCGCTTTTTCCGGCGGAAAAACGGCAAACGGAAAATTCACCCAAAGGCTTTTTCACCCCCGAAGTATAAACCGCGTTTAATACGGCGGCGATTTTCGGACCGTAAGACGGATCGGGAACAAGCACCGTCAAATTTCGAGCTTCGGGTTTTGCCAGCAATCGCGCAAAAGCCGCATCGACAATATCGCCTTGATTGCCTTCGCGACGTTCCAAACCGAACTTTTCCCGCCGGTCGTTATAAATTTTCTTCTTTTCACCGTCCAATTCGGGACGAACCGTATATTTTGACATAAAGACGATTTCATCGCCTTTTTCGATTGCCAGATCACACAAATCGACAACATCCCTGCGACGGGTGACTTTTGCATACAAAGCGGAACCGGCCGATAATCTTTCCGGCTCCCTGACGGTTTGACGATTGAAATTGATTCGGACGTCCACGTCATTTTCCGGCACGAAAAAGTATCCGTCCTTCTCCCGTCCGCCATCCAAATACATGACATCAAGCTTGCCCGCCTTGTCATATTCCGGCAAAGACGTTTCCAGCAAATCCGACAACCCCGGATTTTCGTAACGTTCCAAATTTCCTTTGACCAGCCAGTGTCCCCGCAAATAACCGTTCGGCGTCCCCGTCACCAGCTTTCCCAATTTTTCCGGTTTACGTTCATCTTCCAATTCGATCAAAGCAGCCTGTGTCTGTTCTTTTGTCGGCGTAATGCCGGGGCCTTTGACCAGAACGGCATTCGGGTCGCCGCCCGCCATTTCGATCGTTTCGCGGATCACCTCCCCGTTCGTCTGGATTCTGCCTTTCAAACTCCAGTCATGCTCGCGCAAACGTTTTTTGCCGATAAAGTCTTCAAACGGTATTATCAATTCCTGTTTGACGATTTTATAGGCTTCTCCGGCCGCTTCTTCGGGCAAAGCCACATCAATAAAAGCCTTAACCATTATTCACCGCCTTAAAATACGTTTCGACATCGGGGAAAGCACCTGTCTTTGCCGCGACCGCTTCCAATTCCGCCGACACCAGATAAACGGAAGCCTCATCCCCCATCCTCGCCTTGAAATTCCTCGTGGAAGTCGTCAGCACGTTACGCTTTCCCCGCACACGTTCCTGATTGCCCATGCACAGGGAACAACCCGCGACTTCGACACGAACGCCGCGCATTCTCAAAGCACTCAAAACATCGGCCAATTCCGCTTCGATCAGACGCGTCGGCGGCGTCGCCCACGTTTCGACAGCCAGACGATCCGTTCCCCGTGTGATCCGTTCAAACGCCTCGAAATCCTTTTTGCCGGACATGCACGATCCGATAAAGCAGAACTCCACCGGCGTTCCGGCCAATTCGGCCAAAGGCTTGACATTGTCCGGCGTATGCGGGCAAGCAATATACGGTTGGTCGATTTCAGCCAAATCAATATCCAGAGTATAAGCGTATTCCGCCTTGTCATCCGCCGTTACCGTCTGCGGATTTTCAACGTATTCCGACAGCGTCTTTTTCCTGTTTTCCAAAGCACAGTTATTGTCATACCCTTCCCGAATCAATCTCTCTATTATCGGCAGAGAATGCCTTTTCACATAATCCGCCACCGTTTGATCGTCCTGCTCGAAATAAGCCGCCGCGGCAGAGCGTTCCGCCGAAGCGTTTGTCATTTTGAAAACGTCAATCATGTCAAACGGCTCTCCGATCCGGCGAAACTCGATGATTGAGCCCTCAAAGACGTTCTTTCCGAAAAGCTTTTGCGCTTTATACGGAATATAGTTGACCAGATCGCGCACGGTAATTCCTTGTCTGAACTCGCCCGTCAGACGCACCAGAACGCTGTCCGGCACGGTGATTTCCGTCACACCCGTCGCCGCCGCTTCGGCAACGCCGCCGGAACCCAAAGGAAAACTTAAAGCGGTCGGCGTTCTGGTGTGCGAATCCCCGCCGACGACGATGGTATCCGGAACGACCAGTTCATTCAACCATGAATGAATGATGCCGTCCCCCATGTTCAGCGTGATTCCGCCGATTGAACGCATATAATCGACCAACTTTTTATTTGCTGCAACGACCGCCTCCGTCCGGAAACCCATGGCCGCGTTATGGCATTGGGATTGAAGCAGCAACGGAACGGCCAGCTTCATCGCCGCCAGCGTCCCCTGCAATTCCTGAACGGTCATGCCGCCCGTCGTATCCTGAGAAGCGACCGTATCGACTTTGGCGTAAACGGTTTGCCCTGAAGCGACACTTTTCACGCCGGCGGCCTTGGCGATAATCTTCTGCGCCGCCGTCATCGGACGGTTTTGCGCTTCAATCCGGCTTTCCGCATACGGCAGAGGAAATGTTTTTCCTAAAATCTTTTGCGCTGTCGTCGTCAATATCCGTCCCATACGGAACACCGTCGCCCCGCCCGCGCGCAACATATCCAGATTGCTTTGCGTCAACGGTTCAAAACGGGCGATTTCCGAACCGTCTTCGGACAGAATCAGCCCTTTTCGCCATACGGCGCGGACAATCATGCCCGTTTTCAGTGCGTCCGTATCCGTTCTGACGATGATCGATCCCATATCCTCGGCGGTCTTGGCGAAGATGGGACCCAACACACGGCCGGCGAAAATCACGGCGCGTGTTTTTTTATCGGGAAGAAAACGCGTGTCTTCGTTTTCAATACCGATATTCCATTCGACATTGTTCATGCCCGATTTTCGGGAGGAACTTGTTCCGATTTTATCCGCCGCCAAAACGACCGGAATATCCGGATGAGCCGCCTTTAAAGCGTTCAGAGCGTCCAACAGATCCCCGTTCATAAAGTAGTGTTTGCCATGAAAAGGAATATCCGTGCGCGTATGCCCGCCTTTGGAATGGGAAAGAAAGTCGGTCGACGCTTCGATTTCGTCGGGAATTTTAAAGACAACCAGTTTTGTTTCGGTTTCAAATTCGGGACGGTTCGAGAACCAGTCCGCCTTTGCCCATGACTCCAGCAGTTTTGCAGCCGGTTTGTTTCCCGTTCGATATAACCGCGCGACATCGGTCACCGCCTGATGGATCAGCACCAGACGGGATAAAACTTCGACCGCTTTATCTGCGGTTTTCCGCTTTGTCAGCAAATCAAGCAGAACGGGAATGTTCTGTCCGCCTTTCATATATCCCAGATATTCGATCGCCCGTCCGGACGTCAATCTGTCAACGACAACTTTTCCTGAAGCGACGCGCCCCAAAAATTCCGCTTTGACTTTGGCGGCTTCATCCGTTCCGGCGGGAACGCGATTTAACAGCAAAGCTAAAGCTTTCTCCGTTTGTTTGTTTTTTTCCAGCAATTCGACACAAGCCGCCGTTTGTTCCGCATTCAACGGCAGCGGCGGCAAACCGTCCTGTTTGCGGGACGAAGTACCGTCTTCGACATGTTTCGGATCGAAAGGACGAGGCTGTTCGTACGCGGCTTCATACGCCTGTAAAATTTTTTCGGCCGTCATGAAAAATCTTCTTTTTTTAAGGAACGATCAAACCGTATAAGGGCGGATCGGGCATTTTGAGCAATTTCAATCCGTTTTCGCCTTTGAAAAAAGTCAAAACCGTTTCGCCGTTTTGGTTGTCAATGCCGTAGCGGAACGACCGAACCGTCCGGACGAAATAAACGGACGACCGATAAATACCGGTTTCTTTATCAACCGTTGTCCGAAAAACGGAAGTTCTGTAATCCACATCCTGAAATCCGGCAAAATCGTTTTCAACGGCGATTTTCAAATTATCCCGATTTCCCTGATAATTTTTATCGACCAACCCCATAAAGGCGTCCAAATCTTTTTCTTTATAAGCCTGATTCATCCGGCTCAGTGTTTGTCCGACCTCTGCCGAAGGATCAAAAAGAGTACACCCGGACAAAAACAGAAAAAGAAACAGCGTCAGACGTTTCATAAACGCTCCTTTCTACTCAGATTTCTGTGCCGCGGCGAAATCGTGCAGGGCAACCATCACCGTACGAGTGAAGACCGGTTGTTTTTTATTCATATCCGATTCTCTTTTCACCGGATACGTATAACGGATTCTGACATATGACATCAAATCCTTATTCGCGCCCAAAACCAGAAAAGAAACTTTATTTTCTTCATTTTGAGAAAACCGCGCTTCCGCCTCCGTCACTTGATATTTAACCGATTTCCAACGAAATTCCCTCGGTTTTACCGTTCCGATATCGACATTCGCATACAGTCCGGAATCCTGAAGCGCCTGAAATTCCTGCAAATGCTTGTTCATCAATGCTTCCAAGACCGGATCGATTTCCTCGGCAACGCCGAAGTTCTGGTTATTGTAAACAAAAACAGTCGCCATCATATCTTCATAGGCATAGACACGGACAAAGCCCGCCCCTCGCTGATTTTTTTCACGATCGGCGACGGCTTCAACGGATTTGAATCCGGCGATTTCTTCCGGCAACGATTCAGTCGCTTTTCTTTGAGTATCGGCAACAGCCGCCTGCACCCGCTCTGTCAAAGACATTTTCGCCGACGCCGTCTTTTCCAAAGAATCCGTCGCCGCACAAGCCGACAGTAAAAAGATTGCGGTGCAAACTTTAAAAACCGTTTTCATGGTGATTTTCCCCGACTGTTTCATCTTGTCAGCATTTTAACAAAAAAACAGCGGGAATCAAGCCGTTCTTTCAACTTTCCGGTTTTACGCGCGCGACTGTGAAAACAGGCAGGTTTTCAGGCTTCAAAGCTTTGAAAAAATCTTTCGGAATAAAGACGCTCTGCCCGATGCGGCCGGGGGAAAGAGCCGGCACTTCCTTTTTCGTAAAGCCGTCAATAAGCCACGGCAAAACGACCGGCACGCTTTCAAAGCGGTCGGGCGGCAGGAAATAAAGCGTGTCGCCCGCTTTGATTTTCTGATAAACAATCATATCCGCCCCTTCCGGCGTCCAACCGGAAATCACGCCCGCGTTGCGCCACGGGCTAAGGCTTTGAGTCGTTTCGTAATTCTGCGCCGCCGCATCCGGAAGGCCGTTGAAAAAGGCGGTCGTATAGCCTCTGTTTTGCAACGTGTCCAACTCCGCCTGATATTTTTCCGAACGCCACTCCTCGGGATTATTGAACCAATCGTCAATCGCGCGGCGATAAGCCCGTGCCGTCTGGGCGACATAATACGGGGTTTTGTTGCGCCCTTCGACTTTCAGCAAATCGATTCCGGCGCTTAAAATCCTGTCCAGATACGGCATCAGACATAAATCTTTGGAATTAAGGATATACGTTCCGCGATCGTCTTCCTCGACCGGCAGAAATTCCCCCGGACGCTGTTCCTCTTCCAGATAAAATTTGTATTTCCAACGGCAGGCGTGCGCGCATTTGCCGCGGTTGGCACTGCGTCCCGTCATAAACGAAGACAGCAGACACCGCCCCGAATAGCTCATGCACATCGCGCCGTGAATGAACATTTCTATTTTCATATCGGGGATTTTGCGCTTGATTTCGCAGATGTCCTCAAACGGCGTTTCGCGGGAAAGCACGCAGACTTTCGCCCCCAAAGACCGCCAAAAATCAACGGTCAGCCATGATCCGACATTGGCTTGGGTAGAAACATGCAGAGGGATTTCCGGCGCGTGTTCCTTCATAAACATGAACACGCCGGGGTCGGAAATGATCAGCCCGTCGGGACGCAGTTTATTTACCGTACCGGCGAATTCCTCCAACCGTTCGACATCGCCGTTTCGGGAAAACAGGTTTAAGGTCAGATAGACTTTTTTGCCCTGCCCGTGCGCCTGTAAAATCGCCTGAGCCAACGTATCCGCATCAAATCCTTTCCCCGCCCGCAGGGACAAGGACGGCAGACCGCAATAGACGGCATCCGCCCCATATAAAAAAGCCGTTTGCATCGCTTCGGGGGATCCCGCGGGCAAAAGCAGTTCGGGTTTCTTCATCTCATTTTCCTTTATTGCACGACCAACGTTCGTTCGGGCAGGTTTTGCGTTTCAAAACCGTCACCGGCGAATACGGCGTTTACTGTATGACTTCCGCGCCCGATCCGCCACAGAAAAGTACCGTCCCGTCCTCTATAGACCTCTTTTCCGTCCACGTTCCAGATAACGGACCGCCCCTCCGGCACGCAGGAAACGGAGAACGGATAGCGCTGATATTCCAAAGGGATACGGGGATCGATCGCCAGCATCACCCCGTTTTCGGGTGATGTGATTACACAATCGACGGCTTCGGGTCGATAGGTTTCCGTCACGGCCGGATCAAAGTATTCCGTCTTGCCGTCAACGGTTCTTTTTTCCAAAGCGGACGACAGTTCCAACGCCCCCGTTGTCCTGATTTTGTTCAATTCCGTAAAAATCGAGCGAAGCAACAAAGCGGATCCCGCCGCGCCGGTCACGTCGCTCATCGGTTCGTAGTTCAGATTTCCCGTCCAGACGCCGGCGACAAAGTCCCTGTTATACCCCATCGCCCAAGCGTCCCTGTATCCGGTCGACGTCCCTGTTTTCACCGCCGTCTGCACGGGAAAATTCAACACACTGTCCGTACCGAACTCCAGCTGGCGCGCCAAAGGGTCGGACAGGATATGCCCGATCAGGCTTGCCGCCGTTTCCGGCAGGACGCGCCTTCCGGCAACGGTTTCCTCCGTTTTATACGCCCTTAACGGCTTCATCATCCCGTTACCGGCCAACATCAGATAGGCTTGCGTCAGTTCGAACAAGGTCACTTCCGCATTGCCCAAAGCCAGTCCCTCGCGATAGAACTCCGCCGGCTTGTCGAAATGCGAAAAGCCCAAGTTTTTTAAAAAATCGTAATACGTTTGAACTCCGATGAACTCGATCGTTTTCAAAGCGGGAATGTTCAGCGAATTGCCCAAAGCCTGCCTTAACGTCACATCGCCGTAATGCGTCCGGCTGTAATTTTTAAAGTGGTGAACGCCCTGCCCGACGGCTCTGGCAAACGGCGCGTCCTTGATTTTCGTCGCCGCCGTCATGCCCTTGGTCAACGCCAGTCCGTACAACAACGGCTTTTGCGCGGAAGCCGGTTGACGCGGTATCAGGACGGCGTTGATCGCTTTTGTGTCTGGATCAAGCGTTTCCGATACCCACGCCAGAATATCCCCCGTGCGGCGTTCGGCAACCAGAACGGCGGCGTTTGAAACGTGACGGTGAGTTAAATCCTTCAGCCGCCGACGGGTCAGTTCCGCCGTCTTTTTTTGCAGAAAAGCGTCCAAAGTCGTTTCGACCGCTTTGCCGGCTTCCGGATTCAAAGAACGGACGTATTCCAGAAAATGCGGTGCTTGAATCGTTAAAGACGGCGGGGCAAGCGTCATTTTTTCGTTCAAGGCCGCATTCAATTCCGCTTCGGTAATCAAGCCCCGATCGAAAAACAGCCGCAGCTGCCGGTCTATGGACGTATCGATTTTCTTTTTCGACCGGTAGAGATCGAACAACGTCGGCGCGCGCACCAAAACGATCAAAGCCGTCATCTCTCTGACGCTCAGCCGGTCGGGGGTTTTGGAAAAATAATACCGCGCCGCCTGCTTTATCCCGCGCCTGTTCGCCGCATAAGGGACTTGATTTAAGTAAAACTCCAGAATGTCGTTTTTCGAAAAACGCCGTTCCAGCCGCCAAGCGTCAAAAGTTTCCGACAGTTTTGAAAAAAACGTGCGCTTTCTGGGAACGATCATCCTCACGACCTGTTCGCTTAAAGAGC
>JAFYCE010000112.1 GCA_017539865.1 Alphaproteobacteria bacterium
AAAGTTTTTATAACCGTTTAAGACAAAAAGGGAAAACAGGAAAATCTGCCTTAATTGCTGTTATTCGTAAAATGGTGCTTATCCTTAACGCCAAAATTCGTGATGCTGATATTTTTTCTCTTGACTGTTAACATCATTGCTTATACGTCGTGTGAAAGCCGATTTCCGTCAGATAGACGGACGCTTCTTTTCGGGAAAGATATTTTTTCATTGGTAACATAATGACCTCCTTGTTACTCGTGTTGATTGGACAACGACAAGGTCATCAGGTTTTTACCGCGCTCTCAACGGGCGCACGGTGCGGGGGATAGGGGCGCACCCTTTCGCCGATGTTTGAAAATCAGAGGAAATCCGCCGGAAACGGAGAACTCACTTTTTTGTTTCGGGCAACTTGGGCGCGCCCCCTTTTTGAGCCTCCGGCAAGCGGATCGCCTGCGCGATGTATTCCGCGAATCTTTGGGATATTTCGATGTGCCGCTTGTTCCCGCACTCGATAACGGCGTGTTCGACGATCTTTTTGACGGGCTGATTCGTCTTTGAGATTTTCAGTTCCTCGATCACGTCTTTCATCACAAGCATATACGGGGAAACGTAATCCAACTCCTCAAGCGTTTCCGAAAAGGGTTTGTTCTCCGTTTGCGTCAATGCCAAAGGAAATAATACTTGCAGCTGATCCGTCGGGATTTCGATACGGCTTAAACCGTTGAGGAAAACGCCGCAAGTCGAAAACGTCAGCGCGTTCCATTTCGGGTGCAGGGCGGAAACGTGTTCGTTCTCCCGTATCATACGGCAATTCGATTGACGCTCCGGCAAAGGAAGTTTCATTCGTTGCGCAAAATGCTTTGCCCTGAACGCGCTTTCAAATTCTTTGTCGCGAAGTTCGATCCGTCGTTTTGCCCGTTCACTTTCGGGAATTTCCGCTGCCCAAGCGTCCAATTCGGGACAGAACGGCAAACCGGAGAACGTGTATTTGAAAAACCGCTCGATCGGAACATACAATCGGGGGATTTTCGGGGAGGGCTTCTCTCCGGTAAAATAAGTCAGCGCGGTGACGGGGTGATGAAACAGTTTCGCCAAAAAACAGACGGGCTTGATAAGGACGATTTCCAACAGAAACGCGAAACAATAAAAAGCGCAAACAAACGGCAGGCAAACGACCGAACAGCGTTCGCAGGGAATACCCGTGATTTCGATATTTCTGTTTTCAATGGCTTGCTTCAACTGTTTTTCGGCGAAACGAAAGGTCTTCCCGTCAAAGCGTTGCTTTCGCTCGAAAGGGATTCTGTCGGCTCGGTTTTCAAACGCGGGCCACCCGAACGCGATCCACTCCAAAGCCTCGTTTATGTCGCAATACGGTTTGATCTGATTGTGCGCCGTGTCTTCCGTCATCGAAAAGCCCTTTCTTCAAAGTTCGAAAGCTATTGTCGGACGGAATGAAACGCCTTGCAAGTGTTTGTTTTTTCGACGTTTGCCGTTAATTGCGTTTAATTGCTTTTTATTGCTTTTGATTAACATTTTTCCCGATTCAAAAACCGAAACCGCGAACCGGAAGGGTTTTTTTATCCGATTTTACCGATTCGATATGAAAATTTTTTTGCGCCTGTAAAAGCCCCCGTCGCGTGTTACCTATTTGTTACCTTTTGAGGTAGAAAAGGAGGCTTTAGAAAATTTTTAACCCCCGAAAACTTCAATGTTTTCAGGGGTTTAAATGGTGGGCACTACAGGGATCGAACCTGTGACCCCTACCGTGTGAAGGTAATGCTCTACCGCTGAGCTAAGTGCCCGATAAAAGGTCACTGCTCTTATACGGGATTGTTTTTTTTCCGTCAAGAGTTGAATCGCGTTTTTTTATCATCGGATAAAAGAACCGTTTTATTTTCAAAAAAGTTATGCAAAACTGGGCAAAGCGTTCTTTTGTATCGGGATATGCAAATGTCTTTCTTGTCCGCCATTTTATTTATTTTTTTATTCATTCGCCTCCATTCTCTTTCCAAACGTATTGAAAAGCTGGAAAATCCCGTTTTACCTTCCGTTATCCTGAAAAAACAGGCGTCCTCCGTCCCTATCTATGAAGAAAATGATAAAAAAGAACGGAAATCGATCGAAAAGACATTTTTCCCCGCAGGAAAAAAGCAATATGCCGTCTTTAAATTTTTAGGGCAGAATTTAAACGTTTGGTTGGCTGCAGGTGCAGGGCTGCTCGGTGTATTTTTCTTTGTCAAATACTCAGCGGACAAAGGCCTGCTCTGTCCCGCCGTCCGTCTGTGCCTGTCGGCCTTGACAGGCTTGGCGTCAATCATCGGCGGCGAACTCCTGTTCAAACGCGAAAAAATGGCCAACAATGAACGCATCGCGCAAGTTTTAACCGGTACCGGTCTTTCCGCACTTTATTTTACATCATACGCCTTATCCCGCGTTTATGATTTAACAACCGTGTTTATTTCGTGCGCCCTGATGTGCATTGTCACTGTTTCTGCCGTTTTTCTGTGCTTCAGACATCGCAAAACGCCTTTGGCCGTTCTGACCGTCATCGGCGGATTTTTAACGCCCGCCTTAGTTCGTGAAGCCACCGGAGACATTTACTTTTTCACCGGATACAGCATTCTGTGTTCCGTCATGTTTTTGATTATCGCCAAAAAATTAAGCAGTCCTCTTCTGGCGATTTTCGATTTGGCGCTGTTATTCCTTTGGGGGTTTTGGCAGATGGAATACACCTGCGCCCCTTTCGATTCCGTCCTGTTTTTCTGCGTCGGCGGCACAGTGTTTTTCGCGGAAAACCTTCTGTTTACCGGTAAAGACGAAAAAACGCTCCTGTTGCAGAAATTGGCGGGAAGCGCCGTTCTCTTGATGATGCTGGCTCTGCTTGTCAGAGCGCATTACGGCGTATTGGAATGGGGATTGACGGGGCTGGTTTGTCTGTTTCTGTTGATCAGAGCCGTTAAAGCTCCCGAAAAGAATCTGCCGCTGTTTGCGGGCATTATGCTTGTCGCCTTTTTGCTGATGAGCCTGTAGACACCGGATTCTCCGGCTCAAAAATATGGCGTTTTCGGCGGATTTTCGGCTTTGGCTCTGGTTGTGCCGTATATCCTGTTATGGAAAGTTCCGATTTTCACGAATTATGTTGCTGCACTGCTGCCTGTTTCAGCCGCCGTGCATTATTTGAATTTTCAAGACAAGAATCAAATCGTCTGGCTGGCCGTCATCGGCGCGGGATTGGCTTTACTGCCGTTAAGCAGACTGGATTTTACCGTTGAAACTGAAAAAAACGACGCTTCAAAGCTGATTTTATCCGCCGCCGTTCTGTTGGCCGCATCGGTGTTCTGCACCGGTTTTTACGACTTCCTGCCATTGTTTTTTACCGCCGAAGCCGCCATATTGGCTGTCGTTTACAAAAAGCTGTCCGTGCCGCGTTTATTATCATCCGTCTACGGCGCTTTGTTGTTCTTCGCTTTATCCGAGTACAGGCTTTTTTTCATATCGGGAGCGGAAATCACCGTCGGCCAGTTTTATAGCGTCCCGTTGTTTTATGAAGCCGGAATGCTGAATCTGGAATTTTTGCTGTTTAAACTGTTCCTGCCGATTTGCGGCATTGCGGCGCTGTATTGCGTGACGGTGGAAAAAGCGCTGAAAAACATTGCCGCATCAATCTTCGGATTTTTGGCGTTCAATCTGCTCTATCTTTTATTGGTTGCCCGAAACGAAGAACTTGTTCCGACCCTTTCAAATAAAGCGCTGATTACGAACCTCGCATTTGTTTTGTATCTGTATTTCCGCAAACGGCAAATGAAAGCGCCGGCAAAAATTTTTCTGGCGCTGACGGTCTTCCGGTTCATTCTGGGAAATTTGATCCTGTTCAATCCGTTATGGGAACCGTCTTGGAAAGCAAATCTCACGTTTGTCGAACTGCTGTGGGGATACGGATTTCCGATAATGCTTTTATGCTTTGTCGTTTTAAAGCAGAAAGCCCCCTCCGCTTTCCAGGTCAATTTAGCGGCGTTTCTGTTTCTGGTACTGGTTTCATTCATTACGACATACCTGCTGTTCGGCACATTACGGTTGAATCATATCAGAGCCACACAGGCCGCAATCTTCATCTATTCCGTCGTATGGCTGCTGACAGGCGTTGCGGAACTGTTGCTGTCCTTGAAAATCAAACTGCTGACAAAACCGGCTTTTGTTTTGATTTATGTTGTCGTGGCCAAAGTGTTTCTGTACGACGTTTCTTTCCTGCAGGATCTGTGGCGCGTCGCATGCCTGCTGGGATTGGCGGGAAGCCTGCTTGGTATCGGACATTGTCACGCGAAGTATTTCAAAGAGGAAAAAAGAACAAGTTAATTTGATTTTACGCTCTTATAAAAAATCCCCCGGCGCCGGAGGATTTTTCATTGGATATAAGAGCATTTAAGCTTTTCGTTTCTGATGGACGTTCTTCCACCCTTTTGTTTGCCAGTGCTTAATAAGTATTCCCGTTTGATTGGAAATTCTTTAAGCTATTTTCAGGATATGAATAGATTGTGGCAAAATTATGATTTGAATTGTGGCGAATTGTGGCAAAAGTTCTAAAAACAAAAAAATCATTTAAATTCAAATGGATATATATCTTTTATTTGCTGAAAAAGTTTTCTTTTTATGTTTTCCAGCTCGTCTTGCGTATCAGCCTCGCAGCGAACAATCAGAGCCGGAGATGTATTGGACGCCCTTAAAAGTCCCCATCCGGAAGAAGGATAAACAACTTTAATACCGTCTGTTTCATCACAAAAAAGACCAGATCGCCTTACTTTTTCCTTAATTTTTTCAACCGCTTGAAATTTTTCCGAATCGGGACAGGGAATCTGAATTTCAGGAGTCGCAAAGGTTTTTGGAATCCGCCGTATTCTTTCCTGAAACGTACTCCCTTGCCAATGGCCGGCGATATCCAACAGACGAACTGCCGCATACAACGCATCGTCAAAACCGTAATATTTATCCGCGAAGCAAATATGGCCGCTCATTTCCCCGCCTAAAGGAGAGTTCGTTTCCCGCATTTTTGTTTTGATAAAGGAATGGCCGGTGCGCCAAATCAACGGTTTTCCGCCCAATCGCCTGATTTCGTCGGAAAAAACTTTGCTGGATTTGATATCAGCGATAAAAACGGCGTTCGGAGATGTTTTCAAAATTTCCTCGGCGAAAATCGTTAAAAGCCTGTCCGCTTCCAGCATGTTTCCTTCGGAATCGATAACCCCCAATCTGTCCGAATCACCGTCAAACGCCAATCCAAAATCAGCTTTTTCTTTCAGAACGGTTTGTCTTAATTCCGTCAGACATTCCATTTTGGAAGCGTCCGGAGCGTGTGCGGGAAAATTCCCGTCCACTCTCTCGTTAAGCACGACATGATGCCCTTTCAAACGTCTGACCAGTTCGGGAACAATCACGCCCGCCGTTCCGTTTCCGCAATCCCAGACAACCGTCAAATTTTTTCCGTCCGGTCGAAAATCCTGCAACAAACGCTCGATATAACGCGCCAGAAAATCATCGCGTTTAAAAACGCCCGTTCCCGTTTCAAAATCGCCCGACCCGATCAGACGTCCCAAGTCCTGAATCCGTTCGCCGCAAAACGACCGGCGGTTTATCAACATTTTAAAACCGTTGTATTCTTTGGGATTGTGCGATGCCGTCACCATAATCCCGCCGCAATTTCCTGATATAAACGATGCAAAATACAACACCGGCGAGGAACAGCAGCCGATATGAACGACCTCCAAACCGCACGAAAGCAATCCATCAACCAAAGCTGCGGACAATTCCGGCGTGGACAAACGCCCGTCACCGCCGACAAGGACTTTATCCACGCCCTGCCTTATCAAAACCGTTCCGAATGCTTTACCGATCAGTTCCGCCGTTTTTGAATCAAGCGTTAAACCGGCAACGCCGCGGATGTCCGCGGCGCGCAGAATAGAAGTATCTATTTTCTTGAAATCAGGTAATGACATCCGGAGCCTTGCGTCCCGTCTTGGCCTTCACGCCGGAAATCTCTTCGGCGATTTCAATCAATTCAGCCAGAGCTTCCTGCGGGTCGATATCGTGACGGGCTATATTGGGTTCGTATTTTTCGATATAAATACGAATGGTCGCCCCCTGCGTTCCCGTTCCGGACAGACGGAACACGATTCTGGAACCGTCTTTGAACAGGACGCGAATTCCCTGATGGGCGCTTTCGCTCTTGTCCACGGGATCGACATACTTGAAATCGTCAAACATTTCGACTTCGTAACTGCCGTAGAACTTCCCTTTGGCATCGGCCGCCATCGCACGCATATTGTCCATGATTTCATTGGCAATCTTGCTGTCGACGGCTTCATAGTCGTGACGGGAATAGAAATTGCGCCCGT
>JAFYCE010000019.1 GCA_017539865.1 Alphaproteobacteria bacterium
CCCGTTCAATTCCGTTTCGGCGATGCACAGATACGCCGCCACACGCAAATCACGGGTTTTCTTCCACAATTCCAGACAATTCTTTTCAAGCTGACGGAAATCCGCCTCTTTTCCCAGATCCTCATCGGAAACAGCCAGATCGTCCAAGTCCGTATAAAGGGCGTCATATTCGCAATTCTCGCCGGAGGCGTCAGCTCCATCTATTGCGGTTTTCAATTCGGATGCTGTTATCATGCCGTATTCTCTTTTATATCAAGCTGCTACACATTATGCCTTCATCATATATCACACCTTTAGAGATTTTTCAAACGTCTTTAATTATCAATTACCGTTTCGGAAAATGAAAACTCAAAAACACTTTGCTAAACGGTTTGAAACGGGATAATTTGTGTTTCTGTTTATATTTGAAATGAAGTTGCATTATGAATAAAGTGATTAAATTTAACTTCTTTTACTAAAACATCCATAAAAGAAAAGTCCGGCGTCGATATCACCGGACTTATTCCAAAACATACCATTAAAGCCCTGACAACATTTATTCGTTAAGAACGGAAACGGCAGCCTACCTTTTCGTTTTCTTTATTGAATTCTCAGCGAATCAAGAATCACAAAAACAATCAACAAAAAAAAGCGGCAATTGAAGCTTAACACCGTTTAACGTAACGCATTTGTAACAATAAAAAAATCCCGCAAGTCGTTGACATTGCGGGTTTTGATTGGCGTGCCCAGAAAGATTGTTTGCTTCGCTTCCCCCTGACGGGGACGCCTTCCGGCGTCGTTCCCTAAAGGTCACCGAACTCTCAGCCTTCTGATCCGTAGTCAGATAACTATACATATTGCGTTTAATTGCGTATGATTTCGATTTTTTTGTTAGACACTTTGCTATTCTTATTCCATAAAAACGTCAAAATGGAGATGTATAAGATGGAATCTCGCGGCAAAGAAAACTTTACAGAAGTATTCCTGAACAATCTGAAATGTGAAACCAAACGGTATGAAATCGGCGATACAAAAGTTACCGCTCTATTTATTCGCGTAAACCGAAAATCAAAAACATTCTTTGCCCGCAAACGAATTGAAAAAAATATCCGGTATTTTGTTCTGGGCGATTACCCTCAAATGACCTTAAAAGACGCCCGTAAAAAAGCGATTGATTTTATATCTGACATTGAAGAAAACGAGGAGGAATTAAGAAAAAGGAAAACAGGCTCACCTCCGTCAAGACCTTCTTCTATGAAGTATATTTACCCAGACACGCTCAAAGAATGATGAGTGAAAAATCAAAGAACTATGTGGAAATGAGTTATCGCAAATATGTTGATAAATACATCGGTTTTAAGCGTTTGGACAACGTAACGCGAGAAGACATTGAGATTATCCAATCGGAAGCTCTTGATATAAGTAAGCAGACATCAAATCACGTTTTGGTTATGTTGAAGACTGTGTTCAACAAAGCGGTTGAATGGCGATATTTAATGTTTAATCCGTGCTTAGGCGTAAAAAAGTTTCCTACGCAAGCCAGAAGCCGGTTTCTTAAACCGGACGAACTTTCCCGTTTTTTTAAGGAATTGACTTCCGAACCGCGCACAAACATCAAAAATTTTGTTTTGATGTCCATTTATACCGGCCAAAGGAAATCCAATATTCTTTCAATGAATTGGAAAAACATAGATTTGACGAACAAACTCTGGCATATCCCCAATACAGCACGGTTTTGAAAAGATGTGTGGCAACGGATTTGCATCAGGCGGCGTGCGCTTTGGCTCGAAAATTCAAATAAGACATTCAGCCGTCCGGCGAAACGGCGTTGGTCGTTCAGGCGTTAAAAGCGATGGGAAAGGATCAAATGACGGAGGAGTTTCTAACAAAGCTCGAACAGGTCTATTCCAAGAGTGTTTGGGAAAAGATACAAAAGGACGCTTCCGGTTCAAGGGACTGGATTTATGAAACGATCAAACGGTTGTCGGATATGTCGAAATGAATAGGATCATTGCTCTTTCTGCGAATGAATTGCTTAAACAGCCGGAAGACGATTTTAACTCACATTTAACTTGTTTTTAATTCAACAAAATTGACAATCGAGTTAAAACGAGTTAAAAACGAATTAGAAACGAGTTAGAATGAGTTAGGAGCAGGTCGAAATGCGTTTAATTCCTACAAAAGAAACGATAAATACCGAATTTAAGAGCGACAAAAAAGGATTGCCCGATGCCGCTCTGACAGATGCGGTTGTTGCTATGGCAAATTCCGATGGCGGGTGTATCTATTTAGGCGTTGAAGATGACGGAACGATTACGGGCGTAAAAAAAGAGCATCAGGATAAAGACGGCGTTTGCGCGTTGATCGCGAACAAAACGGTTCCCTCCATCGCCGTTCGAGCCGAGTTATTGGAAGACAACGGGAAAATCGTTTTGAAAATCGAAGTTCCCAAAAGCCGTGCCATTGTTTCTTCATCGGAGGGTAAAATCTTAAAGCGTCGCTTGAAAGCGGACGGAATGCCGGAAGCCAAGCCGCTTTATCCCTATGAGATACAAAGCCGGTTATCGGAACTGAAACTTCTGGATTTTTCAGCACAACCCCTTGAAGGCAGTTCTCTGGACGACCTTGATCCCATTGAACAACATCATTTGCGGGATATTATCAGACAAAATTCCGGCGGAGATAAATCTTTATTGGAATTGTCGGATACGGAGTTAAATCAGGCTCTTCACTTAATTACGGACAACAACGGAAAAATGGTTCCGACGGTTTCTGGAATGTTGATATTGGGAAGACCAGATCGGATCGAAAAGTTTATGCCGACGGCGAAAACGGCGTTTCAGGTTCTTCAGGGAACGGAAGTCAGAATTAACGAAATCAGCAGTAAACCTCTGTTAAAGCAGTTTGATGAAATCGAATCTTTTTTCAAAGCATGGAATCCCGAACAGGAAATTCAGGAAGGATTGTTCCGTATTCCCGTTCCGGAGTTTAGTCCGAGAGCGTTTCGCGAAGCCGTTGTAAACGCTTTCAGCCATAGAGATTATACGCAAATGGGACTGACACGGATTTTAATTGATGACGAGGGGTTAAGCGTCAGCAATCCGGGAGGCTTTGTAGAGGGCGTCAATTTCAAAAACCTTATTTCGTCGGAACCGAACGGAAGAAATCCGAATCTGTCCGATATCCTTAAAAGAATAGGTCTGGCGGAAAGAACGGGACGCGGAATAGACAGGATTTATGAGGGGTCAATCATTTACGGAAGACAATGGCCGGATTATTCCGAATCAACGGCATCAAGCGTAAAAGTCTTTATTCCCCGATCGGCTCCCGATTTAAGATTTGCGAAAATGATCCGAGAGGAACAGGAAAAGAGGAAGAACCCGTTTTCCATTTACGCCTTGATGATTTTATCAATTATCAGAACGGAAAAAAGAGCATCGTTAAACCGCTTTGAAAATGAAATCGGATTAAGTCAAAGTCGGGCGAAATCCGCTATTGAAATGATGGTTGAAAGCGGACTGGTCGAAGGACACGGGAGCGGGAAAACAAGGTTCTATACATTAAGCCGCCGTGTTTACAGAGAAACAAATGAAGAAGCGAAATACGTTCGCTTGACGGATATAGATAATGTTCGGTGGCCTGAATTGATTGTGAAGTTTGCTAAAAGCAGGAACGGCATAATCAATAAAAGCGATGTGATGGAGCTTTTGAAAATCAATGCCGGACAAGCCTATTCCGAAATAAAGAAACTTGTCAAAGACGGAACTTTGATTCAGGTAAACAAAGGCAAATACGCAAAATATCGGTTGAACGAGAATTAAAGAGGGGAGCGATTGCTCCCCTTTCCCGTTACATAATGATTTCGCCGCAACCATCTTTTACGATTGCATACGATTGAGGCGGACGGAAACGACCGTAAACGATCGAAGGACATCGTTTCCGAAACATCCGAAGAAGTTGCGCCGGTTTTGAAAAGGAAGTATAAATAAGTGAACCTATTGAAATACCCCCCCCTAAGGTGAGGAAGAAAATGGACAAGGACACCTTGTTGAAAGGCGAGAGTAAAACGCTTGAATTTAAGGCGGCTTTTCGGATTCTTACCTGAAAACCGTTGTGGCGTTTGCCAATACGGACGGCGGACGGTTGGTGTTCGGTATCGACGACAAAACACGCAAGATTGTCGGCGTAGATAAAGACGAAGTTTTCAAAATAATGGATTCCATCGCCAATGCCGTTTCCGACACCTGCCGACCGAAAATCATTCCCGACATCGCTTTTGAAACGATAGAGGATAAAACGGTCGTTACGGTTGACATCGCGGCGGGGTTCAACCGTCCCTATATGCTGAAAAGCGGCGGATTGGACAAAGGCGTTTATGTCCGTGTCGGCGCGACTTCCAGACCGGCGGATTTGGAACAGATACGGGAAATGATGTTGGACGGTTCCAATCACTCTTGGGACGAGCAGATTTGTCGGGACTATACGCTGACCGACCGAGCCGTTAAAAGGCTTTGCTCCGACATCAACAAATACAGAGCCGAAAAAGACGGAAAGAAAGCCCCGAAAGCGACAAAAGAAAGTTTGATCGGTTGGGGCGTGTTGAAACAGGACGGTGCAGAAATCCTGCCGACAAACGCTTTCGCTTTACTGGCGGACAATCCGTTCAGACAGGCTAAAATCCAATGCGCCGTTTTCAAGGGAACGGACAAGGTTTTCTTTCTTGACCGCAAAGAATATGAGGGATCGCTTCATAACTTGCTTGAAGACGCCTATCAGTATGTTTTGCGGAATATCAGAATGGGCGCAATCATCGAGGGATTGATTCGGCAGGACAAATTCGAACTTCCGCCCGCCGCCATTCGGGAAATGATTTGTAACGCGATCTGTCATCGCTCCTATATGGACGAGGGTATGATTCAAGTATCCGTGTTTGACGACCGGTTGGAAGTTTCCTTTATGCCGGGGATTGACGTTGAAAGACGCGTTAAAAGGACGGTCGAAGCCGCGGAATAAAGTGATCGCCGATGTGTTCAGCCGTATGGGAATCATCGAAAAGTGGGGAACGGGACTTCAAAGGATTGTTGATTTAGCCGAACAAGAGGGCTTGAAAGAACCGGTTTTTGAAAACAATGATTCTTTCTTCCGTGCTATTTTGTATCGTGGAAAGGAAGAAACTACCGCAAAAACTGTCCAAACTACTGCCCAAACTATCCAAACGACCGAACAAAAAATAATGAACGCCATCATTGAAAAACCGGCAATTACCCGTAAGGAACTTGCCGAAAAGACGGGGTTATCCGAAAGCGGAATCAAATGGCAACTGGACAAACTGAAAAAGGAAAGAAGGATAGCCAGAAACGGCGGGACATACGGCGGTCATTGGGTTGTAAAAGACAAAGGGGAGTAAAACTCCCCTTTTCCTTACATAACGATTTTGCCGCAGGAATTTGTGCTCGGTTGGAATAAATCAGAATTGAATATTCAGAGAAACTGTCGTATATCGACAATATGAAATGTCGTATTCTGACAAAAAGAACGCTTTATGAAAACAGCAGAAACTCTGTTAGGAAAGATAAAATTGCGCATAAAAAAACGAAAGGATCGCGCTTTCGTTTTGAATGATTTTCACGACTTTATAGAAAGATACGATTACGACCAGGTTCTGCGGGCGTTGCGGATTTTAGTCAAAGAGAAAATCCTTATCAAAATCGGCCGGGGAATATATGCCAAAACGAAAGTCTTTTCCAACGGAACGGTAAGATTATGTTCCGATTTGAGCGAATTGGCGGAAGAAGCTTTGAAAAAATTGGGCGTTAAAACTTCAAAGTCTAAGTATTGGAACGATTATAATACCGGCAAAACGACACAAGTTCCGACAGGCAGAGTCATCGCCGTCAATAAAAGAGTTCGTCGTAAAATCAGTTATAACGGTTATGAAATCGAATTTGAAAGTATGTAAATAAAGAAAGAAGTTTATTTGGTTTTTAGAGATGATTGTCTACAAAAAAGGGGGGGGTAAAAACTTCCTTTTTCATAACGATTTTATTCTGCCTTTTGCTTTCTTCGGTTGCTTCGCGGAACTACCGATTATCTTTGTCGTCCGCAGTCGTATCGTCTTGTTCGTAGTAGTAGGAGTAGTCCACCCCTTTCATAAACACTTCGCGATCGTTGATCTTATCCGTCAATGCATTTTTCAGCAGGGCTTTGATTTTCGTTGAATCCGACGGACTTTTCCGCATAGCGTTCAAATACTCATCCTTGTTGATTTTGCTCCAGTCCACGCAAAGCCGAAGATTTTTTTTCAGGATCAGGTCTATCCAGATTCGCGCGCTTCTGCCGTTCCCCTCTCTGAACGGATGCGCGATGTTCATTTCAACATACTTGTCAACGATTTCATCAAAAGAGCTTTCCGGCATTTTTTCGACGGTTTTGAGCGTATTCTCCAAAAACTGCGCCGGAGCGAACCGAAAGTTCTCCTTTGCGATGTTGACCGTCCTGATCTGTCCGGCAAAATCATACAAACCGCCGAAAAGATAGCCGTGTATCTGTTGCAGCCCCTTGACCGTTCCGACTTCCATCATTTCAAGCAAAGAACTGTCAAACAGCGCATACGCTTTTGTTTTGCTTTTACCGTCGATACTTTCGTCGCTATATGTGAACCATTCGATAAAACGGTTCGCCTGTTTGCTCGGAAAGTTCTTGGCAAGCTCGATAATGCCGTCATAATCAAGGACATTCGCGGCGTGTTTCTTCCCGTCCGGCGCGACGAATTTGAACTGGGTAGTCACACTACCCAGTTGACTGCCCTCGCGTTTCAGTTTCGCTTTCAGGTATTTCCAGTAATTTCTGTTTTTTTCATAATCGTCCGAACCGCGCAACACGCCGATGATGTCCAATACGGAAAACCACCATTTCGCATTCGCGTCATCCCAAACGGCGCGGACTTCCCGATCATCGAAGAACCGTATTGAGATTTTATTCATTTTGCGAAGCCTCTCCGGAGAAATTATGGCGCGGTCAGGGATAAAAAGAAAGCCTCTTGAAATGTCGCTTCAAAAGGCTTCTCTTTGGATCGGCTGTGCAAACCGCAAAATCTTCGACTGCGCCGAAACGAAATCAAAGACGTGCAAAGTCGCGCAGAAGCCTTGCTTATTTTTATCAGATTAGCTGCTTAAAAGCAATCGTTGATGAATCGGTCATTGGGTTGTAAAATAGATACCCACTCGCCAAGCGGGTGGTTTTCGCGTTACAAAAAGAGACCCCCGCGTAAAACGCGGGGTTCTTCCATGACGGGCATAGCCCTCATGCTACTGGCTACGCCTAAACGGCGTTTTGTTTGGTCTGGTGCGAGCAATTTGTTACTTACTCCCCGTAAACGGGTCTGATATGTCCAGCGTCAGCTGATCTGATGCGGCATCTTCTTCCAATTGATGTTGAATATATTCGGTTATCTTCTTTGTATTTTTTCCGACCGTATCCACGCACCAGAATTCTCTGCTCCGGTATTTGTATCTGATATTACTCCATTGTTCATAAATTAGCAGACTGCTTTTCCCTTTCAGAAAGCCCATAAATCCGGCAACACTTATCTTCGGCGGTATTTCGACCAACATGTGTATATGATCCGGACACGCTTCCGCTTCCAGAACATTTACTCCTTTCCATTTACATAATTTTCTTAGCATTTTGCCTATTTCGTATCGCTTTTCACCATAAAACACTTTGCGGCGATACTTCGGGGCAAATACCACGTGATATTTACAATTCCATGTCGAATGTGATAGCGTATGCATATCTTTCATTATGATTACTCCTTTGACTTCAACGCTCGTTGGTTCACCAGACCTCCTGTATTGTAGCAAAGGAGTTTTTTCTGCGCATAGCTATAAGCTTTCCTGAA
>JAFYCE010000113.1 GCA_017539865.1 Alphaproteobacteria bacterium
AGTTCCTGCATATAGCTTCCGCCTTGTCCGCCCTCTATGCCTTCCGTAACAATTTCATCGGCATTGACTTCCGCCTGTGTTTTATCATCGGCGTATCCCATTCCGCTTTTTATACCGTCCACAGAAGCCAGCAACGTTTTGAACGGATCGTCCGTTACGCTTAAATCGCCCGTATTTTTAATTGAATTGGCCGGCGGAACGGGTGACGGCTCTTTTTTCTTGTCCGCAGAGGTCACATGATCCAACAGCTTGCCCAAATCGTTTTCCAACATTGCGCCGGAAGACGGATTTTTTCCGGCCGAACCGGATTTCGTTCCGCCGCGTGATTCCGGTTTGGCGCTTTTAGCAACAGCTTTGCTGTAAGCCGAGGTGCGTACGGATTTTTTCGTTTCCTTTTTGACTTCCGTTTTAGCCAACTTCGGAGGCAGATTCGTCATTTCCGCTATTTTGACCTGAGAAAGATCGACAACAAACATCGGTACGGAAACCACATTCGATTTATTTTCGGAAGAAAAATCATACGTCAGCAAAAAGACAGCGAACAAATGCAGCGTGATTGACAAAACAAACGGCGAATGGTCAAACGCCGCCTGTACCGTTTTAAAGATAAACGGACAATGTCTCAACCGCATAAAAAAGCTTTGTCGCAGCCCCACAGATCAGCGTCCTTTATTTTTCTTTCCGGTCAATACATCGGTATCGACCACATCGCCGGTTTTCAGTCCGACTTTGGAAATACCGGCCAATCGCAATAAACTCATCAGTTCAATGACCTGTCCGTAAGACGTCGCCCGATCGCCGCTGATGACGATTTTCAAATCCGGATTGCTCTTCTGCATCGCCTGCAGTTTTTTAACCAAAGCGTCCGGCTGAACGACGGAATCCCCCAAATAGATTTTCGATTTGGCGTCAATGCTGATATCAACGGAACGATCGGCGTCTTCCATCGCCTGTCCGTCCCCGCGCGGCAAATCCAAAGAAACACCTGTCGTCATCATCGGCGCGGTCACCATGAAAATCACCAACAGAACCAACATCACGTCAACAAACGGCGTCACATTGATTTCCGCAAAGGACGCCCTTTGCCGTCTGCCGCGCGACGAAAACTTGACGGAAGCTCCCATATCAGCCGCTCCTTTTTTCCGAACGATACGTCGTGTCGTCGATCTGACGGGACAGAATCGTGCTGAACTCGCCCGCAAAATTTTCAAGCGTTTTGCCGTACCGGTTCATGTCGCTGGACAGTTTGTTGTACGCCAACACCGCCGGAATAGCCGCCGTCAACCCCAAAGCCGTTGCAAACAACGCTTCCGCGATACCGGGGGCGACAACCGCCAAAGACGTGTTGGAACTGGCTCCGATATTATGAAAGCTGTTCATAATCCCCCAGACCGTTCCGAACAATCCGATAAACGGAGAAACAGCGCCTGTGGATGCCAAAAACGTCATACGCTTTTCCATTCTGTCCATTTCACGATCCATCGTCACCTGCATAACGCGATCGATACGCTGGTTCAGACTGGTGCCGTGAACGCCGCCCGCGCCGAGGGTTCCCGAAGACCGCCGCCATTCCCGCATCGCCGCGACAAAAACGGAAGACAGCGGATCCAGCCGGAACGGTCTGGCTTCCAACTTGTCGAACATCTCATCCAGCGAACCGCCAGACCAGAACTGCGATTCGAATTTTTTGGCGTCTTCCGTCGCCGAACGCAGCAACATGACTTTTTCAAAAATGATCGCCCAAGACCAGACGGACGCCATGGCCAAAATGATAATAACGGTTTTAACGACAAAATCGGCTTGCAGAAACAATCCCCACATGGACAGACTGGCTGCGGCCGTTGTTACAGATCCTGCCGGCATAGAAAAGCTCTCCTTATCTAGTATACTTTTAAGGAGAGCTTAAAACATATTCATTAAAACTTTACGAAAGTTCAGCCAATTTTGTTCTGATGTTTTCGGGAATGCGCGTCGGCCGTCCCGAAGGCGTCACGCAAACGACCTGCAGTTTCATTTCGACCAGCGTTTCTTCGCCGCGTTTGACAATTTGCAGACAATCAAAACCCGCGCCCCGCAATTCCAAAATCTCCGTTTCGATAATCAGTTCGTCTTCTAAAACGGCAGGCTTTTTATAGTCGATTTCACAATGCTTGATCATAAAACCGCATGGTTTTTCGCTTTGCATCATTTCTTTGCAGGTAATGCCGTGTTCGTGCAGGAAAAACATCCGCGCCCGTTCTGCAAAACCCAAATACTTGGAATGATAAACAACACCGCCGGCGTCCGTGTCTTCATAGCAAATGCTGATTGGCATATACGTTCTCATTTTTCGCTCCCTCTTAATCTTGCGCAGAAAACAAATCGTTTTGTGAAGATGTCGGCGCGGAAAGCCCCAAATGCTTAAAGCCCATCGCCGACAGCATACGGCCGCGCGGCGTGCGCTGGATATACCCCTGCTGCAGCAAATACGGCTCGATGACTTCCTCAATCGTATCGCGCTCCTCGGACAGAGCCGCCGCCAAAGTGTCCGCGCCGACGGGCCCCCCCGCATACTTCTGCGCGATACAGGTCAGATAGCGTCTGTCCATCATGTCCAAGCCCTGCTTGTCCACGTCCAGCCTTTGCAAAGCCCTGTCCGCCAACGCCGCATCGATTTCCTTTCTGCCTTCAAACACGGCAAAGTCGCGAACACGCTTCAGCAGCCGTCCCGCCACGCGCGGCGTTCCCCGCGACCGTTTGGCGATTTCGATCGCGCCGTCGTCCGTAATGCCGATATTCAAAATACCCGCGCCGCGCACGACGATTTTTTTCAGTTCCGCCGGATCGTAGAAATCAAGCCTTAACGGAATCCCGAAGCGATCGCGCAAAGGTTGGCTCAGCAACCCCGACCTCGTCGTCGCGCCGATTAAAGTGAACGGCTGCAACGGCACGCGGACGGTCGTCGCGGCGGGCCCCGAACCGACCAGAACGTCCAGCTGAAAATCTTCCATCGCGGAATAAAGCGTTTCCTCGATCGTCGGCAGCAAACGGTGGATTTCGTCAATGAACAGAACGGAATTCGGCTGAACCGTCGTCAAAATTGCGGCCAAATCGCCGATCTTCGTAATCGTCGGCGCGGCGATCGAACGGAAATCGACATCCAATTCATGCGCGACGATCTGTGCCAGCGTCGTTTTACCAAGCCCCGGAGGACCTGATAAAAGGACATGATCCAACGCCTCGCCTCTGGCCAACGCCGCCGTGATAAAGATTTTCAGGTTTTCGCAAACGATTTTCTGTCCCGTGAAATCCTCCAACCTCTGCGGACGGAGCTTCACCAGTTCTTCGTCGCCGTCGCGCCGTGCGCCGGAAATCAGGCGTTCCTCACTCATTTGGCGAATCCTTTCAACGCTTCACGGATCAGGTCGGCAAAGCCCGCGTCCGCGCCCGCCGTTTTCATCGCTTTGGACACGGCGGAAACGGCGTCCATACGCGCGTATCCCATATTGATCAATGCGGAAATCACATCATCCGCCGCACTGTTTGAAGTCAATTTTCCGGTCGTTTCGCCGATTGCCATATCCGAATCGGTAATGGAAGAAAGCGAACCGATTTTGCCTTTCAGTTCCGTCACGATGCGCACAGCCAGTTTAGGCCCGACACCGTTTGCCCGCGACATCGATTTCGAATCGCCGGAAGCGATCGCCAGCGACAAGTTCTCAGGCGACAAGGCGGACAAAATCGCCAAAGCGACTTTTGCGCCGACGCCTTGCACGGTCGTCAATAAAGCGAACCAACTTTTTTCCGCTTCGTCCGCAAAGCCGAACAGCTTGATGCTGTCTTCACGTACCTGCATTTCAGTCAGAAGAGTCGCTTCTCCACCGGCATGAGGCATTTTCGACAACGTCCGCCCCGAACAAAACAGCCGGTAGCCGACGCCGTTCACGTCCAGAATCAAAAAGCCGTCCCCGAAAGAATCGACATTTCCCCTAAGCTTCGCTATCATTTTTTCCCCAGCTCCGAAAGCAGTTTCAACCGTTCTTTAGTCACACGCAAAAAGGAATGATAAATCGCCGCCGCCGCCGCGTCCGCCGCGTCCGGCTTCATTTTTCCGGCCGCCGGCAATAACGTATGCACCATCATGTCGACCTGCGCCTTTTCGGCATGACCGACGCCGACCACGGCTTTCTTGATTTGGTTCGCGCCGTATTCCTCAACAGGTATGCCGCAGGACGCCGGAGTCATCAAAACGACGCCTCTGGCTTGAACAAGCTTCAGCGTCGTTTCGGGATTCTTGTTGACGAACACCTGCTCCACGGCGGCTTCGTCAGGCGCATACTCGGCGATCACCGTGCGGATTTTCTGATGCAGCTCCAACAACCTTTCCGCCAAAGAAAGCGAATCGTTCGAATCCGCCACCCCCGAGGCGACATAGGTTATCTTTGAACCGTTACAGTCTATGACCGCCCAGCCCGTATGACGCAGGCCGGGGTCAAGCCCTAAAATCCGCACGGCCGCCAAGTGTCAGTCTTCCAGCTTTGCCATGATTTCATCGGAAACGGAAACGTTGGAAGCGACGCGCTGCACGTCTTCTTCGTCATTCAGCGTTTCAACGAAATCAAAGAACTTCTTGGCGGTTTCAACGTCTGTCAATTCTGTTTCGACCAGCGGTTTCCAGTCAAAGCGACAGATCGTCGGCGTTTCGAACTTGGCTTCCAAAGCTTCGCGAACACCGCCCAGATCGTCCGGAGCGCATGTAATACGGTGGGTTTCCTCGTCGGATTCGACATCGTCCGCACCGGCTTCCAAAGCGGCTTCAAACATCGCATCCGCTTCGGCGACGGAAGCCGGATATTCAATCAATCCGATTCTCTGGAAGTTGAAAGCGACGGAACCCGTTTCGCCCATCACGCAGCCGGCCTTGCCGAAAATGGAGCGGACGATCGGCGCAGTGCGTTTCGGATTGTCGGTCAGAGCTTCGACAATCACGGCAACGTTTCCGGGGCCGAATCCTTCGTAACGGATTTCTTCATAGTTTGCGGCATCGCCGGCGGCGGCCTTTTCGATCGCGCGTTTGATGTTGTCCTTCGGCATGTTTTCGGCGCGGGCGGCGGCTATCGCGGCGCGCAGACGCGGGTTGTAAGCCGGATCGGGCAAGCCCGACTTTGCGGCGACCGTGATTTCACGGCCCAGTTTGGAAAACGTGCGGGCGCGGATCTTATCCTGCGCGCCTTTGCGATGCATAATATTTTTAAATTGTGAATGACCTGACATGACACTCCTCGGCCTTTGGTTAAAACAAATATCGTCTTTCTTTTATCACCATTTAAAGCGGCGGTAAAGATTCCTGTAACCGTCCGCCGTAACGAATCATATAAATTTTTTCGGCCAACCCCGTCGCATCGTCCGTATCGACCATCACGCCGCAAACGGTCGCGTCGCCTTTTTCCGGTTCGTATTTTTCGGTCGCCCTGTTCGTCACGAAGCGACGGACGGGTTCATCCTTCTTCATGCCGATCACGGAATCGAAGCATCCGCACATACCGGCGTCCGTCTGATACGCCGTGCCGCGCGGCAGGATTTGAGCGTCCGCCGTCGGAATATGCGTATGCGTTCCGACAACCAGAGAAACGGAACCGTCCAGATATTGTCCGAACGCCATTTTTTCGCTGGTCGCCTCGGCATGAATGTCGACGACCATCGCTTGCGCCCCCTGCCCCAGTTTGACCATATCCGCCCATTGTCTGGCGACGGTGAACGGATTTTCGATCGAATCCATGAACGTGCGCCCCTGAACGTGCAGGACGCCGACTTTGCGCCCGTCCGGCAAACGGTAAAGCCCCGCACCTTTGCCGGCAGTTCCCGCCGGATAGTTCGCCGGCCTCAACAAGCGGTTTTCCGTATCGAGAATCGGTTCGATTTCTTTGGAAATCCAACCGTGATTGCCAGACGTAATGACATCCGCGCCTGCCGTAAACAGTTCGCGGCAGACGCTTTGGCTTAAACCGAATCCGTGCGCGGCGTTATCCCCGTTGACGATCGTAAAGTCGACATGATAGCGGCGGCGGAAATCGGGCAGCGTATCCGACACCAGATGCCGGCCGGATTTGCCCAACACATCGCCCAAAAACAAAATACGCATTAAATTCCCTTTATGATTTCCTTTTCCGTCAGAACGAAATTCAGTTTTTCATCCGTTTCCTCCAACGGAACGCGGTCGATTTCCTGATCGGAAAAAGCTGCGCCGATAACGACGGGATTTCCCGTCCGGCGCAACAGATTCACCGTTCTGTCATAATATCCGCCGCCATACCCCAGACGACCGCCCGTCCGGTCGAACGCCAACAGCGGCAACAATAAAACCGTCGGCACGACCGTTTCATATTTTTCATCGGGCTGTTCCGTCCCGTAAGGGCCTTCGACCAGCTTGGCATCCGGCTCCCATCGTCTGAACGACAACGGTTCGTTTTTTTCCGAAACGACGGGCAAAGCCACCGCCAGCCCGCGGTTATATAAAGACGCCATCAACGGACGCAGATCCAGCTCCGTTTTCATCGGCCAGTAAGCGGAAACGACCGGATTTTCGGGTAATGTCATTTCGTTGAAACGGGCGACGATCTCTTCGGCGCACCACAACGCGTGATCCAAAGCGATTTCAGAACGTCTGTGAACGGCCGCCGTGCGCAGTTGTCTTTTTAAGAAAGTATAATCCATCGTCCCGCTTTCTAAAAATTCCTGGTGGAAGACAACCTCTCTGACCGTCGGATCAACAACACGCGTCGCGTGGGCCGCCTTGTATAGGTGGGCGCCGTAATACGGCAAGACTTCGACGCTTGATAAAAGCACGTTGCCCGCCGCAGGGACAGCTCCCTTAAAAGTAAACGTTGGCCCCGAGTACCAGCGGGATCCTAACGAATCGAAAAGTCCGTCTTCCGTTTTTCAGATTACGCATTTTCGATCGTTTCGGCAACAGCTGAAATGCGTTCAGATACTTTTTCTATCAGTTGAGTGGTTTGCGCCAGAACTTCCGTTGATACGGCGTTTTCCGTCCGCGCCGCTTCAAGAGTCTGATTTTTTTCGCTCAAATCGCTGGCCAGCAGCAAAGCCCCCATAACCACCCCCAAACTTTCGCCGACCGGCATACGCGATTTGATGAACGACACTTTTTCATCCAGTTGACGAGCCAGTTCCTTCAAGTTTTCTTCCTGCCCCTCGCCGCAGGAAACGGTATATCTTTGACCGCCGATGACCAATTGAACATCCGCCATGCCTATCCCCTTAAAATCTTCAGTTCTTCCAAAGTCGAATCCAGACGTTCGGAAGCTTCCTGAGTCGTCTGCTTCAGCTCTCCATACGCTTGACGCACGCCATCCAATTCAATGGACAGGCCTTCCTTTTCATCCGCCAATTTCTTTTTCCGTTCTTCAGCCTCGGCCAATTCGGCGCGCAGTTTTTCGTTTTCAGCCTTCAAAGCGTCCAAACGTCCGTCATTCTGCGCCGCAGCGCCGCTCTGTTCCTTCAGCCGCTGCAGCTCTTGTTCGGCGTCCGTTTTCGCTTTGATCAAAGCGGGACGTTCGCGTCCCCAGCCTTCACGGAATTTTTTAAACTGCTCGCGTTCGTTCAGCAGCTGATTTTTTTCCGCAACCAGCCGGTTGCGCACGGCGACCAATTCCTCTTTTTCGACCTTCAGCTCGCTCAATTCCGCTTCGGAATTTTGTGTCGCTTCCCGTTCCGCCTCCGCTTTATTCAAGGCTTCCCGAAGTTTTTCGCATTTTTCGCGAAGCTCCGCCGTTTCCTTTTGTCGGCCGGCAATAATCTCCGCCGCGGCGTCCAAGCGTTGTGCCGCACACGCCAACCCTTCCAATGCCGATTGCAACTGTCCCTGTAAGCTCAACGTTTTTCCCCCTGGTTAAAAACAACTCTTTCTAAAATAAAGGCGTTCCGTCTTTTGTGCAACAGAGTTCTTATTCCTTTTCTCTTTTATTGACAAACTTTCCGCCTTCTGTCGTAATGCCTTCTGAAGGAAAAAAGAATGAAACAAAATCTTTATCTGATTATTCCCGACGGTTTGAACGCGGAAAGGATTATTGAAAATCTCAATCGTTTTTCTCCTCAGGCCGTTTTATACGACCCGACGGGACACACCGACACGCAGGTGAAACGAATCATCCGGACGATTCAGGACAAAGACATCGCCGTCATTATCAAAAACGATATCGAAAAGACTTTGGCTTTTCAGGCGGACGGCGTCCAGCTTCCCTACGGCAAAGGGATGAAAAACGTCAGGAAACAAATCGGGGAATTGGCTTTAGGCGTTATCTGCGCCACCCGCGACGAAGCGATGCGCGCGGGCGAAGCCGGTGCGGACTATATCGGATTCGAAGGCGATGACGCCGCCGCTCTGACACAATGGTGGAGCGAACTGTTCACCCTTCCCTGCATTGATTTCAATCCGACTCGCCCGTCGGAATTTGCAGATTTCCGGATTCAGATTCTTTCCCGCTGAAAACGAACGTCTTATTTAAAACATATCCCAACAACGCCACCGGCAAAACCAGAACGGCTCCGGCGGTGTATTTGTTGGTCAAACCGACAAATTCCAGCAATTTCAATCCTGCGATATTGGCCAGACAGACAACGGCGTAAACAGTAAAAAAGCGCCCCAGCAAACGCATCTGGAAATTTTTAAAAACAACTCTGCCGAACGTCTGAAAATTGAACAAAACGCCGCAAACGGTTCCGATGACGACCGCAGCCGCATAGAACACGCCGATATAAATCAAAAAAGAATACAGGCTGTAATAAAACAGCGTATTGACGCCGCCCATCACCAAAAACAAAACGAACTGTTCCGAAAATCCGGTGATTTTCATTCCCAGACGGATTCCCCAATAAAACAAAGCTTTCAATTTTTTCATGCAACCGGTGCCCATAACACATCTTCAATTCGATTCGCGCCGGTAATCAGCATGACCAACCGATCGATCCCGACGGCGATTCCCGCGGCGGACGGCATGACCGCAACGGCGGCGATGAAATCGTCGTCGACCGGATACCGTTCCCCGTATAATTTTTCTTTCAAATCCATATCATGTTCAAAACGTCGCCTTTGTTCCGCCGCATCCGTCAACTCGGAAAACGCATTTGCCAGCTCCACGTCGCCGACATAGACTTCAAAGCGTTCGGCAAAGCGCGGATCAGAAGGCTTGCGGCGGGACAAAGCCGCCATGCAAACGGGATAATCATAAAGAATCGTCGGCGCACCCCGCCCCAAATGCGGCTCGATCTTTTCATATGCGATCCGGAAATAAATGTCATCCCAACGGTCATCCGGATTTGTTTCGATGCCTAATTTTTCGGCGACAGCCACCAACGGTGCGGGATCCGGTTCCAAACTCGGTTCGGCGGGCAGGGTTTCCTCCAATTCGAAACCGGCATATTTGCGGCAGGCTTCAACAACGGAAATTCTATCCCACTCGGCGAACGGATCGCATTCCCGCCCGTTTTCTTTCAGCTTTTTCACGTCGCACGCTTCGGCGCAAGCGCGCACCAGTTCCACCGTATCGTCCATCAATGTTTCATAATCGGCGTTCGCCCGATACCATTCCAACATCACAAATTCGGGATGGTGACGGCTCGACCGTTCCTCATTGCGAAAAACATGCGCCATTTGAAATATCCTCGGCAATCCGGCGGCCAGCAACTTTTTCATCGTAAACTCGGGCGACGTATGCAGATACATCGTCCTGTCCGCCCGCCCGAACGGTTCGACCAATTCGGTCTTAAACGCTTTCAGGTGCGGCTCCAGTCCGGGGGAAATTTGCAAAATCGGCGTTTCCACCTCTAAAAACCCCCGACTTATAAAGAAGGAGCGAATCGTTTCAACAATCTTCGCCCTTTGTTTCAACAGCGGCAAACGACGGGCGTATTCGCCGGCATGCCAGAACGGAATTTGACTGTTCATTAAAAAAAATACTCCCAACCTTGCGTACAAGTCTTGCGTTCAAGACGTGAATCTGATAATTTTTCCACAAATTTTATTGTCTTTCTTTTAATATACAAGGAAAAAAACACATGAAAATGCAAGCAAACCAAATGCGTCCGGGCATGGTCATCGAATATAACGGCAAACCCTGCGTTGTCATTGACTACGAATTGGTCATTCCGGGCAAAGGAAACGCCACCATTCAGGTCAAAATGCGCGATGTCGCGACAGGCGTCAAAACCGAACAGCGCTGGCGCACGGCCGACTTTGTTGAAAAACTGATGAGCGAAGACCGCGACTGCCAGTATCTGTTTTCGGACGGTACGGATCTGACATTCATGATGACGGACACCTACGACCAGTTCACCGTTCCCAAGGAATTGCTGGGCGAACGTACCGCTTATCTGCAGGACAACATGGAAGTCGTCGTCCAATTCATTGAAGACAAACCCGTCGGCGTCCAACTGCCGGCCAAAGTCATTCAGACGGTTGTCGAAACGGAACCCGTGATTAAAGGTCAGACGGTTTCCTCTTCTTATAAACCGGCCGTTTTGGACAACGGTCTGCGCATCGGTGTTCCGCCGTTCGTAGCCACCGGCGACAAGATCGTTGTCTCAACGATCGACAACACTTATGTCGAACGCGCGAAATAATCACTAATCAAAAGGGCGTCAAATGACGATCGATACAAACAAACCCGCCGGCAGAAAAGTCGGCGCGCAGGGGGGCATGGTCGGACGGAGAGCGAATCGTACCGAACGGCCTTACGGCGAACGCAAGCCCGACCCCGTGGAAGAGTTCCGCAATTCCCGTCAGGACAGATTCATTTCGTCTTTATCGGCGAATCTGAACGTTATGATTCAGGCCGTTCAGAAAGCGGGACGCGGACTGGCTCGCGATTTCGGCGAATTGGAAAATTTGCAGATTTCCAAAAAGGGGGCAGCGGATTTTGCGTCGTCGGCGGATATGAACTCGGAAAAAACACTGCGGGAATATTTGCTTAAAGCGCGTCCGCGCTACGGTTTTTTAATGGAAGAAAGCGGTTCTTTGAGCGGAGCCGACACATCGCACCGCTGGATCATCGATCCGTTGGACGGTACGGCGAATTTTTTGCATGCCATTCCGCATTTTGCCATTTCATTGGCTTTACAGGAAGACAAGGAAATCATTGCGGGCGTCATTTACAATCCCGTTTCCGGAGATTTGTTTTATGCGGAAAAAGGCGGCGGTGCATGGGCGATGACAGCCTCCGGCTCCTGCCGTCTGCATGTATCCGATCGCAATAAGATGCAGGAAGCTTTGGTGGTTACCGGCATTCCGCACTTGGGATACGGCAAACCCGACGAATTTATTCCGCAGCTGATTCCGATGATGCAGAAAACGGCGGGTGTCCGCCGGATGGGATCCGCATCGTTGGATATGGCTTATGTTGCGGCGGGACGTTTCGAATGCTATTGGGAAGACGGTATCAAACCTTGGGATATCGCCGCCGGCATGGTCATTTTGAAAGAAGCGGGCGGACGTTTCTGCACGATTAAAGGAAGCGAAGATCCCTTTACCGTTTTGCAAGACGGGAGTATCATTGCTACAAACGACCGTTTGTTCAATACGATAAAAAAACAAATCATGACTGCACAGAAGGATGAAACAAAGTAATTTTTCGCACTTTTTTATAAAAGCCGTTTTCGCCGTTGCCGGTCTTACCGCAATGGCAGGGTCGGCTTTTGCGCAAATTACTCTGGATTGGGATGTCCTGACGGAAGAAACGCCGGCGAAAGAAAATACTTCGACAGATTCGCATAACATCCCCATCCCGTTAAAGGCTCCGGTCGTTAAAAAGGAAGAGCCTCCCCTACTGAAACCCGTAAAACCTGCGCCCGCTGTCAAACCGAAAGTCAAGCCGGCAGTCAAGCCCGCCGTCAAGGCTCCCGTTAAACCGGAAGTCAAACAGACGGGAAGAAAAACACCCCTGCGGCCGAAAGAAAAATATCAGGTCAAAGAAACACAGCCGAGAGATGAACACGACAGACTGAAACCGCATGCGGCTCCCGTTCCGGAAGTCAAAATTCTGGAGATCGGAAGAGCACACGTCTGAACTCCAGTCACAAGGTACAATCTCG
>JAFYCE010000020.1 GCA_017539865.1 Alphaproteobacteria bacterium
AAACACGATTTCAAGCCCCGATTTCCAGAAAAAAGCATTGGAAATCTATCGCCAGATTTATGAACACGAAAAGGAATACTGCTTCACGCACGGCTATAAAAAACAGTGGAAACGCCAATGGTGCAGACGCTTTGGCTGGCGTGCGAAATGGAAGAAATTGCGCGACTTCATCAGGGGGAAGAAATGACGGCAAATACGGCTTTAATTTCTCTGCAGATTCACGGTGACGACCGTGGTTCGCTGATCGCGTTGGAAAACGGGCTCAACCTGCCGTTCGACGTTAAGCGCGTTTATTATATTTACGGCACCAAACCGGATGTTGCTCGCGGTTTCCATGCACACAAGAAATTGAAACAACTTCTTATCGCCGTATCCGGCAGCGTCACGGTCAAATGCGAATACGCCGACCGGAAAAAGGAATACACGCTGAACCGTCCTGACGAAGGATTACTAATCGAAGGCTTCGTGTGGCGGGAAATGCACGACTTTTCGCCCGATTGCGTGTTGGTCGTTCTGGCGGACGAGTATTACAGCGAAAGCGATTACATCAGGGATTACCGGAGATTTTTGAATTTAGAAAAGGAAACAAACAAATGAGTATGGTCGAAAAAAAGATTCAGCTTTTTGTCCCGACATTCAGAACGGAAGAATGTCTGGAGGAAATCCGGGAATGTTTGGACAAGGGCTGGACGGGGCTGGGTTTTAAAACCGTTCAGATGGAAGACGCGTGGAAAGAATATACAAAGCTTCCGCACGCGCATTATTTGAACTCGGCGACCGTCGGACTGGACATGGCCGTTCAGGTGCTGAAAGAGGAAAACGGTTGGAAAGACGGCGATGAAATCATTTCCACACCGATGACTTTTGTTTCAACAAACCACGCCGTTTTATACAACAATATGAAAGTGGTTTTCGCCGATGTTGACGAATATTTATGCCTTGATCCGAAATCAGTTGAGGAACGCATTTCCGAAAAAACGAAAGCTGTGATTTTCGTCGGTCTGGGCGGCAATATCGGCCGGTATTACGACATTGTCAAGATCTGCAAAAAACACAAACTGAAACTGATACTGGACGCGGCGCACATGGCGGGAACGCGCGTCAACGGAGAAATTCCGGGAAATGAGGCGGACGTTGTCGTTTATTCTTTTCAAGCCGTTAAAAACTGCCCGACGGGCGATTCCGGCATGATTTGTTTTAAAGAAGCGCGACACGACGAAATCGTGCGCAAAAAATGCTGGCTGGGAATTAATAAAGATACCTATGCACGCACGGCCGGACAAGGCGCATATAAGTGGAAATACGATGTCGAATATGTCGGATATAAAAACCACGGCAATTCGATTATGGCGTCGATCGGATTGGTGTCCTTGAAATATCTGGATCGTGACAACGCTTACCGTCGCACGATTGCCGGCTGGTATGACGAAGCGTTTAAAGAATGCGATAAAATCCGCCCCGTTCCGATGAATCCGATCTGCGAACCGTCGCGCCATTTATATCAGATCATGGTTGATAATCGTGACGAATTGTTGTTGGCCTTAAACGAAGTTGGCGTATTCCCCGGTGTTCATTACCGCGATAACACGGAATACAGAATGTATGCCTATGCCAAAGGAACCTGCCCCAACTCTTTATACGCGTCCGAACACGTTCTGTCTTTGCCGATGCATATGCGCCTGACGCACGACGACGTTCTGTATGTTGCTGAAATGGTTAAAAAGTATGCTGCGTAACGAGGCTTTATATCTTCAAAGTATTTCGCTGAAAGATGCCGGCATTTTGGCTGGGTGGCGTTTTTCCGAGGAAAACTACGATTTTTTCTACGAGTTTGTTCCGACAACAAAAGAACAAAACGAAAAATGGATCGAAAACGTTCTGAATAAAAAGAATGAACTCAATCTGATTGCATATGAAAAAGAAAACAATCGTCCCGTCGGAATGATTTCTTTGATCGATATCGACCAGCGGAATCAAAAATGCGAAATCGGCAGAGTTTTGATCGGCAATGCGGAAGATCGTAAAAAAGGATACGGAAAGCATTTGTTATCCCTTGTTCTTGAATACGCTTTCCTGCATCTGAACATGCGAAAAGTCTATCTGGAAGTGTTTGCCGACAACGCTTTCGCCGTCCGTTTTTATGAGAAGGCCGGATTTATTCAAGACGGTCGTTTTGTCAAGCATATCTATAAGAACGGCACGTTTAAAGATGTCCTCCATATGTCTTTGTTTAAAAAAGAAAGCTATCCGGAAAGGAGTTCCTTATGACTAAAATTCTGATTGCCGGAGCCGGAGGCGCACCGTCGGAAGGAGTAATCAATTCCCTTCTGAAAAGCAAAAAGCATGAAACGATTATCGGTATGGGATCGGAACCGACAGATTTGGTGTTATCGCACGCCGAACGGAAATATTATGTTCCTTATGCCAACCGGCCGGAATACAAAAACAGTCTGCTCAAAATCCTTGAAAAAGAAAAACCGGACCTGATTCATTTTCAAAATGATCTGGAAATTTATTACGCTTCTTTGATTCGAGACGACATTCATGCGGCCGGAACAAAAATGTTTATGCCGCCGCACGACGTAATCGACACCTGCGTCAACAAATTTAAATCTTACCTGAAATTCAAGCAAGCCGGCATCAAAGTTCCCGTCAATATGATGATCAATGACGAATCCGACTTGAAAAGAGCGTTTGCGGAATTGGGGGACGAGAAAGGAACGATTTGGCTTCGTTCAACGTCTATGGGCGGAGGCGGAAAAGGTTCCATACCGACAAACGATTATCAGATGGCAAAATGCTGGATAGATCGGGCGAACGGTTGGAAAGAGTTTATCGCAGCTGAAATGCTGACCTCAAAGACGGTCACTTGGTTATCCATCTGGTTCGAGGGCGAACTTATCGTCGCACAAACTAGAAAAAGATCCGGCTGGATTCACGGAAATAGAACGGCATCAGGAGTAACGGGAGTTACAAAAGTAGGACAGACATGCAGTGACGACTTGGTCACGAAAATAGCCATGGATACCGTAAAAGCCGTTTCGGATAAGCCGCACGGCATTTTCGGCGTGGATATGGCGTATGATGCGGACGGTGTTCCCAATCCGACGGAAATCAATATTTCGCGTTTTTTCACGACGGTATTGTTCTTTACCGAAGCGGGATTGAATATGCCTGAAATTTTCAAGGATTTGGCTTTGTATGGCGAGTTTCCGAAGCTTGAAAAGAAAATCAATCCGTTACCGGACGGGTTGATGTGGATGCGCGGTATGGACACGAAACCTCGTCTGATGACGGCAAAGGATATTGAAAAAGAGGTTATCGTTTTATGAATGTTCTTATAACAGGAGCTACGGGATTTGTCGGAAAAACACTGTTAAGAAAAATAGCGTCAAATCCGTTTTTTTCAAAAAGCACTATTGTCCTGTTGTCCGGAACGGATATAGATGGATACACCTGCATCAAACATAATGGTTACACGTTCACAAAGGACGATTTTTCAAAAGCGGATGTTGATAGAATCGATGCCGTAATTCATATGGGATCGGCGGTGCCGAGAACCCGAGATGATTACCGGATCGAAAACGGATACAAGTTTATGACCAATGTCCGCAACACCGTTCATCTGTATGAAAATCTGCCGAACATTCCGAAGAAGTTTATCTGTATCAGTTCGGTCGACGTTTATAAAAACGACGGGGAAGTGATTTCCGAACAAACGCCGTTAACTTCCGAAACGCTTTATGCGGCCTCAAAAATCATGTGCGAACAATACTTGACCGAAAAAGCTAAAGCGGACGGTTTTGTTTTACAGATTTTGAGATTCGGACAAATCTATGGCATCGGGGAAGAAGTTTATTCCAAGATTGTTTCTTCCTTTGTCCGCCAAATCGAAACCGGACAACAAATCAAAATCTTCGGCAACGGAGAAGATTTCAGAAGTCAGCTTTTGGTCGATGATTGTTGCGACTGCGTTTTGAAGGCTGTTTCTTTTAACGAATCAAAAGGCCCCGTCAATCTTGTTTCAGATCAAGCAGTCAGGATTAAAGACCTTGTGATGACGATTTACCGGATTGCAGGGAAAACGCCTGACGTTGTTTTCGGCGACGTGCCGGCCGGACGGTCGAACCGCTTTGATAACACGAAAATGAAAACTCTGTTCCAAATGACGGAAACGCCTTTGGAAGAAGGTGTTCGCGCTTATGTCGATTATTACCGGAGGGAATACGGTAAACGATGAAAGGGTGCGACTATATTTCAAAGCTTTTGTTATCTGAAGGGGTAACTCACGTTTTCGGCTATCAGGGCGGTGCGGTGACGCCGCTGATAGACGCTTTTGCGCGGGCGGGACTGAAATACGTTCAATGCCGTCATGAGCAGGCTTCCGGTTTTGCCGCGGACGCTTACGCCCGTTTGACCGGAAAATGCGGAGTTGTCGTTGTTACCAACGGTCCGGGGGCGACAAACGTCATAACTGCCGTTGCCAACGCTCATTTGGATTCCGTCCCTGTTCTGTTCATTACGGGACAGGTCAACGTATCGGATATGAAAACGGAAAACGTTCGTCAAAACGGTTTTCAGGAAATCGATACCGTTTCAATGGCGAAACCCGTTACGAAATACGCCGCCCGCATTATGGAAAAATCCGTCCTTCGAAACGAATTTTCCAAAGCGTTCCGTATTGCCTGTTCCGGCAGAAAAGGTGCCGTTCTGATTGATTTGCCGATGAACCTGCTGTTTGAAGACATCCCCGATATCCTGCCATCGCAAGAACCGGAAATCGGAACGGAGCTTGACGACGAAACGGCGCAAACAGTTGCGGAAATGCTGAAAAGCGCCGAACGTCCCGTTATCGTCGCAGGCGGCGGCATCCGGTTGGCCGGAGCGGAAAAAGAATTGGCCGCGTTTGTCCGGAAAACAAAAATCCCCGTTGTCCGCACGTTGATGGGATACGATATTTACACGCAAACGGATGCCGGTTTTTCGGGAAATTACGGTTTACCTTGCGCAAATAATGCGATTTATCAATCGGATTTGATTTTGGCTTTGGGGACACGGCTTGCCAAAAGGCAAGTCGGCAAGTGTTTTGCGGATTACGCTCCGGCGGCGAAAATCGTTCACGTCGATATTGACAAGGCTGAATTGGAACACGTTGTCCGCCCCGATATCGCGATATGTTGCGACGTATCCGTTTTTCTGAAAAAAATGAACGCCTTGGCCGTTATGACGAATATAAAACGGTGGACGGTGCAGATCGAACAATGGAAGAAAGAAAAACTTCCTTCAAAACCGGTCGATATTGTGCGTAAAATCAGCGCTTTTGCCCCCGCAAAGAGCGTCGTAACAACTGACGTCGGACAAAATCAGATGTGGGTGGCCCAAGGCTGGCAATTAAAGAAAGGACAGCGTTTTCTGACTTCCGGCGGTCTGGGCTGTATGGGCTTTTCCCTGCCGGCGGCGATCGGCGTGGCGGCGGCCGGTTCCAAAAAAATCATCGCTTTTACGGGTGACGGCGGATTGCAGATGAATTTGCAGGAACTGCAAACCGTTGCGGAACAAAAAACGCCGGTTAAGTTGTTTGTTTTCAACAATCATTCTTTGGGAATGATTGCCGAAGGACAGATGAAATATCACAACGGCCGGTTTGTCGGAACAAAGAACGGATATTCCGTGCCGGATCTGGAAAAAACGGCATTGGCGTTCGGGTGGAAATATGCCCGTTACGATTCTTGCGATATAAAGCAAATTCTTGAAAGCAAGGCTTCGGTTCTTGTAGAAATTCCTTTAAAAGACAAGGTGACAAGAGCATTTACCAGACTTGATCCCGAATACGCGCGTAAAAAAATTATTTTCGATTTGGACGGGACTTTGATTGACGCAGGGAGACGTCTGTTTTCTCTGTTTCAATTTCTTGTTCCGCAGTCAAAATTGACTTACGGCGAATACTGGGATTTGAAGCGACACAAAAACACTCACGCGATGATTTTAGCCGACAGATTCGGATATGACGAACGTAAAATTCACGATTTCGAAAAACGTTGGCTGGAACTGATCGAAACCAAAGAATATCTGGATAAGGACACCGTTTATCCGGACGTTATCGAAACGCTGAAACGGTTAAAGAAACAATACGCCCTTTATCTGGCAACAGCACGGCAAAGCGTTGAAAACACGACCGCCGAATTGAAACGGCTGAAGCTGCTTGATTTATTTGACGACGTGCTGATTACCGAACATAAAGCGACAAAGGAAGAACTGATCCGGCAACATATCGCGCCGCTGTCCGCCGATGACGTTTTTGTCGGCGACACGGGCAAGGACGTTCAAACGGGAAAAGCTTTGGGAATGAAAACAAGCGCAATTTCAACCGGTTTTTTAGCGCCGGAAGTCCTGCGGGAATACAGACCGGACAATATAATCGAAAGTATAAGAGAGTTAGAAAAAAATGTCGGATAGTTTTGTTAAGTACATTGCCATACACACCTGCCTTTTCAACCGCATTCCCGAAAATGACGAATGGTGGGGGGAAGGTTTTACGGAATGGTGGAATGTCAAGTCCGGAAAACCTCTTTTTGACGGACATAATCAGCCGCGCGTCCCTCATAAAGACGTCGGATATTATGATTTGTCCGAACCCGAAGTTTTGATCCGGCAAACGGAAATGGCAAAAAGATACGGCATTTACGGTTGGTGTTTTTATTTTTCGTGGATCGACGGACGGCGCTTGTTTGAAAAGCCGCTGGAAAACGTTCTGAAAACACCCGAAATCGATATGCCGTTTTTTGTTTGCTGGGCAAACCACGATTGGACAAGGAATTGGGGAGCGGCATCAAAAGAACTGCTACTGAAACAAACGTACGCCCCCGATTTTCATAAACGTCTGATTGACGATCTGATGCCCTATTTCAACGATTCCCGCTACATTAAGATCAACGGGAAACCGGTTTTATCGATTTATATTCCGCAGAACATTCCCGATCCGAAAAATTTTGCATCAAAAATCAAAGAATATGCGAGAAAAACATATAATATCGATTTGTATCTGATGGCTACGGACAATATAGATTACCGATTTGACGCCAAAAGCAACGGATACGACGCCCTCTATCAGCATTCGCCGACCTGGCATCCGATAGAATCCGTTTCCCCGTCCGATATGCCGGATTTTTACGAACCGATGGAATGCAGGTGTTTGGATTATCGCACACTTGCCGTTCGGGATTTATTGCGCGACGAAGACGATGTTCCCTTATATCAGGACGTTTTTATGGAATGGGACAATTCCTGCCGCCGCGGTAAAAACAATCCGATTATTCTGCGCCACGCGACAAACGAAAATTTTGAGATTTTTCTGACTGAAATGTCGAAAAAGGCGATGTCCCGTTTAGCGCCCGAACAGAGGTTCGTTTTTATCGACGCCTGGGATGAATGGGGCGAAGGCACCTATCTGGAACCCGATGAAAAAGACGGTTACGCTCGTCTGGAAATCGTTAAAAAATTGCACGATATGAGTGCCGAAGAATTAAATAATACCGACAACGGTGCGACCTTGTGGTCGTGGCTGAATATTTCCATTCGCAACAGAAAAGAATATCTGAACAGCATCGGAGACGTGAACACGATTCCGAATCAAAAAAAGAATAAAAAACCGGAAGGAGAGCTTTTCCATCTGAAAATGAAGCTGTGGAAAGATATAAAACTCTTTTTCCAGATCATAAGGAAATAAGACGATGAGGATACGTTCTAAGGAAGATGCTTTTTTTCAAAACACTTTCGATATCGTCATTAGTCTTGGCGAAGATTGCGGATGCGCATCATATTTGCAGGAACACCAATTAAGAAAATTCAGCGGACCGTTCGATTGGCTGACCAAAGCGTCGTTTAATACCAGAATAGAGTGCATTTGTAATGATTTTTCCGAATTTCTTCAAAAAGAAAATATGAAAATCATACCTAAAAATCCGTCAAAAACAACGGATGAAAAGCATGATTATTATGACGATGAAAAAACGGATTTTTATTTCTATCATGATTTTGACGCAGGCGTTTCGTTTGACGAAATGTATTCGGCCGTTAAAGAAAAATATGACCGCAGAATAAAACGGTTTTATCAGGTTTCTTCCTATGCGAACAAAATTTTGTTCGTTTGGTTCAGTCGTGATAAAAAAATTCCCGACGAAGATATTCTGCGAGCCCACAGCCGTTTAAAAGAAAAACTTTTACCGCATTCGATTTTTCTTTTGGTTCTTGAAAACGGTAAGGATTCATCAGCTCTGTTATCCGATTCCGTCTTGAAAATAAGATACGACAATGCGTCTTTTGTAAATCCTGCTGAGGAATGGCGGGGAAATAAGGAAGAAAACGATGCCGTTTTTTCAAAGATAAAAATTTCTTCGAAGAAATACATATCCGATACGGATTTGATTTCATATATGAAAAAAAACAAGACTTATTTTGACGGCTTATTGGGAAAGGAATATCCGGATGAAGCGGGAAAAATCGAAGCGTTGAAGAATGCGGCAGTTTGGGCGACATACAATCCGTGCGGCATATTAAAATCGGCAAGAATAGAAAACGCTTTATGCGATATTGCGTCAAATCATCATATCGATTTGCCAGAGGATTATATTCCGAATTCGGTTTTGCATGTCGCCAGCAAAATATATATTCTCGGCGGCCATTCCGTCGTTTTGGATCAGTGGCTGAATCATCATCCCGACGGTCAGATCAATTCTTTGGCTTTGACATGGTGTATGCCGGAAGAACACGTTCTCAAAACATCGGTTGAAGCGGTTAAAAAAAGTGGCGGAGAACTTTATTTTCTGGCAAATGAGAATAAAGATCCGATGCAAATCGCGCTTCGTCTTCGACAAATCGCGTCAAAATATGAAAAAATCGTTTTGCATATTCATATGGAAGACGTCATTCCGCTGCTGGCATTCGGAACACCTGAATTCAAGCGACCAGTCGTTTTTTTCAATCATTCGGATCATATCTTTTGGTTGGGAGCCTCTATTGCCGATTGCGTTGTCAGTTTTCGCGAATTTGCAAAAGAGCTGTGCATTACGGAAAGAGGAATAATTTCCAATCAAAAACGTTCATTGCCTGTAAATGCCGAAAAAAAAATTGCTTCGGAACAGGAAAAAGCGGCTTTACGAAAATCCTTATCTATCCCGCACGACGCTAAAATCGTTATGACTATCGCCAGAAACGTAAAGTTTTATCCATTCAACGACTTGGATTATTTTGATGTCGCAAAGCAAATATTAGAAAAAACGGAAAATGTATGGTTCGTAGTTATCGGTTTATCTTGGAACGAAGCGACTTGGTCCGATATTCCGGAAAAACTGAAAGAAAGAATCCGATTGCTGGGTGTGATTTCCAGAACCGATCTGGATAAATATATGACATTGGCTGATGTAGCATTGGACTCTTTGCCTTTTTCATCTACAGCATCATTTTACGAACTTGCGTTTCAGAATATACCGGCATTTACTTTGCAAACAGCGATGAATCACGATGATTTAAATGATGCGGCGGGAATATCCTGCGCTACGCCGGAAGAATTGGCTTCAAAAGTTATTTCGGCTGTCAATTCACCAAGACCCGATAAATGCCCCGCATTTTCTTTTCTTGAACAAAATAATAGCTCCGTTGTTTTTCAAAAAAAATTAAAAGAACTATACGATAATTTCCCCCGAGAACATCAAGTAAACAAAATAATCGACATTCCTGACAGAGAAATAACGCCGGTCGAAAAAATGACCGCTTTGAACTACTTCGTTGAAAAGAGTTTGAACGTCAAACCGTTGCCGACAAAGACAAAAACTATTCTTGAAATTCCTTACGTTATTAAAATCTGGAAAGTTAAAACGGAAAAGGTAAAGCGTGTTTTCCTGCGTTTGTTCGGCATAAAAATCCGGATATTCAAGAAAAATATCAAAAGAAAAAGTTGAGGCGTTCCTTATGAAAAAATATAATAATATTTTTGAGAAGTGCTCCTATAAACTCTGGAAGCATCTGAATAAGAAATACGAAACGAAAAGTGTTTCCGAGCCGGAAACTATAACTAAATGTACATCTGTATTAACAGACGCATTAAACGAATATAAAAATCTCTGTTTACCTCAAGGAGCTTTTTTTTCATCGGAAAACGTCTCTCTTCACCGTCTTTCCGTCATCAATTACAATTCGGGCAAAGTGCCGCTGAATGTTCTGTTTTTATGCCCCGATAAAGACGTTTTCTGTCTGGAAAAACTGTATCGTCTGATGGAGAAAAGCGATGAATTCGCCCCTGTTCTTGGCGTTTTCCCGTATGAACATCTTGATCCCAATGTCAAATTTGACGGTTCGAAATATGAAAAAGTTGTTCAATTTCTTGATAAAAAAAGGATGAAGTATGTTTCTTTGTATGATTTTGAAAAAAATGAATATCTGTCTTTGAAGTATTTTCAGCCGGATATCGTTTTCTTTAATTCGACTCTCGGTCTGAAAAATATGGAGCGTTTTCTGGAACAAGCGCGAAACGCAATCACTTGTTTTGTTCCTTACGGCTATTTCTTATCAAACGCGCAAGGATATATATTCGATACGGATTTCCATTTTAAAATGACATATCTCTTTTGGGAAAGCGCCGTATCTCTGACTTTGTCCGAACACTACGCCCGCAATCACGGTGAAAACAGCTTTTTTCTGGGTTATCCGAAACTTGATCGGTTTTTCGACGGACATTTACCTGAAAACGTCTGGAAAAAACAGTCTTCCGTTAAAAAGAAAGTCATTTGGGCACCGCATCATTCGATTGAAAACAATCCCGATCATTACGGCTATTCGTGTTTTAACGAACTGGCGGACATTATGCTTGAATTGGCGGAAAAGTATCGGGATAAAATACAATTCGCGTTCCGTCCCCATCCGCTTTTGCGCGCTAGATTAAATGCGGATGAACGTTGGGGCGAACAAAAAACGACGGAATACTATGAAAAATGGGAACGGATGGAAAATACGCAGTTTTCCGACGACGACTATATCGACCTTTTCTTGCAGTCGGATGCGATGATCGGCGATTCCATCAGCTTTATGTGCGAATACTCGGCGATTGACAAACCGTATTTATTCACAATTCGCAACGATACCGTATCCCGTAAATTCAATGAATTGGGCGAAGCTGTGTTCAACCATTTATTGTATGGAGCCCTCCCCCTATCTGAAAAAATAGAATCTTTTTTGCAAGACGTCGTTCTGAATGGAAACGATCCGTTGGCGGAAAAGCGTCGCGAATTTACAAAAAGCAATCTGCTGCCGTCGAACGGCAAAAGCGCCGCCGAAAACATCTTTGATTTTCTGAAGAGGGAGCTGCGTTTATGAGCACGGTTTTTACGGTCGGCGTATTTGATTTGTTTCACTACGGACACAAGGAACTGTTCCGTCGTGCCAAAGAAACGGCGGGGCCCGGAGGAAAACTGATTGTCGCCGTTCAGGACGGAAACAGTATTTTGAAATACAAGCCGGAAGCAAAAATCGTTTACACAACGCAGGAACGCGTTGAAATGGTCGAACAATGTCGCTATGTCGATCAGGTTGTTCTTTATACTGACGTTGATAAAATTGTGCGGGAACTTGATTTTGACATTTTCGTTCTTGGCGGCGATCAAACGCATGCCGGTTTTCAGCGGGCAGAACAATATTGTTTGGAAAACGGCCGGAAAGTCTTCCGCCTGCCCCGAACAAAAGGCGTTTCCGCAACGGTTTTAAGAGAACGGTTAAAAGGATTGGAATGAAACCGCTTTTTCTCTTTCTGGGGATACTCCTTTTTGTTGGTAAAGGAAACGCTATGGAATACAACGCACACGCTTTGGGAAACTACCGCGGGCACATAATGACAAACTGCAAAGAAGCATTGAAACATTCCTATATAACCGGCTTTAGCTTTTTCGAAGTCGATATTCAGCGCACTTCGGACGGTCATTTTGTCGCGTATCATTTATGGACGCAGGCGGATGCAGACCGAATGCAAGTTCCATTCGTTCTGTCGAATCCGGTTCCCGATTTAAAAACTTTTCTGAACTATTTATACTTGACAAATGCTTTTCCGGAAGGCCTGACACCGCTGACTCTCGAAAACATTTTCGATTTTATGAAAAAACATTCCGATATAACGGTGATGTTCGATTTTCTGGCGGGCTATGTCGATCGTGACAATCCCGAATTGATGCAAAGCTTTGCCTCCAAATTCACGGATAAGAAAATCATCGACCGCTCCGTTGTCGAAACATACTCTTTAAACAACGCCCGTTATTTATATGAAGCCGGATACCCGAACGTTCAGCCATGGATTGATATGCCGGAAAATTCCGAAAAAGGGTTTCAGACCATTGAGGAAATTTTGTCTTTTATCAAAAAATACAATATCAAAAACGTTTCGATGTCGCCGATACGGATTAAAAATCATTCTGTCGATTTGGAAGCCTTGCATAAAGCCGGCGTGCGCGTATTCTCCCCCGGTTATAACACGGTAAAAGATTTGAAAGAGGCTGAAAAACTGGGCTTGGATATAGTAACAACCGACTTGCCGATGTGCGGCGGAACAAAAGCAACTTTAAAGAAGCTGCGTTATCGTTTGTTGTCGCATCTGTTGTTCGGAAAAAAAGCTAAAAAATACAAAGAAAAATATAAGCGGCTTTGCGCATGTATCGTTCGATGAAAGGACGGGATAACTCCCGTCCTTTCATTACTTCGTTATTCCATTTCCGGCCAAACGACAGAATGCGGAAATGACGCTTGTTTCGTTATGTCGCGCAATTCTTGTCGATACAATGCCCATTCTTCGCGATCTTCCGCCGTTAGAGGCACGTCAAGCGTCTGCGTCCAATCGCTTTCGGATAAAAGGCGGTTTCGTTTTGCTCTGATTCTTTCCGCCTTCCGTTCTTTAGGAACATTAGGAACTTCGCCGCGCAAATAATAGTCACCATCTTCCGTTGCGACCAAGTCTTCATCCGTGCATTGTTCCTGCATTTTTTCTAAAACGGCTTGCTGTTCGGACTGTGTCCAACGAATGATTTTACCGTTTTTCTTTTCATAAAAAATCGTCATGCCGCAACTCCTTTTAACGGGATGAAATACAAATTGTTCGCCCGAGCGGCGGAATAACTTTCGCCCTTTGATACAAAAACGAAAAAGGACGCGCCGGTAGGCATCCCCGCGTTGTCAAAACTGCCTGAATATGTCTGCGTAAAACCGTTGACTGTGTATGTCGTTCCCGTTCCAGACGTTCCGCGATAATAGCCGCAAAACACTCCGGCGCACGCGGCAGTATATGTTACGTTGGCAGACAAAACGACTTTTCGTGAATAATCGGGCATCAACATTTCCGCCAGATTTTCTTTCCCCGCCGTTGTCAAATTGTTCAAATCAACATCGGTTTTTGAAGATAACGTATGTTGCGCTTCAACCGCTTTGTTCGTGGCAATTTCCGCTTTATCCGTCGCTATATCCGCTTTGTCGGACGCCGTTGCCGTATATTCAGCACAATCGGAAACCGCTTGCCGGATGGACGGAATCAAACTCGCCGCATCGGTATCATCAAAGATATCTACCGTTACCGCACGATCCGCCTGTTCCTTCAGTTGCTGCACCTGCATCGTCAGCCTGTCGAAATTGCGTTCCAGCGTTTCGGCCGGTAAAATCTCGTTTTCCCGATAGTCCGTTTCCTGTGTTAAAGGCACTTCGCGCATAATCACGATTTGTGCATCATTTGCCGGAGCCGTCGCAAAAACCATATTCCCGCCCGAAACCGTCCAATCCGTTCTTTCCGTTTGCACGTTGTTTAAAAGTTGTCTGACCTTTAAATGCTCCCTTTCCAAAAAAGGAAACGGGATTGCAAAACTTGTCGCAACCCCGTTCCCAATATAAGCCACTTTGTTTGTTGTTGTACTTACCGTCATTTTTACCTCAAATAAAAAAAGCAGGGATAATTCCCTGCTTGACCCATAAATACATTTTTTAACATACAACAAATTGTGATTATTTTTATCAAAAAGTCAAGTCGTTTTTACCTTTCTGTGACGACCCATTAAATTTTGGACAGAATGGATAGGCAAAACTTCAGGGAACGAGCGGTCTCTGTAAGAGATGGATATATGTTCTGAAAGAGTTTCTTTAACGGTACATTTTTTGACGGCGGGGATGCGTTTAGACATAGGAGGGATTTGATAGATTTTGCCGTTGTAACAGACCGTCCGATCATTGTTGATTGTGCGTTGAACTTCCACGAAACACACATCG
>JAFYCE010000114.1 GCA_017539865.1 Alphaproteobacteria bacterium
CCGTGCCGAATTGGCTGAAGCTGTTTATCATGAAGTCGGTCTGTCATTAAGCGAATCAGCAAGATTGTTGGATATGGTGTTGGAGGAGATTTCCAAAGCTCTGGAAAAAGGGGACTCTGTCAAGCTGTCTTCTTTCGGTTCGTTTCTAGTACGGGATAAAAAAATGCGTATGGGACGGAATCCTAAAACAGGAGTTGATGTTCCCATTTCACCCCGCCGTATTTTATCATTTCATCCGTCTCATATTTTAAAAAATCAAGTTGATCAGAAAAAGTAAATGGAAGAAGAAGTCGAAAATGCGGATTTGTTCGATAAAAAGGCAGCACGCGCCTTTCGGACAATTACAGAGGTTTCCGCAGAATTAAATGTTCCGCCTCATGTTTTGCGCTTTTGGGACAAAAAATTTTCGGAAGTGGCTACCGTTCAAAGAGTGGGCGGCAGACGTTATTACCGTCCCGAAGATATTTCTTTGCTGAAAAAGATCGAATATCTGCTTCATAAAGAGGGGTATACGATCAAAGGAGTTCAAAAATTGTTAAAAGAAGGAACGATTAACAGTGTCGTCGACAGCAGACAGAGCAATGCGGAAACGGAAAGCGCCGCAACACGGGTTCAGGTTGACGATGAGGGATTGCCGATAGAGCCGAAACCCGAATTGGACAGTGTTATCGCGGAATTGGAAGAAATCAGCGCGCTGTTAAAAAAGGCGGTTTAATGAAAGATTTGCGCTTGCTTTTCCAAAACAGGCGTATTATATTCCCCTCTACATTGTCGGAGCGTGGCGCAGTCTGGTAGCGCACTTGTATGGGGTGCAAGGGGTCGAGAGTTCGAATCTCTCCGCTCCGACCAATGGGAAACAAAAAAAACGTCCTTAACGGACGTTTTTTTTGTTTCCCATCAATGAGGACTTAACGAAACAAGGCGGCAACCGAAGTTGAGTTTAGACCGAATTGGGAAATATCCTTAACGGACGTTTTTTTGCTTCTTTGGTTCCATAAAGCTTGAAAGTCCGATAAACAGCGAATCCGCAACAGAACAAAAACAGGCATTATAAAGTAACGCCTATCATATCGTATGTGTGTTTTGTGTGTGTTTTATAATGTTATTAAAACTGTTTTATTTAATGATTTCAGCAAGTTGTATGATTTATAACAAAAAAATTTCAAAAAATTGATTTTAAGCTGGCGGAAAAGTCAGAAAAAATGTATTTATTTCAAAGCAAAAAAACACAAGGTTTAATCTTAGGAGTTTTAAAAGATGCCTCAAATCAAAAGAATCGGCGTTTTGACCAGCGGTGGTGACTGCGCCGGCTTGAATGCAGTTATTCGTGCTGTCGTTCATCGTGCCATTTGGACGTATGGTTGGGAAGTTTACGGTATTTTGGATGGAACCGACGGTTTGACGTTCCGTCCGTTGCGTTATCGCAAAATGTCGATTGCCGATTTCCATGCTCCGTATGCGCGTTTAGGCGGAACAATGCTGGGGACGATCAATAAAGGAAGTCCTTTCGCTCATCCGATGCCGGACGGCACGACAAAAGATTTGACCGAAGATTTCGGGGCAGGGTGCCGTGAATTGGGATTGGACGCTTTAGTCGTTATCGGCGGCGACGGTTCCATGGCGATCGTTTCCAGACTGTGCCGCGGTGCGGGTATAACGATGGTCGGTATTCCCAAGACGATTGATAACGATACGCCGATTACGGAACATTCCGTCGGTTTTGCGACAGCCCGTGACGTTTGCGTTGAAGCTTTGGATCGTTTGGATTCGACGGCTTCTTCTCATCACCGCGTCATGATTTGCGAAGTGATGGGACGTGACGCCGGCCATGTGGCGTTGCATTCGGCTATTGCAGGAAACGCGGATGTTTGCTTGATTCCGGAAGTTCCGTATACACTGGAAGGTGTCGTTCGCAAGTTGCATTTGGTGCGTGAACAGGGGCGCGATCACGCTTTGGTCGTTGTGGCTGAAGGTGTTAAGACTCCGGACGGCCAGAATATTTCCGTTGCTCAGGTGGATGGTGTTCGCTATGGCGGTATCGGTCAGTACTTGAGCGCCCGATTGAACGAGATTGATCCGCGCTTTTCAACGCGTGTGACGGTTTTGGGGCATGTTCAGCGCGGCGGTGTTCCGGCGGCTCATGACCGTTTGTCTGCGGCTTGCTTTGGTGTCCATGCCGTTGATGTTTTAGCTCAGGGCAAATCGGAACGCATGGTCGTTTATAAAAGCGGTTCCATTTCCGATGTCAGCTTGGACGAAGTCGCTGCGGTCGGAACGGCTAAAGTCGATCCGAACGGCGTGTTCGTTAAGACGGCTCGCGGTTTGGGAATGTATATCGGCGAATAAAAAAGCGGATGCTTTCAAAAATCGGGAAAGAGCGTTATCTTTCCCGATTTTTATTTTCTTTCAAATGGTTTTGAAAAGAGATATACTATAAAAACTGGTTAAGATTCTATCCTGTGGAGGTATTGCATGAAGGAAGATACGGCTCATTTGCAGGCATTAAAGGCAAAACATGCAGCGTTGGACGAAGAAATCGCAAAAGAAATGGCGCGTCCTTTGCCCGATGAAACGACGATTTCGAATTTGAAGCGTCAGAAATTGAAATTAAAGGAAGAAATCGAATCCGCTTCGTAAAGAAATCGGGAACAGAGTTTTTCAAAAAGCCTCCGGAAATGAACTTTCGGAGGTTTTTTTGATGATTAAAGAAAAAATTGACAAAAAGACTGTTTGTTTTTATTATTTTCCCGTTATTCCGCTTTCAGGGAGATTGAAATGTCGATTAAAGAAAAATTCCAACAAATGCAACCGCCTACCGTCTATCCGGAAGAAAAGCCCGTCATTGACGTCGATTTGCGGAGTTGCCGGAAAGCCGACCGGCCGCGTATGATTTCGATGATCAACCGTCTGGCCAAAAGCCCTTTGGGACGCGAAACGTTGGAAATCGCCGCTAAAGCCGGCTATCATTTCAATTTTATCATGGGGGAGAACCGCGCTTTCGGTTTTGCGGATCCGATGAATAAAAGAATCGCTTTAAATCCCCGATTCTCGGATGCCAAACTGATCGGGACGATGTGCCACGAATGCCGTCACGCCGGACAATTCACCCGCGCTTCCGATTTAAGCGAAGAAAAATGGGATGTGAAAACGAATTTGGTCTATATGCGCGCGATGGAAGCCGATGCACAGGCTTACGCTTCTTCGGCGTGCGAAGAACTGCACCGTTTGGGAGACACGGGCCCCAAAAAGGAGTTTTACAAATACTATCCTGAAATCGCAGCAGGTTTTTCGAATGCTTTGATTAAAAACAATGGAAAACTGGGACATAATCTGCTGACGGATACGTTTAAGGCTTGGTACGATCAGCTGAAAACGAAATCCGTTTATGAAGAAAACTATTTGTTGGAACCGATGCAGCAGGAATTGCGCAATATCGCTAACGGCAAAGGGGCGAGTATGACTTTTGAAACATCGATTTCCGCACAAAAAACGATTTCGGAAATCGCATGGACGAAGGAAGGGAACTATTTCAAGGACGATCCCGAAATCCTGAACGGCGGAAAATATCTGGACGTTTCCGAATTTACGATGGAACAGATGAAGAAATTCTTTGAATTCCGCAAAGAAATGACCGGAAAGGACGATATCAAAGCTCTGGACGGCATTCCGACTCGTCCGAACACGATCAAGAAGCAACGCGTGAAGGAAATGAAAAAGCCGGCGATGAAACAGCCGAAAAAGGCCAAAATGATGAGAATCGCGGCAAACAGAGAGGCTGTTAAAAAGCAGACATTGGCGGCCAGATTCGTAAAAGCGCAGCAGCAGTTTGCGGTCAAATACGGACGTTAATTTCAATTTGACGGTAAAAACCTCCGGAAATGTTTTTTCGGAGGTTTTTTGTTTTCAAAAAACGCTGAAATTTGTATGCTGTTTTATCAAAAACTTTATGGATAAAGGCTTTGACGGCTATGGAAAGAAAGCTCTATCAATATATTTTTCTTATTTTTTTCGCTTTTTTGACCGGATATACCTTTTTGGTCAGGGCTTCTTTTTATGACGAAGAGGGGCTGCCGCGTTTCCAACAAACGTCTTTGCGTGTTATGGGGGAAAATCTGGCCGCAGATTATGCTTTGTTCCGTTTGTTGGAAAGTAAAACCAAGCCGTCGGAAGCCTATCAAAGTGAAAAAATATCATCTTTTTTGCATAAAACGATTCATGCGGACGGACGGTTTTATTCGTATGCCTCTCCGATGAAAGCTTTTATTTCCGTTCCGTTTTTATATTTGCCCTATAATTCGTTTTGCGAAACATGGATTTTTTGGGGATTGTTTTTATCCGGCATATCTTTATACACATTGTTGCCGTTAAAGGTGTCTTTGCTGTTGATATTCGCTTTTCCGGCTGTGTTTTTGAGCTTTATCAGCGGAGGGTGGGGCGTCTTTTTGGCTTCAGCCGTTGTTTTATCGCTGACCTTGTCCGAAGCTTATCCCAAATCTGCCGGTTTTTTTGCGGCTTTATGTATGGTGGAACCGATTGCGTTTATTCTTTTGACGGCCACTTTTTTCTTCCGCCGGCAGTTTAAAGCGGCTTTAACGGCTGTTTGTTCGGGTATTGCATTTATCGGAGCCGGTTGGGCGCGATATGGGCTTGAAGCGTTTGAGGAGGCGTTTAAATCCGCTTGGCAAGTGTTTTCAGAAACACCGTGCCTTTTATCGTCATTTTCCTCTGCATTGATGTGCAGTGGCCTTCCTTTGGCTTTATCTGTCGTTTTGCAGACGGCGTTGGTCTTTGCGGTTGTTTATTTCGGCATTCGCGTGTTTCATAATACCGCCTGTTCTCAATCGGTACAGGACGCGTATTTGTGCGCGGCGCTGTGCCTGATATCGCCATTTACCTCTTTGGGGGATTACGGATTGTTGTACGCCGGCGTGGCTTTTTTGATGAGGGATCAAGAAGCCCGAGGCGTCTTGAAAGGAGAGGTTCCCTTCCTTTTAACGGCTTTTTTATCGATTTATCTGGAAAGCTTTTGGATAAGGCTTTCCGGCGCATCGCTTCAACTTTTTCTGGCTGTTGTTTTGTTGTGGATTTCCTACCGTCGTTCCCGTTAAAGTTCCGCAACAAAAACAATCGGCTCTTCACTTTGAAAAATCGCGGCATATTCCTTGTCGGCGGGATTGTATGCGTAAAGGGTCTTCTTATCGGCTAAAAAGAGTGTCAGTCCGTCTTTTGAAAACGAAAGAGGTTGGTGTTTTGCATCAATTTCAGTGTATAACTTATTGTAAAATAATACTTTATCGCCGCATTTAAAGGCTCTGAATTTGGTTTCGATACTATAAACGGGGCAATCTCCCTGCGGATTGATTTCTGTCGTTTGAGCCGGTTTTGTTAAACGGACGGCGTTCAGCTGTTTGGTAATGCCGGTGTACATCACAATGTTCGAGGTGCAAAAGCAGATCGGACTGTTTGCGGCAGGCAAACGGATGAATGGCAGGGGAAACCAACCGAATTCTTCCCGCGCTATGACCCGCAGCTGCGTTTGTTGCGTTGTTTCATCCGTTGCTAAAAAAGCGATCTTTAAGTTGTCGGGAGAAACGGCTATATGCGAAATCCTTCGATCGGAATGGGAAAATAAGGGGGTGATATCGGAATAAGGAGGCTGAATCGATGTCCGCCCGATTACTTCCTTGCCGTTTTGGTTCCAAAGCCCGTAAATCGTTCGGGAAGCTTGATGGTATGCCGGAAAACGGAAGGGAATGCCGGCCGGAACCAAACGGTTCCCATGTGTTAGAAAGGCGTATTTTATCCGGTCGTTTTCATGTGTTCCGATTAAAAATCGATAAAAAGGCAGTATGACCATAAAATGTAGTGTCCCCGATAAATGAAATCATATAATATACCATCAGTGTAACAGCTATAAAGGCAAAAAAGGAGTTTTTTTATGCTGACCGAAAATGAATCCGAAACGGAAATGACCAATGCCCGCCGCAGCTTTATGCGGCTGAAAGAGTACATGAACGGCTGTATCGTCGGACAGACGGAATTGGTGGACAAGCTGTTGATCGCTTTGTTGGCGGACGGACATTTGCTGGTGGAAGGCGCCCCCGGTCTGGCAAAAACGAAAGCGATTAAAAAGCTTTCCGAAGCGATAGAAGGGGATGATCAGCGCATTCAGTTTACGCCGGATTTGTTGCCTTCCGATATTACGGGCAGCGATATCTACCGTCCTGAAACGGGGGATTTCAAGTTTCAGCCGGGACCGATTTTCCATAATTTGATTCTGGCCGATGAAATCAACCGCGCGCCTGCGAAAGTGCAGTCGGCTTTGTTGGAGGGCATGGCGGAACGTCAGGTGACGGTCGGCGGAAAGACCTATAAATTGCCCGCGCTGTTTATGGTGATGGCAACGCAAAACCCGATAGAGCAGGAAGGAACCTATCCTTTGCCGGAAGCGCAGCTGGATCGTTTTTTGATGTATGTGAAAATCGATCAGCCGGACGCGGCGGCCGAACGTCGCATTTTGCAGTTGGTGCGCAATGAAGCTTTGGCGGACGGAGAGCGCGGAAAAATCGAGGTCATGCCGCAGGACAGAGTCTTTTCGGCGCGCAAAGAGGCTTTGAATGTCCATCTTTCTCCGGCGTTGGAAGAATATATCGTTCAGCTGATCATGGCGACCCGTCGTCCTCAGGCGTATGATCCGAAATTTTCGCGTTGGGTCGCTTTCGGAGCCAGTCCGCGCGGTACGATCGCTTTGGATCGTTGCGCCCGTGCCAGAACATGGCTGTCCGGACGGGATTACGTCTTGCCGGAAGATATCCATGCGGTCGTTCACGATGTTTTGCGTCACCGCATTATTTTGACTTTTGAAGCCGAAGCCGAAGGCGTAACGCCGGACAGCTTTATCGATACGTTGTTATCACAGGTGCCTCTGCCGTAATGTTTGACAAGTTAAGATCTTTTTTGCGCGCTCATGCGGCTGATTCCGCCTCATCCTCCTTTGCGGACGAAGGGGACGGGATTCATGTGGCTTTGCCGGAGCTGTTGGCGCAAAAACGGTTTGTTCCGTTGCTGTCTTTTGACACTCTCGGCTTTTCCAAGGCGGAAGGACTCGGGCTGCATCGTTCTCCTTTCCGAGGTCGGGGAATGGAATTTGACGAAGTGCGCGCTTATCATCAAGGCGATGACATCCGTTTGATTGATTGGCGCGTAACGGCCAGAACAGGCAAGGCGCATACAAAACTTTATCGGGAGGAGCGCGATCGCCCCGTTTTATTTTTGGCTGATTTCCGGCCTCGAATGCATTTCGGCACGCGCAAGGCGTTTAAATCCGTCATCGCCGCAAGAGTTTTGGCGGCTTTGGCGTGGGCGTCGCGGGAACATGGCGATAAAATAGGCGCGATTGTTCTGTCGGCGACACATTATTTCAAAATCGCGCCGCACAGGCAGTTGCGCCGGTTGATGGAAGTCTTTAACGCCGCCGTTGTGGCTGCAAATGATGAAGATAAAGCGAAGGGAACGAATCTCAATGACGCTTTGAGCGAACTGCGGCGTGTCAGCAAAAACGGCGGTCGCGTCTATATCATCAGTGATTTTTACGGTTTTGACGAGGAATGCAAAAAGCATTTGACATATATTTCCCGCCATTGCGACGTTGTTTGTATTCAGGTCTTTGATCCGCTGGAAGAAACGCCGCCGCCTCCGGGGGCGTATCGAATCAGTGACGGCCACCGAATCGTGACCATTTATACCGATGACGAAAAATGGCGCGCGGAATATGAAAAAATGTTCGTCGAGCCGCGACGGGATTTGGAAAATTTCTGTAAAAGCCGGCATATTATTTATATCGGTCTGCGTACCGATCAGGATATGGTTCAGGTCGTGCGGCGGGGTGTTTTGACCGCGGGAGAAAGCTGAATGCAGGGAAAAATAGATTTATCCGGATTGCGGGATATTCATTTGCCGGATATTCCGGGAGTGTGGCCGCTGCCGATGATGTTTTGGGGCGTTCTTTTTACTGTTATTTTGGCGGTGATTTCTTTTTACGGGCTTTGGAAATATTTTCATAGGATAACCGCTAGGAAATACGCAAACAATGAAGTCGAAAGTTTAACTAAACGATTTTCTGGAAATAACTATAAGATTGCTTCTGAAATATGTTTGTTGCTGCGTCGGATAGCTTTGATGAAATTCAAGCGGGAGGATGTTTCCCTTTTATCGGGAAAGGCGTGGCGGCAGTTCCTTGAAAAGACATCTAAAACGCCCGTTTTTAAAGGGCAGGCGGGCGATATCGTGGAAAACATCATGTTTATCCCTCCCGACCGTTTCCGGTGTCAGGACGTTGCGTCTTTGGTCGCCGCAGCGAAAGAGTGGATAGCCGAAAACACATGATTCATTTTGCTTGGCCGCTGATTTTTCTATGTTTGCCCTTGCCGTTTTTGGCAAGAAGCCTTTTTCCGGCCGGCAAGGAAAATCTGGCGGCTATCAAGGTGCCTTTTTTTGCGGAGATTAAAGCCGCTTCTAAAAAACGCCTTTTTGCACAGGCAAAAGGCCAAACATTGCTTTTATGGCTGTTATGGGGGTTGCTGGTGACGGCGGCCGCCAGACCGCAAATGTCAGGCGGTGTACAGGAATATATGATTCCCGTACGGGATATCGTTTTGGCTCTGGATGTGTCCCGTTCCATGCTGAATCAGGATATGAACGAGGCCGGAAAAAACCGTTTGGATACGGTAAAAGAAGCCGCTTCAGCTTTTGTCAATATGCGGCAAAACGATAGGATAGGGATCGTTTTGTTTGCGGAACAAACAAGTCTGTATGTGCCTTTGACTGTTGATACGACCGCTCTGCAAGAAATGTTGAACGGCGTTCAGGCCGGTTTGTTGGGTTCTTTGACGTCTGTCGGCGATGCGATAGGGCTTTCATTGAAATATTTACGGGACAGCAAAGCCAAACATAAAATCATCGTGTTATTGACGGACGGAATGAACAATGCCGGAAATATTTCTCCCGAAGAAGCGTTGGAGGCGGCAAAACAGGCGGGGGTTAAAATCCATACCGTCGGCGCCGGTTCGGATGTTGATCAAAAAACGGAGATAGATATCGATTTTTTAAGTCGGGCTGCGCGTGAAACGGGGGGCTTGTTCTTCACGGTCAAAGATCGGAATGCTGTTAACGAAGCCTATCGGAAAATTGCTGAGAATGAGCCGAGTTCCAAAGCCCCCGTTTATCTGATCCGTTATCGGGACCTGTATTTTTGGCCGTTGTCGATGTTCGGTATCATTATTTCTTCGGTCGTTTTTAAACGTTTTCTTGAACGTCTGATGTTCGCGCGGAGAGCAAAATGACGGATGTTTCCGTATTGCGTCCGTGGGCGTTGTTTTTTTTAATTCCTTGCGTCCTTTTTTGTTTTTTTAAGCTGAAATCGGTTCAAACGTGGTCGGGAATAGTTGATTCTCATTTGTTGGAAACGTTGACCGTGAAGGCGTATGTGCGTTTTAAACAGAAGTTGTCGGCGTTTTTATTGCTTTTAAGCGTCTGTTCTTTTCTGGCGGCGTTAAGCGGTGTTTCTTTTAAAAGCGGGCGGGCGGCACTATATCATCCGAAATCTCCGGCCGTTATTGTATTGGATATGTCTTTGTCAATGAAAGTCAAAGATGTGTATCCCAACCGTTTCAGCCGCGCGATTTTTAAGATTTATGATTTGCTTGAAGGTTTGAAAGGCGTTCCGGTTTCTTTTGTCGTTTTTACCGACGAACCTTACAGGCTGATTCCGTCGACGACGGACAAGGGGGTATTGGAAAACATACTGCCGCTTTTGAATTTTTCATTGATGCCGTCCCAAGGCGGCAGAACGGACAGGGCGATCAGGGAGGCTCTTGATGCAATCAAAGAAACCGGAGCCCGTTTCGGCGACATCTTTTTGATAACGGACGGCGCGGAAGATGTCTTTGAAATTCAAGACAAAACGCAGGAACTGGTTCTTTCCGCTTTTAAAGAGGGAAACCGACTGTTCATATTGGGGGTCGGAACACCGGAAGGCGGCGGATTGTTTGAAAAAAATGACGTTCCCGTTTTGGATGCTTTGGGAAATCCGGTGATTCACAGACTGAAAGAGGGATATCTGAAGCTTTTGGCGCAAACCGGCGGAGGAAAATATGTCCGTGTACAAATGGATAATTCAGATGTTTCCGCTTTGGTTGAAGCCCGTTCTTTTCCGGAAGCCGGAAGAAAAAGTCGCTTGACGGATGATGCTTCCGCGGATACGGGATATTTTTTCCTGATTCCGCTTTTGATCGTTTTTCCGTTTTTGTTTCAAAGGGGGCGGTTGCTGATTGCTGTTTTGGGGATTTCAGCCTCTTTTCCGGCTCAGGCGGATGTTTTGGATGCTTTTCTCTCTCCTTCGGCTGCCGCAATGCGTTTGCTTGCACGGGGCTGGCAGACGGAAGCCGCCGCAACGGCTGAGCGGTCAAATGATTTTACGGCGCTTTATAATGTCGGGACGAGGCTGATTTTTTTGAAAGATTATCCGCAGGCGATTGCTTTGCTGGAAAAGGCGGTTCAAATACGTCCTGAAAATGAAGACGCGCAGATCAATTTGGAAATAGCCAGACGGTTGAATGAACGGCCGCCCGAAGACGGAAATTCCGGTAAGGGAGGAGGCGGACAAGCTGGAAATCCGAATCAATCCGATAATAAACAGGAGGATTCAGACGGGAAGAAAAACTTAAACCAAAATGATAATATCGATAAACAAGATAATGAAAATAAAGAAAATTTAAACAAAAATAAGCGGGATAATGAGGAAAGGGCGGCTGAAACTTCTTCGGGGGAAGGCGGCGCTGAAACGGATGAAGCGGGAAACGATGTTTCCGGTTCGGGGAATGACGGAGAGAAAAAAGATGAAGGGGCGGATGACGGAAAAAATGACTCGGAACAGCCTGAAGAGCGAAATGATGAAAACAAGATGAAGCCTGTGTATGAGGATCCGCTGACATTGCTGCGTCACAAAATTTTATTTTTGCATCGTCAAAAGCGGTATGATCAGGAAAAACAGCTCGGTGTACAATGGTAATATTTCTTTTTCTGTTTTTGCCGGTTTTATTGCACGCCGCTTCAGTCAATGCGGCTTCTCCGCGTTTATCCCTGACGTTTGAACCGCCGGAATCGGAAGTTTATATCGGTCAGGAAACTTTTTTCCAAATCAGTTTGATGGACAGGATAGGGGTGAAGGGAATCGGCATTATACCCGCAAAATGGCCGAATGCCGATATTTTTTTGTTGAAACGTTCTTTTACAGAGGGCGTCCCCGATGAAAAGAGCCGATACAACCTCCATAAAGTGTCGTTCAGTCTGATTCCCAAGTCTGCGGGAAAAATGGCGTTTCCCCCGCTTTGTTTGAGTGTTTCCGCTCCGACGATGGTTTCTTTAAGGGATTTGCCGGATGACGTCAAAGTTTCATCAAACGGCGACATTGAAATCTGTTCTCCGCCGTTTTCATTGAATGTCAAAGAATTGCCGCCGTATTCGCAGCCGTTGTTCGCGTCGTCGGAAGTCAAATTGTTTGACGGTATCTTTCCCCGCTCTTCCTCCGTGCCGGCCGGAACACCCGTTAAGCGTTCCGTGTTTCTGTCGGTGAAAGGGACTTTACCGGCTTTTTTACCGGATTTTCAAATGGGGACGGTTAAAAACGGCAGAAGCTACAGCGGAAAAACGGAGCGGAGTTCTCCGCCGTTTAAAAACGGCTCTGTCGCGGCTTTGCGTCAGACGGTCGTTATCATTCCGGAACGGGAGGGAACGCTTGTTTTGCCCGAAATCAAAGTGCCGTGGCTGAATACGCAAACCGGACGGATAGAGACAGCCGTCATTCCCGCATATCCGCTGATTGTTACGCCGGCCTTGAATGGCGGAAAACAGGAAAAGGAAGTTTCCGCAAAAACGGTTCTGCCGAAACGGTTTGAAAAAAGGTTTGTCGCGGTTTTCGTCGGTGCAGGTGTCATCGGAACGGCACTTTGTTTCATCCTTTTCAAATTCTTAAAAAAGAAAGTGAAACGGAAAAGGACGATAAAAAATATCCGGATCGCTTGTGAAAAAAATGATTTCAAGGCCGTCGAAAAATTGATTTTGGCATGGGCGGTCGAAACTTTTCCGCAAGAAACCTTTCACGATTTGTCGGATGTTCGAAAAAAGTTTGAAGGATGGTCGGATGATTTCGTGAATCAGTTGGAAAATCTGGAAATGTATTTATACGGGACGGGACGTTTCGCCAGATATGTTCCGTCCGTTAAAGAAAGTTTGGGAAAGGGGCTTTCATCGGCTTTTTTTCAGGCTGTTCAAGTGAAATTCGTCAGATCGTCGAAGAAAAAAACGAAATTGCCGGAGTTATATCCGGACGATACCGTTTTTTGACGGGCGGTTATTTAAAAATTATGCTTGAAATTCTGTGCGAAAAGCGGTTAAAAAGCAATATCTATCAGTTTTTTTAAGGCTACCGTAAATGACAAAATATTTGATTACCAGCGCACTTCCTTATATCAACGGCATTAAGCATTTGGGCAATTTGGTCGGTTCTATGCTGCCTGCGGATGTCTATGCCCGTTTCCTGCGTCAGAAAGGCGAGGATGTTTTATTCATCTGCGCTACGGATGAACACGGTACGCCGGCTGAACTGGCCGCTTTGGAAAAAAATCAGGACGTCGAGACGTTCTGTACCGAACAGCACGAAGTTCAGAAAAACATTTATCAGCGTTTCAATCTGTCTTTCGACCATTTCGGTCGGTCTTCTTCGCATCAGAATACGGAATTGACACAGCATTTCTGCAAAAAGCTGATGGAAAACGGTTTTATTGAAGAACGCACGATCAAACAGGTCTATTCCGTTGACGACGGGCGTTTCCTGCCGGATCGCTATATCGTCGGTACGTGTCCTCACTGCGGTTATGAAGCCGCCCGCGGCGATCAATGCGAAAACTGCACGCGCGTTCTGGATCCGACGGATCTGATCAATCCGCGTTCCGCCGTTTCCGGCAGTTCAAATCTGGAAATCAAGGACAGCAAACATTTGTTCCTGAAGTTGCCGGCGTTGGAAAGCAAGCTGTCCGCTTTCATTGACGAACACGAAGCGGAATGGCCGATCGTCGTGACTTCCATTGCGCGCAAGTTGTTGAAAGAAGGGTTGCGCGAACGGTGCATCACCCGCGATTTGAAATGGGGTATCGCCGTTCCGAAGGAAGGCTTTGATGGAAAAGTCTTCTACGTTTGGTTCGACGCGCCGATCGAATACATCGGTTCGACGGCGGAGTGGGCGGAAAAAGATCCTGAACACCGCAACTGGAAAGAATGGTGGTACGACCCGAAAGACGTCCGCTATGTCGAATTTATGGCCAAGGATAACATTCCTTTCCACACGATCATGTTTCCCGCCACGTTGCTAGCCTCCGGCGAGCCGTGGAAAAAGGTCGACTATATCAAAGGATTCAACTGGTTGACATTCTACGGCGGAAAGTTTTCCACGTCCCAGAAGCGCGGTATTTTCACCAATCAGGCATTGGATGAATTCCAGCCCGATTACTGGCGTTACTGGCTGATGGCCAATGCGCCGGAAAATTCGGATTCCAGCTTTACGTTTTCTTCTTTTGCCGCAACAATCAACAAGGATTTGAACGACGTATTGGGCAACTTTGTCAACCGCGTTTTGAAAATGACGGCATCCAAAATCGGTCCGGCCGTTCCCGCCGGCGGCGAATGGACGGATGTGGAAAAAGAATTCGTTCGTGTTTTGCAGAACAGAATCGCTGACTATACGAAATACCTGTCCGAAATGGAATTCCGCAAAGCTTTGGTGGAATTGCGCGCGATCTGGGTGGAAGGAAACAACTATCTGACCGCCGCCGCTCCGTGGACGGTGATTAAGGAAGCCCCCGAAAAAGCGGCCATGATTTTGCGTTTGGCGTTGAACGTGATTCGCTTGTATGCGATTTTATCCGCTCCGGTCATTCCGGAAACGGCGGAAAAAATCCGGAAACTGTTGAATTTGGAAAATGAAAAGATTTCTTGGCCGGAAGACGGTTTGGCGGAAGAATTGAAGGCTCTGCCGGCCGGCCATGCGTTTAATGTTCCCGAACAGCCGTTGTTCCAGAAAATCACGCCGGAAACGGTTGCCGATTTATGCGCCCGTTATGGCGGCAATCCCGAAGAATAAAGTATGTTCGCAAAATATGTCGGCGGCATTATCGAATTGATGAAAGACGCTATTCGATTGACGGCTTTTTTATTAAAGCGTCCGCATTATGTCGCCGTTTTGTTGGGGGGAATCATCGGGATATTTTATTTAAACGGTATTTCTCCGCATGAAATATCCGGCTTTCTTTCAGAGAAATGGCTGGCGTTCGTCGAAAACAGAAAGCAGACCTTTCAAGAAGACTATCAACAGCTTTCCGAACATTTCTCGGATAAAAAAACGCTTGCTTCGAAACCTTCGGCAACGGAAGTTTTTGAACCGGAAGAAAAAAAAGCTGTTTTGAAAATGCCATACGAACAAAGCATACAGCAAATGCAGGAGGAAGTCTTCGGATGGCAGCAAGCTTTTCAGAATGCCGGAAAGAAAATGGAAATACCCGATGAAAACGCCGTTCAAGGCGTGTTGACTGTTGTCAGCGCCAATAAGGTACGTGTGGGGGAAAAATATTTTTTGTTGAATGTCCGGATTCATTCCGGAAAAGCGGGGGAAGCCTATCAACGCTTGAAACGGCAGTTTGACGGCAGAAATGCCAAGTGCATACCGGATAACGGCAATCCCGAAAAGGCGGAATGTTTTGTCGGCGGGCTGGGCGTTTCCGAAATGCTGTTTGATTTCGGTCTGGCGGATTCCCTTTAAGCTTTACCTTGTTCGGCAGACAAAAAAAACGGATCTATCCCCAATTTTTTTAAGGCGTAATCCCATTTCTTTTCGGGGGAAAGCTGAAACAGCAAGTCGGATGAGGCTTCTACCGGAAGCCAGGCGTTTTCTTTGATTTCCTGTTCCAGTTGTCCGACGCCCCAGCCGACATATCCTAAAGTAATCAAAAAGTTTTTCGGCCCCGTTCCTTTCGAAATGTCGCGGATGATGTCAGTTGTTACCGTCAGCGATGTCAATCCTGTTACGGTCAATGTGGTTTTGCTGGTGTATTCGGGGGAATGCAGAACAAAACCTCTGACAACATCAACAGGGCCTCCGGCCAGAATAGGCGGCGCAACGGTTTGTTCCGTGTTTTCAATGTTAAGCTGCGCCAACAAAGCGGAAAAAGTCAGATCATGAATCGGACGGTTTATCATCAATCCCATAGCCCCTTCGGCCGTGTGGGCGCACACGTAAATCACGGCGCGGTCGAAACGGTCGTCCCGCACGCCTGGCATGGCTATCAAACATTGGCCGTTAAAAAAATTCATGCCTGTAAAATCCTGTTACTTTTAAGGTGATTATGATATTCTCCATTCTCAAAATACACCATAAAAATTAAAGGATACTGAATATGCGCCGGAAACTGTTGGTTTTGTTTTTATTATTTTTCAGTGTTTTCCCTTGTTTGAGTGAAATTAAAGCCGAACAGAGTCAGCTGATTCCGATAACGGTTGCGGAAAAAGAACAATATAAAACGAAGACGAACAAAGAACGTTTGAATTTTATGGTGGATTATTATTTAAAAAACAAAGAAAACGGCGCAACGGACGAACAGATTTTGAACGAATTGCTGAAACTGTTTGATTTAACTGAAAAACAAGCGGAAAAAATTTATTCTATCGGAAAAAAAATCGATTATCTGAAATCGTCTGTCATAAATGCGGTCGAGCAAATCAACCTGTCCATTTTAGAAAAAAATCCGGGGCGGACGGATATGTTGATTGACATCAATCAACCGGAAACATGGAAGAATATTAAAAACGCCTATATCGGGGATATGAAAATCAATGATTACATCAAGTCATTGAACTTAAGAGGAAATTCTTATTTTTCGGAAACGGTTTCATCTGAAAATGTCAGTGCCGTATTGGCTTCTTGCGCGGATATGGGAAATGAAAATATTTTAATGTCGTTTATTTTGTTCCCGCATGACGACCGCTTTATTGCTTTGCAGGATGAGGGAAATCCGCCGGACGGGATTCAAATCGATTTTTCAAAATCCGAAAATTTAACTGTGGAACCGGTTTTGTTTCCCATGGGAAAGATGAACGTCGTCAACAAAAGAAATATCTTGGGATATGAAAAGAAAGTGTATCTGCCGTTCAGAGCTAAATTAAAAGATCCTCAAATATCCGGAACCGTCCGTGCTACACTTTCTGTAAATAACTGTCAAAAAGACTTTTGTCAGACGGATGTATTGCCGGAAATAACGTATACGACGGAAAAATCGGGTTTGGAAGCTTCTTTTTGTCAAAGTATCGTTCGGGCCGCCGGTATGGCTCCCGACAGTCAGCGGGCTCGTTTGAAGTTTGAAAAGGCTTTTTTCAAAAAAGAAAAAACGGGGGAGGTTTATCTTGTCGCTTCCTTTAAAAAGCCGGTGTTTTCCCCCTCTAAAATAACCAGTTTGATCAGGAACGAACAGGGCTTGCTTTTTGAAACGCCTTTTTCCATTCAGGACGGACGAAAAATCATTCTTAAAGCCCGTTTGTTAAATCCTGAAAAATTAAAGGATGTTGCAGATATTACGATTGAAGCCGGATATTTGAAGGTGGCGTCGAAATTTAATATCAAAGTTTCTTTTGAGAAAGTTTTCTTTGAAAAAAATATTTCTTTTTTCGCCTTTTCAATATCGGATATTTTCACATCGTTTTTATCAGGGATGAAGTTTTTTATTTTGACGCCGGTTTTAATGGCTTTTCTTCTGTTGCTGAATCAATCTTTGGTTGTTTTAAGAAAAACGCCTGAAAAAACGCTTGCTTTTTGTTCCGGTTTATTCAAAGCCTTCGTCCTGTGGGGCGGTCTTTTATTTGTTTTATTTGTTATAAATGCTTGCTTTTCATTGTTTCCGGTCAATTGGGGAAAGCAGTTTTCTTTCCCTCTGGCCAATTTTATGTTTGCGTGGATTTTCTTTTCGGTCGCTCTTTTCTGGCATAAAATTTTTGACGATGTGTCGATTGAAATCATGGCCCGCCGTTTCTCGTTTTTGTTTTCAGTTTTTCAAATCGAATATACGCGTGAAAAGGCCGGTATGATTGCCGGATTGGTTTGCGGTTTTTTGTTGCTGATAACGCCATTGACGCATTTATATAATCAGATTGGCGGTATTCTGGCGGAATCGGTTGTTCTCTATTCGCTGTTTTTTGCAGCCGGCGTGCTTTTACCGTTTTTGATGTTGGCATTGTTCTACCAGAAAACGGCGGAAATCGACAATAATCCGAATACGGAAAAGTTTATGAATCTTGTTGTCCCCGTGCCGTTGTATCAGCAAGCGGCAATACTTGTCTTTTCCGTTGCGACTCAAGCCGGATTAAAAATATTCGGGGAAATTTGCGTTTTATTGGCGGTTTCGTTTTTATTCGTTCAGAAAAACGGAAAGCTTTGGAAAAAAATCACATTGCTTGTCATCGCCGGAGGAATATTCCTTGTTCCGTTTTATCCGTCCGACTGCGATTGGAATAATAAAATCAGCGATGATTTTGATGAAAATCTGTTGCGTCAGCAAATCAAAGACGGAAAGTCCGTTTATTTGAACGTGTCAGAAAATTTTTGTTGGTCATGTTTGTGGAATCGTTTTCTTGTCGTTTATAAAGGGGCGCCGGATGAAATCAAAAACGGAGAGCTGTCCGTCATGCGTATCAGTTATAATCATCCCTTTTTAAAAAGATTATTGCCTTCAAGCAAAGCGCGGACGCTGCCGATGAACCTCTTTTTTTCACCGCGATATCCGGCCGGAAAAATCGTTGATTCCCATTTTGATGTCTGGTCTGTCAAAAAAGCGATAAAAGAAGCTATGCCAATCAAAGAAATCGTGCCGTTTGAGCAAATTCAGCTTGAACAAAAGAAGCCAGCTCCCGAGGAGAAAGACACAGATTGAGGCCGACTTTTCCGGCGCTGACGCAAATCTTGTCGTACAGCAAAGCCGTTTCGTCAATGAACGTCGGAAACAGTTTTTTCATACCGATCGGAGAACATCCGCCGTGGATATAACCGGTCGTGCTCAGCAACTGCTTTTGCGGAATCATTTCAATGCTTTTTTGTTTCGCCGCTTTGGCGGCCAGCTTTAAATCCAATTCGCAAACGGAAGGGATGACAAAGACGAAATGTTCGCGGGCGGAGGACTGCGTGACCAGAGTTTTAAAAACCTGCTCCGGTTCCTGTCCTATTTTACGGGCGACGGAAACGGCGTCGATTTTACCGTCAACCGTTTCATATTCATAGTATTGATAAGAAATATGCGCCTGATCCAACAAGCGCATTGCATTCGTTTTTTTGATTTCGCTCATGAAGGATTCCCGACGGCTTTATCGTTGGCTTCCGTTGTGACAATCAATGGCAAAACGATGCTATGCATTTTAAGGTAAAAACGATTTCTTAAATGAAATTTCATATATGTTTGTCTGTCCATCAAAGGCATGCGTTCAATCGCGTCCAGCAAAATTTTATCAATCTTCGTTTGGGCCGCCTTTCTTTTGTCTTCCAAGCCGAAAAGGTGGAATTCTGCAGCGTTGCGATCCGGAGCTTGAGCCGTGATCGCTTGTAAAAGCATTGTTTCTTCCGCATAGATTGCCGGAGTGTCTTCCTTTAAAACGCGGGCGATTTCCGGAAGCGCTTTTTGAATTTCCGCCCGTCCTTGAGAAGTCATTTTTGTCAGTATTCGATTGTTTGCATCAATATTCAGCGGCTTTGACGCAAACAGAATGCCGCCGCCAATGCCCGACAAAAAACAAATTATTCCCGTTAAAACGGCGACTTTATTCATGACCGTCCCGAAGCTTGACGTGCAACGGCCAACAGGTTGGCTTTTTTCCGATCGTTTCCGGCAAGGGACTTCAAGCCGTTAGCGTATTTTTTCACACTCGAATCTTTCAGAAAGTCAGCTGCATTCTGCCGTTCTTTTTTTTCGGTTATTCCCAAAGATTTGGAAACGATTTCATATGTGTTCGGTGACAGATTCGGCGTTTCGATGATGCGGGTCAACGCTTTTTTCATTAAAGCCTGCCGTTCGGGATCGAACTTTTTCCAGTTGCCGATCGCCACCGGAATGGTTGCGGCGACCTGCGGGTTGATCTTGTCAACGGCAATCGTCTGTTCGGCGATGAAGTCGTAACCGGAGCCGTCCTTTTTATGCAAAGCGGTCGGGTTGGCTCCGAATGCGTTGATCAAAGCGCGGACCTTGTTCGGGTTGGTGATGGAAAAAGCTTCGTGATTCATCAGCTTTTTGACTGTTTTCAATGAATCGCCGGAGGCCAGCGCCTGCATGGACAGCCATTTGTCGACGACCAGAGAGTCTTTCTTATACGTCTGATAAAAATCGTTCATTACGGCTTTGGCTTCCGGCGTGTCTTTGCCGGCGAAAACGCGGACGGCGGCATCCTTGTCCGTCATTTGTCCGGCTTCGCGATACTGCTTCAGAGCCAGAGAATCATCCAAAATGCTCAAATAACCCAAAGCCATGTTTTTAACGGCGCGCTTGCCGGAATCTTCGGCGTTCGGAACGTATTCGCCTTTGACTTGATTGGTGTCGTAAGCTTTTTGCAGATCGCCTTTCAGTTCCGTAGCGATATGCTTGCGCAAAGTCGTGCGGGCTTTGGCGATCGCGTCGACGTCAACGACATCCATCCGTTCCGCTATCGCGCGTTCGGACGGCAGAACGAAGGCTTTTGCGATGAACGCCTTGTCCAGATTTTCGTCGTTCAGGTAACCTTTCAACGCTTTGGTAAAAGCGGCGGGGATCTTCGTTTCCTTGCCGGCCTGAATGTCTTTGACCATATCCAGCATGATGTCGGTTGCGAACTGCTGTCCGGCATCCCAACGGTTGAACAGGTCGGAATCCTTCGCCATCAGCAGGCCGCGCTGTTCCGGCGTGTAGTCGGCTTTGAAATGAATCGGCGCGGTGAAAGCGCGGTTGCCCGACAGAACGGGAGCCTCTTTGACGTCTTCAAAAACGAACGTCTGTTCCGGCTTGTTCATCACAATGACTTTGGAGGTCTTGCCGTCCTTTTCCTGTCCTTTGATATTGAGTGGCATATCGTTGCCGTCCTTATCCAGCAAACCGACTTCCAAAGGAATGACAAACGGCTTTTTGATCGGTTGTCCCGGAGTCGCCGGCGTGTGCTGGTTTAACGTCAGCGTGTAGGTTTTCTTTTCTTCATCGTAGACGCCCTTGGCTTCGACGACGGGCGTTCCGGCCTGATGATACCAGGTATTGGCAAACTGCTTCAGATCGATACCCGCGCCTTCGGAAATCGCGGCGACGAAATCGTCGCAAGTGACGGCTTTCCCGTCGTTGCGTTCAAAGTATAAATCCATGCCTTTGCGGAATTTTTCCTTGCCGGCCATGCGTTCCATCATGCGGATGACTTCCGCGCCTTTGTTGTAAACCGTTCCGGTATACAGCGAGCGGACGGAAATATAGGAGTCAGGACGGATCGGGTGAGCCAGAGGTCCCGCGTCCTGTGTGAACTGTCCGGCGCGCAGGGAGGCGACATCTTCGATTATTTTTACGGCGCGGGAACGCATATCGGAGGAAAACTCCTGATCGCGGTAAACGGTCAGACCTTCTTTCAATGTCAGATCAAACCAGTCGCGCAGCGTGACGCGGTTGCCCGACCAGTTATGGAAATATTCGTGACCGACAACGCCTTCAATGCTGGCATAGTCGGCGTCTGTCGCACGCTTCGGATCGGCAAGAACATACTTGTCGTTAAAAATGTTCAGGGATGTGTTTTCGCACGCACCCGAATTGAAGTTGGACACCGCGACAATATTAAAGACGTCATGATCGTATTCGCGGCCGAATGTCTTTTCGTCCCAAGCCATCGCCTTTTTCAGGGATTCGACGGCATAACCGCTCATGTCGCCTTTGCCTTCTTCAACAAAGACGTTCAGCGTTACGTCGCGACCGGAGCGGGTCACGAAGTGATCCTGCTGCTGGTCAAGCTTTCCCGCAACGACGGCGTACAGATAACACGCTTTCGGAACGGGGTCGAAAAAGACTTCCTTCTTGCGGCCGTCGGGCAGTTCTTCGACGGATTCCTTGTTGCCGTTGGAAATCAGCTTCGGCAGTTTTTCCTTGTCGCCGATCAGCGTCGTGCGCCATGTCGGCATGACGTCCGGACGGTCGGGAAAGTAGGTGATGCGGCGGAAACCGTGCGTTTCGCATTTCGTACACAGAATGCCGTCGGATTCGTATAGTCCCTGAAGCTTTGTGTTCGCTTTCGGGTTGATGTCCGTTTCGATCGTCAGCGTGAAGTCTTTCGGGGGATTGAGCAACATCATGCCTTCATCGGACAAAATATAATCTTTTTCGGACAGCGGCTTTCCGTCGATCGCGATTCCTTTCAGCGTCAGTTCGTCGCCGTCCAGCCACATCGGTGCGTTTTCCGCCGTGTCCGGTTCGCGGCGTATTTTCATTTCCGCAACGGCTTTCGTATGCTCGGAATCCAAATCAAAGGTCATGTCGACGTGGCTGACCTGATAAGCCGGCTTTTTATAATCTTTGGCGTAAACGGTTTTCGGTGTGGAAGACATCATAAAAATTCCCCCTAAAGTTTTGAAATTTTGTCTATTTTGCTTAAAAACGATTTTCATTTCAAGCCTTTTTTTATCGGATGGGAAAATATTTTTTAAATTCTTTTTTAGGGAAAATCCTCTTATAATATCAAACGGATAAAAACCGGACAGGAATGAAATGGGGTTGAAAATCAAGGTTAATGCGGCTTTGTTGTTGGTAACGGCTTTGTCCGGATGCGTCGCTGTGCCGCTGAACAGTACGGACGGCTATCAACGTATCAGAGCCGTTAATTCCAGACAGACAAAAGTTCATGACAGAAGTCAATACCGGCTGCAAAGCATTTTGCCTTCGTTTGTGACGGTACTTAAAGGGGATACGGTCTATTCCCTTTCCAGAAAGCATAATGTGCCGACACGTGCCTTGATAGAAACGAACAATTTAAGAGCACCGTTTTTATTATCCCCCGGTCAAAGACTCAGATTGCCGCCCGCTTCGATCCATGTGGTGCAAAAAGGTGATACGATTTACAGCATTTCCCGTCGCTATAATGTGGATATGAGCCTGCTCGCCCGTCAGAACGCTCTGACAGCGCCGTATAATATATATGAAGGACAGTTTTTAAAACTTCCGGGATCGATCGTGGAATACAAGGAAACGCAGGTGCGGGTGGCTTCTGTACAAAAGTCTGTAAAGTCTTCCGCCGGAAAACATTCCGCTCGGAAAGCGGCCGGTAAACAAACGAAAAAGGCAGCTCAAAAAACTTCCGTCCGTTTACCTGCGCCGCCGACAAGATCAAAAGCGAAATTCGCTTGGCCGGTCGACGGTCATGTCATGACAAAATTCGGTTCTGCCGGAGCAGGGCGTCATAATGACGGAATCAACATCAAAGTTAAAGAAGGCGTTTCCGTTCGTGCATCGGAAAACGGTGTCGTCGCTTATGCCGGAAACGAATTGAAGGGGTTTGGAAATTTATTGTTGATCAAGCATGCGGACGGATGGATTACGGCATATGCGCACAACGCTTCGCTTTTGGTCAAGCGCGGTCAAACCGTGACGCGCGGCCAGCCGATCGCCAAGGCGGGGCATACCGGAAGCGCAAAGGAAGCCCAGTTGCATTTTGAAATTCGTAAAGGAACCAAGGCGGTCGATCCTTTGGCGTATATGGAAAAACGGTAGTTTTTTCATTTTTTCAGATTCTTAATGTTGGCCGGAATGCAAGCCATATCAAGCTTTTTCGTTTTGCTTTTTGTCATATGCATGCTACGATTATTCAATATACATTTTTTCCTTTTTATCGCTTTTTAGAGGCTTTTATGCACACAAAAAATTCCATACGATTGATACTTGTATCTATGTTGGCGGGCATATTGTTTGGAATAATCGTTTTGAAGTGGTTGGAAAACGATCTTTTTGTAAGTGTTCTTCAGACATATTTCTTTAATGAAGAAATGCGTGTCGATATTTATAATCAAGGCAAAAGTAAAAAGAATACAATTAAACTGTTGTCATACGATTTTTTATATGAAGAACCGGATTGGTGTAAAAGTGAAAATGGAAATTGTTTCGTTCTAAGACAAAAACTTTCTTTCAAATGGAAGCTTTTTCCGATTAAATTTAAGGTGATCGGCGACGGAGAGGTTATGATTTCCTTTGCCGGCCCGTATAAAGAAAACAAAGAACATGGACGTCATCGAATCTTTGTCGATTATAAAGATTTTAATTTAAATAATAAAAATATTTTTCGTGAAAGACATTCTGTTTGGCATGACAAACCGTATAATTATGTCATGAATGCCAAAGACGGCGATATTATAGAATTTGATGTGAAATATAAAAGAAGGTTTTTTAGAATAAAAGAATTAAATAAAAGGTATAAAATCGATTATACTATTATAATTTTTTATTTTGCTTTTATGTCTTTTTTGTCGTTTTTAGTGTTAAGAAAACTGTCAATGCTTAGATTTGTATCGGAAAACGGTAAGATCGATACCTTGTTTATGCTTGCGTTCTGTTTTTTGCTTGTTTTTCCGGCAAGTCACATTTCTACAGATCTTTTTTCGGGATGGGAAAATAGAAAGTTTTCAAAATATGATCCATTGTTTAATAATATTATTTTTAATAAAAAATATAGTAAAAATTTTGAAAAATGGTTTGAAGACAGGTTTAATGGAAGGAATATGTTTATAAATATAAACATATTTTTGAATAGAATTAATAGATTTATCAAAAACAGTTCGCTTGTTTTCGACCAAAAAACGCATTGGATTTGGAGTAGGGAACTCATTTTCTCGGGGACGGATGAAGAAAGAAGAAAAAGTGTCCTTGAAGCTTTGAAAAAACTGAATGAATTTCTTCGAGATCATAACATCAAATTTTATTTTATGATCGTTCCGTCTAAGACGGATGTTTATAATGATA
>JAFYCE010000115.1 GCA_017539865.1 Alphaproteobacteria bacterium
CCGTTCGTTCAATTCCGGCGACGTGATCGAAACGTCCGCCAAAACCGCTTGCGCCGCCGTGGCGGGCGGAATTTGCGGCGTAATGGCCGGCATGGCGTCAACGGCGATGAGCGTCGCGAACACGGCCGCCGTCTCCGGAAAGGCGATGGCGACGGGCGCCGCGATCGGAGTCTTTCTGCCCGTGGCCGGCGTCGCGCTGACAAAGGCAACCAAATTGGTGACGGCGCAGCTGACAAAGTCGAAAACGGCGGAGGAAAAGAAAAATACCGAAGATTACGCGGCGATTAAACACGCTCAACTGGCTTTGAAGATAATGCGGAAGATGATCGCTTCTCCGGAAGCGGGCGACGAAACGGATCGCGATCTGCAGCAGACAGCGATGGCGTCTTCTCAGACGGCGATTAGAACGGCGGTCTTTAACACGACGTTCAGCCGTTAAATAAACGCGAAACAAGAGGAAATGCTTATGAGATTGGAAACAGAGCATAAGCGTCAACCGGACGCGAAAACGGAAGAGCTTTTGAACCGGTATCTGAACAAGGCCGTCGCCGTTTCCCGCAACAAGGATCGCAATGACGCCGCCGCCGCGTTGGATGATTTCAATTTCTGGCACGAAGGATTTGAGGTGCTGAGAGCCGTTCCGGACACTTCTAAGGCGACCATCGATCAAATGGCCGAGGATTTGAAAAAAAAGGAAACGTCGTTTGCAAAAAAGACGAAAATCCAATATCTTTCCGACGCCAATCATCCCATATCCGAAAAACAGGCTCGTCAAATCGTCGAAGGGTCTTTTGCGACAGGGGTCATTTCCGCGATGACGGCGGTTACTTCCTCGAACATGGTTGTCGCGTGCGCCGGTATAGCTGCCGCGTGCATGGCCGTTCCTGTCGGTAAGGGAATCATGTCCAAGGTCTTTAAAACGAAAACGCCGGAAGAAAAAATGAAGCTGGAAGAGTATGCCGAACTCAAGCATCGTCAGGTCGCTTTGAAAATGCTGAAGCGGTTGATTAAAGACGATCCGGAATTTTCATACAAGTTCGATTTGGAAAGAAAGAAAAAAGACGAAGAAAAAAGAATTCGCGACGAACAAAAGAAGTTACGCGATGCCGCAAAGCCGAAAAATCAGGCGGTCGAAAAAATCAAACAGAAATTGTTCGGTAAACGGGCCGGTCGTTAAGACGTCGGAATGAAAAGTTTGAAAATAAAGCCGCCGAAAATTTCTCCGGCGGCTTTTCGTATCGGATAACAAATTACGCTTTGGAAACAGGAAACAGCTGCAGCAACGCTTCCGTGTTCTGCAAGGCCGGATTGTTTTTTGCATAGTCCAGCGCCGTCGCTCCGGCTTTATCCGTGACGGCCGGATCCACGCCTTGTTCCAACAGAAATCCGACGACCGCAGGGTTCGAATTGCCGCCCGCCGCCGCCATCAAAGCCGTCCTGCCGCCGTTCGCCGTCGCGTTTATGTCGGCGCCTTCGGCCAGAAGAGCTTCGGCTATACGGGGATTCGGATTTAAAGCGGCCGCCCACAATAAAGGCGTGGCGCCCAGATCTTCGTCCTTTTCACGGATGTTCGCGCCATATTTGACCAGAGTGTGAATGACGGCCGGAGCCGGATTTTTAACAGCGGCCAAAAATAGGGATGACGCCCCTTTTTTGTTTCTGTCCCGAATTTTCGCCCCGTGCGTCAGCAGAAATTCCGTCACGGCCGGATTGACGTTGGATTCCGCGGCGTACAACAAAGCGGTATAGCCGTCTTTGTCGCGCACGCTGACGTCGGCTCCGCCCGTGATCAACGCTTCGGTCACGGCGGGATTGATATTTCTTCCGGCCGCCAGCATTAAAGCGGTCAAGCCGTCCGGCGTTGCGGCGTTGACGGGCGCGCCCAAAGCAATCAACAGGGAAACGACGGCGGGATTTTCGTTTTCCTTGGCGGCGATCATCAGCGCGTTGACGTTGAATTTCGCATCCCGTTCGGAAACATCCGCGCCGCAGTCGACCAGCAAAGCGCAAACGGCGGGATTTTCGTTTTCTTTGGCCGCCCACAACAGAGGCGTCATGCCGTTTTCGTCTTTATCGGACAGACGGGCACCGTTTTCCAAAAGCGTTTCCGCCATTTCGGCGTTCGGATTCATCGCCGCATACATTAACGGTGTCATGGAAAAAACGTCTTTGAAATTTACATCCGCTCCCGAATCGAGCAGATAAGACAAAATTTCCGTATTTGAAGCTTTCGCCGCGGCAAAAGCCAGCGGCGTCATGCCGTTTTCATCGGTCTGATTGACCGTAGCCGCATTGAGGGCGGCCGTTTTCAGGCGTTCAATATCGTTGGCGTAAATATATTCAAAAACGGGATCCATTATAATTCCTCCGGTTTATTTTCGAGCGGAAAGATATTTTTCGGCTTCCAATGCCGCGCGGCATCCTCCCGCAGCGGCGGTGACGGCTTGACGGAAATAGAGTTCCTGAACGTCGCCGGCGGCAAAAACGCCTTCGACGGAAGTTTGCGGGCGTCCGCCTTGCGTAACGATGAAGCCGGCTTTATCCAGTTCCAACTGTCCTTTGAACAATTCCGTGTTCGGCGCGTATCCGATAGCGATAAAGGCGCCGTCAACGCTTAATTCGGACATTTCGCCCGTCTGAACGTTTTTCAACCGCAATCCGGTCAAGCCGCCTTTATCTTTTTCGCCGATGTAATCTTCGACAACGCTGTTCCAGACCGGTCTGATTTTCGGATGGGAAAGCAGGCGTTCCTGCATGACTTTTTCGGCGCGCAGTTCGTCGCGGCGGTGAATGATATAAACTTCGGATGCCAGATTGGCCAGATACAGAGCTTCTTCTACGGCCGTATTGCCGCCGCCGATAACGGCGACGCGCTTGTTCCTGTAAAAGAAACCGTCGCAAGTCGCGCAAGCGGAAACACCGAAGCCGCGCAACTTTTCTTCGTTTGGCAGGTTCAGCCACTTGGCGGAAGCTCCGGTCGCGATAATCAGGGCATCGCACGTATATTCGCTGTCCGAATCAAGCGTGATTGTGAAGGGGCGCTTTGTCAGATCGACTTTGACGGCCGTTTCATCAATGATTGCCGTTCCCAGATTTTCGGCCTGTTCGCGCATGCGATCCATCAGTTCCGCTCCGCCGATTTTTTCGGGAAAACCGGGGAAGTTTTCAATATCGCCCGTTTGAGTCAGTTGTCCCCCCGGCTGCATACCGGAAATCAGAACCGGATTCTGCATGGCTCTGGCCGCGTAAATCGCCGCCGTATATCCGGCCGGACCGGATCCTAAAATCAATAAAGACGTGTGAGTGGTCGTCATTTTGGCTCCTTGTTATATCGTTATCGTTGAGTAATCCCCCGATCGGCGCAGAATTCGTCCAAATCGAATATTTTCATTTCAATCAGATACTTCCAAATTCTGTAATCGGCGGTATAAGCCATGGTTTCCGTCGAAAAAAAGATATTCATCGAAAGTTTTATTTTTTCGGACAAGCTGCCGTTTGAAAGCTTTTTATTGTAAAAGTATTCGTAGCTTTTGCAGAAATAGTGGTTGCATTGAGCATGAATGTATTTCGGTTTTTTACGCAATCCGGAATAGTACAGCGGATCTTCGGCGCAGACACGGTTGAAAAATTTAAATCTGAAAAAGTGCGGCGATTTGTTCTTTTTCTTCAGCCAACCGATGAATTTCGTATTTAAAAAGCTTTTATAGGACAGCATATCGCCGCAAATCACAAACTGTTCCATCAAAAATTTTGACGGATCTTCTTTTAAAATGCCGTTTGAACTGAACATTTTCCAATAGCATGATACGCCCGGAAATTGATTGTAACGGGAAAGCCATTGCTTGATGTCTTTTGTTTCGTAGGGGACGACGAATTCATCCAAATCCAGAAAGCCTATCCAGTTGGCTTCTTCCGCATACGTTTCGATGCAATTCTGATAAGCCAACGGTTGGCCGAACGGAACCGGCCAGTCGATCAATGTGACTAAGCCTTTGTCAATATAGGGCTGCAACAGTTCCTGATAATTGTCATCCGAAAAATTATTATACAGGTAAAAATGTTCAACTCCCGCCAACAGATAATAATTTATCCATTCTTTTAAAAATTTCCCTTCATTTTTAAAGATGGCGCAAACGGCCAGAAAGTATTTTTTCTTTGGCTGTTTGTTCCTGAATATCGTCCGGATGATGGCGTTGTTCATTTTCAGCCGGATATAACGATATAAACGATGCGGAAGAGAAGAGGAATCAAATATCATGAAGTCTGTATCCTGTTTTTGAGCGTATGCGGAAATGATAAGCTAACCCGCTGTTTTTACTATACTATGGACAGCCTTATTTGCAATCACTTTCAGGGAAACGGTACTTTTTTCAGCACAAAAAAACAGCCCCGATGAAGGGGCTGTCTTTTATGGATAATCAAAAGTTACTTCGCGGCTTTGATCGCGGCGAGGACTTTTTCCGCATCGGCTTCGACCGCTTTGCCGGCGACCGTGACCATCGGATCTTCGCCGGTGTGACCGAACGTGACGCCGACTTTGACCGTGTTCTGCAAGCCGTTTTCGCGGATCTTGCCCAACACTTTGCCCATCAGGTCTTCAACACCGTTGCGCATATTTTCGCCGGACAGGTTCAATTCGACCGTAACGGCACCGTCGTCAACGCGGTTCAAATCCATCTCCATCTGCGCTTTCGGTCTGGCAACATAAGTCGTATGCAGATTTTCGTGCGCTTCATGGGTGGCGGGACCGCCTTCGAAGTACTTCTCGTAAATGTCATAAACGGCCGTGTTGTCCTGAGATTTACGCAGGGCGCACTTTTCGTCCGCCGCATACAATCCCTGAGCGCGCAGTTTCTTCTTCACGCAGCCTTCGCTGACCGGCTGACCCGCACCGCCGACGCAACCCATCGGGCACGCCATGACTTCGATCAGGTCGTATTTGCAAGTGCCGTCGATGACCGACTGCGCCACTTTGCCGGCGTTGGCCAAGCCGTGAACGACAGCGAATTTGAACGTTCTGCCGTTCAGCTCGACTTCGGCTTCGCGAATGCCTTCAAAACCGCGGACGTTCTTGAATTCGATCGCGTCTTTGATGCCGCCGACTTTTTCGGCCGCGAAACGCAAAACCGCTTCCATCACACCGCCGGTCACGCCGAAAATGACGCCCGCACCGGTGTACATGCCCAGCGGCATATCCAGTTCCTGATCTTCGATCGTCGCCAGATTGATGCCGGAGGATTTCAGCATTTCAGCCAATTCCTGAGTCGTCAGAACGTGATCGATTTCCGGTTTGCCGTCATGCTTGAACTGGTCGCGGCGGGCTTCAAACTTCTTCGCCGTGCAGGGCATGATGGAAATGGAAACGATGTCCTTGTTGTCCTTTCCGGTGTAGTCGGGCATCGCCTTGCGGATGACCGCGCCGAACATCCCCTGCGGAGAACGGCAGGAGCTGATGTTCTTCAGAATCGACGGATAGTACGTTTCGGCGTACTTGATCCAAGCCGGACAGCAGGACGTGAACATCGGGAAGGTACCGCCGTTCTGCAAACGCTGAACGAATTCGGTCGCTTCTTCAACGATCGTCATATCCGCCGTGAAGTTCGTGTCGTAAACATAGTCAACACCGATCTTCTTCAAAGCCGCAACGATTTTCTTCGTCGAATCGATTCCGGGGGGCAGTCCGAATTCTTCGGCGATCGCGACACGGACGGCCGGAGCCATCTGGACAACCGTAATCTTTTCGGGATTGTTGATGTCCTTCATCGTTTCGTCGATTTCAGAGTGGATCTGCAAAGCACCCGTCGGGCAGACCGCCGCGCACTGGCCGCAGTTCACGCATTCCGTCGTGAACATGTCTTTGCCGAACGCCGTCATGACCGTGCTGCGGGAGCCGCGGTTTGTGAAGTTCACTGCGCCGACGCCCTGAATTTCAGAGCACATGCGGACACAGTTGCCGCACAGAATGCACTTCGCCGGATCGCGAATCAAAGAGTAGGAACTCTTGTCAACCGGCAAATCCTTGACGGACATCTTGTAAGGAATGTCTTTCACGCCGACTTTGCGGGCGATTGCCTGCAGTTTGCACTTGGTGCTCTTGCCGCACTTCAGGCAATCCTGCGGGTGGGAGGCCAACAGCAATTCCATCGTGATGCGACGCAGCTTGCGGATTTCTTCTGTGTTCGTCTTGATCTTCAAGCCCGCTTCCGGAGGAGTGGAACAGGAAGACTGAATGCCTCTGCCTTCGATTTCAACCAGACACAAACGGCACGCGCCGAAGACGCTCAGTTCGGGCTGATAGCAAAACGTCGGGATGTCGATCCCCGCTTTGCGGCACAGCTCCAAAATATTGCGTTCATTTTCGATTTCGACTTCTTTGCCGTCAATGAACAATACTTTTTTATCAGTCATAAAGCTTCACCTTTCAATTAAGCACGGGGAGCGATGCCGGAAATGGCACCGAACTTACACGCAGCGGCGCAGGAACCGCATTTGATACACTTATTCGGATCAATCGAGTGCGGCTGTTTTACCGTTCCCGAAATGGCTCCGACAGGGCACTTGCGGGCGCAGGCCGTACAACCGCGGCACTTGGTCGGGTCGATGGTCGGCTTTGCCAACGCTTTGCACTGACCGGTCGGGCAGGTCTTGTCGCGGACGTGAGCCAGATATTCGTCACGGAAGTAACGCAGGGTGGACAGAACCGGATTCGGCGCCGTCTTGCCCAGACCGCACAAGGAGGCTTTCTGAACGGCTTTGGCTGTTTCTTCCAACAGTTCCAGAGTTTCTTCCGTTCCGCGTCCTTCGATGATGTCATCCAACAAAGCCAGCATTTGCTTCGTTCCTTCACGGCACGGCGTGCATTTGCCGCAGGATTCGTTTTGCGTGAACTGCATGAAGAATCTTGCCACGCTGACCATGCAGGTGTCTTTGTTCATCACGACCAGACCGCCGGAACCGACGATCGCGCCGGTCGGCTTCAACGAGTCAAAATCCAACGGCATATCGAGATGTTCTTTCGTCAAGCAACCGCCGGACGGACCGCCGATCTGAACAGCCTTGAAGCTGTCGTTGTCGACTTCGCCCTTGGAGTTCAGAACGCCGCCGCCGATATCGAAAATGATCTGACGCAGGGTCGTGCCGAACGGGACTTCGATCAACCCCGTGTTGGCGACGTGGCCGGTTACGGCGAACGTCTTCGTTCCCGGAGAATTCTGCGGACCGACGGAACGGTAGTTCGCGGCGCCTTTCAGAATGATCATCGGAACGCTGGCCAACGTTTCAACGTTGTTGATGACGGTCGGCTTGCCCCACAAACCGGATTGGGCGGGGAAGGGCGGCTTCGGACGCGGCATGCCGCGCTTGCCTTCGATGGACGCCATCAAAGCGGTTTCTTCACCGCAGACGAACGCGCCCGCGCCTTCCATTACGTGCAGATCGAAATTCTTACCAGAACCGAAAATGTTCTTGCCCAAAATGCCTAACTTTTCGGCATCGGCAATCGCTTTGCGCATACGCTTGACGGCCAGAGGATATTCAGCACGCACATAGACATAGCCTTCGTCGGCGCCGATTCCCTTGGCGGCGATCATCATACCTTCGATAACGGAATGCGGGTTGCCTTCCATCACGGAACGATCCATGAATGCGCCCGGATCGCCTTCGTCGGCGTTACAAATAACGTATTTCTTTTCACCGGGGACGACGCGGGTCAGTTCCCACTTGCGTCCCGTCGGGAAACCGCCGCCGCCGCGTCCGCGCAGACCGGCGTCCAGAACTTCCTTGCAAACTTCCGCGTCGGTCATTTCGGTATAAGCGCGCTGAGCCGCTTTGTACCCGTCGTGATAGATATATTCGCGAATATCTTCCGGATCGACATGGCCGCAAGCCTTCAGAACCGTACGGCTCTGACGGGTATAGAACGGAATATCGGCCTGTCCGCGACAATGCAAACCGTCAGCCGGATTCTGATAGAGCAGGCGTTCGATCACTTCGTTGTTTTTAAGAGTCTTTTCAACGATTTCGGCCGCATCCGAAGCATGAGCGCGGCAGTACAGAATACCGTCCGGTTCAATCGTCAGCAGAGGGCCTTTCTGACAGAAACCCTGACAGCCGCTTTTCGACAACAGGGATTTTTTATGCGTATCTTCGCCTTTCAATTCGACGACGACGTCAATGCCGGCCTTTTTGATCTCCTCCAGCAACGCTTCGTACAGTTTCAGGGATCCGTTCGCAATGCAACCCGTTCCGGCGCAAATCGTCATGCGGCGGGTCACCGTTTCTTGCATCGCTTTGTAATCGGAAGCAATTTTTTCTAAATTTTCAGTCATTTAAGCTTTCTCCGCCTGCAAAATGTCATCAACTATTTTCAGAGCCTTATCCTGCGTCATCTGACCATGGACTTCGTCATTGACAACGACGACCGGAGCCAGACCGCACGCGCCCAGACAGGACACGGTTTCGATCGTGAACATCAGATCGTCCGATGTCGGATGCTGCGCCGTCAGGCCGAGCTTTTTGCGCAAAGCATTCAAAATCGGTTCGGATCCGCGGACGTGGCACGCCGTTCCGTCACACAGACGAATCAGATACTTGCCTTTCGGTTCCAAAGCAAAGTGGGCGTAAACTGTCGCGACACCGTAAACACGGCCGGCCGGAATGCCCAGCGCCTGCGCGACATAGTTCATAATTTCTTTAGGCAGGTAGCGGTAAACTTCCTGAACTTCCTGCAGAATGGGAATCAGGCGGGAGCTCTGGCGGCCGTTGCGGTCCAGAATTTCCTTCACCTTTTCAATTTTATCAAAGGCAGTCATTTCCTGCCCTGTCGTTTCACTCATTTAGTTTTCTCCAAGAATGTGTGACGGAAAGCCGATAAAGGCACAATACCCCCTTCGGCGCTAAGTAATTTAGTTTTAATCGTTTGGCTATTCAAAAGCAAGGGTGAATCGCGAAAAAAAATAGCAAATGAATCGTGATTTTTTTTCAGTTTTAAAAATCTTGAATTTTATGTCCGCTCCCGTTAGGATTTCATCGGATTTCAAGAGGGGTAAAATGGCTGAAGGAAAAATCATCGTCATCGGAAACGAAAAAGGGGGGACGGGAAAATCGACGCTTGCCATGCACCTGATCGTTTGGTTCCTGCGTCAGAAAAAAAAGGTGGCCTCCATTGATCTGGACGGCCGGCAGGGAACGTTGACCCATTATATCCAAAACAGGGCGGCTTACAGCGAAACGCATCATATCGAGTTGGGATTGCCGGAACATTTGACGGTCACTGTGCGGAACAACCCGACGGAACAGGAATGTTCGGAAGACGGAGCCGCTTTTTGCAAACAACTGGAAACTTTGCAAAAGGAAAACGATTTGATCGTTATTGATACGGCCGGCGCGGACAGTCACTTGTTCCGTTTGGCGCATGCGGTCGCCGATATTTTGATTTCGCCGATTAACGACAGCCTGATTGATTTGGACGTGCTGGCTAAAGTCGAACCGGAAACGTTGACCGTCAAAGCCCCCGGACATTACGCGCAAACGGTTTGGCAGGCGCGACAGAAAAGGGCGAAAGCGCGTAAACCGCAGATGCGTTGGTTCGTTTTGCGCAACCGCGTCATGCATGTTTCCACTCACAATGAAAAATTGATTTGGAAACTGTTGGAAGCTTTGGGGGCGAGAATCAATTTCACCCCTTTGCGCGGATTGGGCGAGAGAATCATTTTCCGTGAATTGTTTTTAAAAGGATTGACCCTGCTTGATATCGGGCAGTTCAAAACGGGAGTGACCATGTCGATGGCACACGTGACCGCCAGACAGGAACTCCGGTCGATTTTACAGGCGATCGGCGAAGAATCCGTATCGGGCGATTAGTTCTCCGATACCGCATAAAATAAAATCAAGCTTTTCTTGACAGACGGCGCGTGATTCGTAATTCTGTTAGAAAGCTTTGTTTGAATTGATTCTTATTCAGGAGGGACTGATGATTATTAAAACCGTTCCGACAACGCCTTTCGAAGGACAAAGGCCGGGGACTTCCGGTTTGCGGAAAAAGGTGACTGTCTTTGAACAGCCGCATTATTTGGAAAATTTTGTACAGTCTATTTTTGACAGTTTGGAAGGTTATCAGGGCAAAACGCTGGTTATCGGCGGTGACGGTCGCTATTTTAACCGCAAGGCCATTCAGGTCATTATCAAAATGGCGGCGGCGAACGGCATCGGCGAACTGATGATCGGCAAGGGCGGTTTGTTGTCCACGCCGGCGGTTTCCTGCATCATCCGGAAGTATAAGACTTTCGGCGGCATCATTCTTTCCGCCAGTCACAACCCCGGCGGGCCTACGGAAGATTTCGGCATCAAGTACAACATTTCCAACGGCGGACCCGCGCCCGAGAAGGTGACGGAGGCGATCTACGCCAATACGCAGAAAATCAAAGAGTATAAAATCGCCGACACGCCCGATATCGATTTGGATACCGTCGGCGAAAAGGTATTGGGCGAAATGAAAATCAGAATCATTGATCCGGTAACGGATTACGCGCAGATGATGGCAAAGCTGTTTGATTTCGATTTGATCCGCCGTTTGTTCGAAGTCGGTCATTTCAAAATGCGCTATGATGCGATGAATGCCGTGACGGGGCCTTATGCCAAATATATTTTGGAAGATGTTCTGAAGGCGCCGAAAGGGACGGTCGTCAACGGCGAACCGAAAGAGGATTTCGGCGGCGGTCATCCCGATCCGAATCTGGTGCATGCGCACAAGCTGGTTGAATATATGTTTTCGGACGAAGCGCCTGATTTCGGCGCGGCTTCGGACGGCGACGGCGACCGCAACATGATTTTAGGTCGCAAATTCTATGTCAATCCGAGTGACAGTTTGGCGGTTATCGTGGCGAATTTCTGGAACGCCCCCGGTTACGACCGCGGTTTGACGGGTGTGGCGCGTTCCATGCCGACTTCTCAGGCGGTCGATCGTGTCGCGCGCGGCATGGGCATGAGCGCTTATGAAACGCCGACAGGCTGGAAATTCTTCGGTAATCTGCTGGATGCGAACAAAGCGACCATCTGCGGTGAAGAAAGTTTCGGTACCGGTTCCAATCACGTCCGTGAAAAAGACGGTCTGTGGGCTGTCCTGTATTGGCTGAACATTATCGCCGCCGCGAATATGTCGGTCGAAGAAATCGTTAAAGCGCACTGGAAAAAGTACGGGCGC
>JAFYCE010000116.1 GCA_017539865.1 Alphaproteobacteria bacterium
CCGTTGCGGGACGTATGCCCGGCCACATGAATGTTTTGCTGGCAGAAGCGAAAATCCCGTATGAGGATGTTTTCGAACTTGACGATATCAACGGCGAATTTTCCGATACGGACGTTGTTTATATCATCGGAGCAAACGATGTGACGAATCCTCTGGCAAAGACGGATTCTTCCAGCCCGATTTTCGGAATGCCCGTTTTGGATGTCGAAAAAGCCAGAAACATTATCGTGGTCAAGCGTTCCCTGAAAGGAACGGGATATGCCGGCGTTGACAATCCTGTTTTCTATGCTCCGAACACCATGATGCTGCTGGGTGATGCGAAGAAAGTCACCGAAGAAATCAATAAATTCCTAAAATAAGGCCTATAGCCGTTTTCTGTGGATTTTGTCCATTTGTCCGGAAGAAATGTTGTTTTTCAAAACACTTTTCTTCTGGACAAAATTTTATTCGGCGTCATAATAGAACTTAAATCATTGTTTAATCAGAGGTCGTTATGGAATACATTCACGTTAAACGCGCCAGAAAAAAAGGAAAAAAGCATTCCCATTCTTCGCAAAACATTCCCGTTCAAAACACCGGCGATAACAGCAATATCGCAAACGCCCCCCTTCCCCGCGATTTTGAAATCGCCTTCAAATGGGTTCCGGTAGCCGGAAAAAGACTGTCTTCGGAAGAAAACCGCGCTGTCTATGAGGAATACAAAGAAGTTCGCGCTCAGCTTTTGAAGGATACGGTCTATAATCCGGACGGCTCGGAAAACAAGGAAGGCATTGCCCGTCTGCGTCAAGCCGGATTAAGCGATGACGCCATTTATAAAACAATCGGTCAGGGACGGACGCCGAACGGTTACAACTACCATCACTTGTTTCCCCGTGCGTTAAGCGGTTCTTTCAACGAAGGTCCCGTTCAATTCGGGGATGAAATCCTGACCACTATTCATGACTGGCGTTGCATGATGCCTCTGCCCTGTTCGTCACGAAATGATATTCACGCCAATGTCCATAAAGCGATGGAAGAAAGAAACGGAGCTTTGCCGAACGGAAGACGTTCCTTGTCCTATTACATAGCGATGCCGTTAACATCCAAGGAATATGAAATGTACAAACAGAATCCGAAATCCGTTAAGGCGGAATTGCTGATTGTCGGCGGCGACTTTTACAGAACGGAAGATCAACGCGAAAAAACGGAGAACAATAAAACCTTATCCGTTGTCGACATGGCTTGCTTGAAAAAAGCAAATGGCAGATAAAAGACGGACTAAAAAAATCCCGCTTAAAGATAAGCGGGATTTTTTTTATTGCTTCTTCATCAGCGGCAACGGCGAAACGGTCACTTTTTCAGGAAACATATCGATTTGACGGACATTCTGATAATCTCCGCATCCGTCAGAGACTGTACAGCGCTGTATTACCGTCACACGTGAATCAGGTTCCGCCCCCCTCATATCCAAAATGGATCTGTAGCCGCGCATAACCTGAACGGTGACAAGAATATATGCGCTCATTTTTTTATGGTTGCGCGCCGTGATTTTGATTTCATATATTCCTTCCGATGATGCCGGCGGTTTTCCGGACAGGGTAATCGTTTTTGAATCAAAGAAAAGCCACGGCAAAAGCGGAGAACCGTCGCGCATAGTTGCCGTATAAGTTGCCTGATGTCCCAAATCGGCTTCGGCAAAAGTCGTCGGAGGAACCGTTAAAACAAAACGACTGTCTTCCGTAACGCGCGGCATTTGCAATTTAGCATTGATGTAAACCGGCGGACGACGCATCGGAACAGGCGGCAAATGGGGATAATCTTCATTTGTGAAGCGCCCCATGTCCCAAGCGGTCATAACGCGTTCCAAAGCGCGGGAAATCGTTCCCAAATCATTGGATGCAAAGTCTTCCGGTAACGGATCCAGCCCCAGAGTCACGAAAACGTAACCTGTGGCATCCTGCAATTCCGCCCAATTCATCGCCGATCTCAATCTGGCGAACAACGCTCTGGCGGCGGAAGATACTTTTTCAGCTTCGGCCGTAATGTCTGTTTTAGCGTTTTCGGATGCTCTCTGCGCCAATTTCTGGGCGACATCGGCGATCTCGACGCTTAATTGGTACGTTTCTTTCGCTCCCTGATAACGCCCCCAACCGATATGCGTCTGTGTTAAAACGGTCATAGCCATGACCTGGCGATTAAGATTGACGGCAGCTTCTTTGACTTCACCATAGGCAAGCGTTTTTTGCATTCTGGACGGATTCAACAAATTCCATCCCAACTCCGCCGCGGCCTGCAGCCATGAATTATTGGACAGGAAATCATCGCTGTCAAAATTGGCCGACGCCGAAAGGTTTATTCCGGGCAACAACCGCAACAAAGCCTTTTTAGCTTCCAAACGGGTGTTTTGCAATTTGTAATCCTCTTCGCGCAGTTCCGGCCTGTTCATCAAAGCCAACCATTCCAAGCGATCCAAGTTCGACCGGATTTCCGGCAAAACGAAATTTCCCTCTTCCGAACCGACCAGCCGGTAACGCGTTCCCGGCTTCAGATTCATCAAAGCGGCCAAACTTTCGCGTGATAAAAGCAATTCTTTTTTCATTTCGCTTAAATCACGCATCGTTTCCATCAATCCCATCTGATAATTCAGCAACACAGAGGCGTTTGAAGAATTTTTGTTATCCGTTGAACGTAAATTTTCTAAAACGAAGGTCGCTTCTTCCATCAAATCGTCGATTTCCGGCGCCAAACGTTCGGCAGCCAATGCCCGCCAATAAGCCGCGCGAACATCTTGCAGCAAAGCTTGCACCTGCTTACGACGCTTTTCTTTTGATATCAAAAACTTGTTCGAATCTTGTTTCGCCTGATAATAACTGGCGCCGAAATCCAACACATTCCAACTGATTTGAGCGCTGGCAATCCCGTGTGCTTTACTGCTATAGGCTTTAGGTTCTGCGGACATCACGCCGTTCTGCATCGATTTGGAAACGACCGCTTCGTAATTGCTGCGCGCCGAATAACCGGCTTGAGCGGACACCTGCGGCAACATATCGACCGAAGCGATGTCGTAGCGTTTTGCCGCCAACGCCGTTTCCATCAATTTCAAGCGGGAATTCAAATTATACTTCAGCGCCCGAGCCATGGCATCATACAAAGAAATCGGCGTTGTGATTTTGTTCGACCGTTGATCCTGAAACATTTCCTGAATATCGCGATCGACGCGAACGGCACGATCCCAATCGCTCAGCGGTTCAGGTTCGACCGTACACCCCGCAATCAATAATGCCGCCGCGGAAGCAGTCAAAAAAGACGTTCTTTTCCAAATTTTCTTTTGTATTAAAAACCCTTTTTTCATTTTACGTCCTTTTCAGTTCCGTTTTTCAGTTTTCCTTTTATGTAATCAATCAAGGCTTTCCTGCTTTCAAGAAAAGCATCCCCTTGAATTTGAGCAGTTTTTTTCTTTCTGTCAAGCAAAGAGGCCGAACGGTTCAGATTTTTAACTTTTTCATCAACCGGAAAAGCGTCGTCATACAACAACACGTTAACACCTGTTGACACATCCAATGCATCATCAATCAACAATAACGAAAATATATTATCCGCATCAAGCATCTCTTGTCCGCCAAGAGATTCGGCAGAATAGATATCTCCGGCCCGTTCCAAAAATTTCTCGGACAAAACGGACAATTCTTCCCATCCCCGAAATTCATCTTTCTTTCCATCTTCTTCCAGAAGATCCACTTGTGCGGTTATCCGGGCCATGTCATTCAAAATATCAGAGAAAATGGCGATCTCGGAGAATCTCTTTTCCCATGCAGAAACATCGGCCTTTCTTATATCTTCAAAGAAGGCGTCGCTTTTATCGGACAATTCTTCAATATCCCGAGCGACGGACGCCGTTCCTCTTTCAATAATTTTGCCGACATCGCTCAATGTATCCGCAATAGCCTCATTTTCTTGCCGGTTACTCAAAAAAATGCTTTGGAAATCGTATAAAACATCCGCGCTATCGTTCTCGTGCGCCAAAGCATCAAAGTGCCGTTCTTGCTCCGTTTGAGGAAAAAGAACGTTCAACAGCGCTTTTTTAAACGAATCCGATGACAAATCCGTTTGCCACACTTGGGGAATAGGAACGCTTTGTAAAAAAGGACGTTTTGCCGTTTTACTCAACGAATAGGCATTTTGTTCCGGATGCAAAAAAACATCCGCTTGAGCCGTCTGCGCCGTCATCAACAGCAATGAAAAGACTCCGGACAAACATATCGTTTGAATATCTTTCTTTTTTATCAAGCTCTGAAACATCCCGAAAAAAATAATCTAAACTTAAAAATATTTTTTCAGATAATTGCTAAAAAAAGGTATAAAGGAAAGAGAATTTGATTCTTTATGTTGCAGAGGTTTTTCATGGCGGAAACGGCTCCCAGAGGCGAACGGCTGAACATCGGATTGTTCGGCCGGCGGAATGTCGGCAAATCATCCCTTTTGAACGCGTTGTGCGGACAGCAGGTTTCCATTGTATCCGACATGGCCGGAACGACGACGGATGCCGTATCTAAAATTTACGAACTCATCCCCGTAGGACCGGTCACTTTTTTTGATACGGCTGGAATCGACGACTTGGGAAATATCGGCGAATTGCGTATTGCCGCAACGCGTAAAATCATCAATAAGGCCGATATCGCTTTGTTGGTTACCGATGAAAAAGGCATCGGAGAATTTGAAAACAAGCTGATGGATACTTTTAAAAGTTTGAGGGTTCCTTTCATTCTTGTTTTCAACAAAAGCGATTTGACCTCAGCCGTTTCCGATACATCCGCCCTTTCCTGCCCGTCGGTTCGCGTTTGCGCTTCCGCCGGAAAAAATATGGATGAATTAAAACAACTGATTAAGGATACCATACCGGAACATTTAAAAAATGCTCCTGCTTTGGTACGCGATTTGATACAAGCTCGACAAACGGTGGTATGTATAGCGCCGATTGATTCTTCCGCTCCGAAAGGACGATTGATTTTGCCGCAGGTACAAGTCATTCGCGATATTTTGGATGCAAACGCCTACGCTTACGTCATTCAAAATGAAAAGGATTTTCAAAATATTCTGCCCGACATGAAAAGGCCACCGGCTTTAGTGGTTACGGATTCCCAGTTGATTCGTCAGGTGGCCGGTGTTGTCCCGCAAGACATCCCGTTGACGACTTTTTCAACATTGTTCGCCCGTTACAAAGGAGATTTAGCCCTGCTCTACGCCGGAGCGGCGCAGTTGAAAAAGCTGAATGAAAACGACAGCGTTTTAATTGCGGAGGCCTGTTCCCATCATGTTCAAGATGATGATATCGCTCGCGTCAAAATGCCGAATTTGATCAAAAAAGCATTAGGTAAAAACATTCGTTTTGAATGGTCCGCCGGCTGTGACTTTCCGGTTGATTTGGAGCGGTTCAAAGTCGTTATTCATTGCGGCGGATGTATGTTATCACGTTTGGAAACACTGCGGCGCCTTAACGAATGCGCCCGCCGCAGTGTTCCCGTAACGAATTTCGGCATGGCTCTTTCCGCCATGCAGGGTGTTTTGGAGCGTGTCGTTCAGCCTTTCGGATTAAGTTCATGAAAAAAATCGTTTTCTGCCTTTTATGCTTGATTGGAGCAACCGGCTGTTCCGGATGGCATTCAAATAATGCCGAACCTTTTTATGAAAAAGCTTACGCTTTGCCTGTAGAAGCGCGAAAGTGGGCATCTGCCGCCCCTTTGGAGGAATTGTGCCGCGGCACAAAGAATTGGGTGCACGAATATATCAGAGAAGCGGCCTTAAATGAAATTAAAGCACGCGACATTGATACAAAACAGTGTTATTATACAGGCATGGAATTGACACCCTGAGGAGAAAATCATGTCTTGGTTGGAAGAAGCGCAACAAATCGTTAAACAAAAACAGATTGACAATGACACTTCTTTTGCGCCGGACAGACCGGAACAACGTGAAAAACTGGTTTATCATTTGAAAATGCTTTATGATAACGCAACGGAACGTGAAATCGAAAAAGCGATCGATGCGGCCTTGGACAACTTTTCCAAGCCCTATGAAGAAAAAACTTTTATGAATTTTCTCCGTATTAAATTAGAGGATTGATCATGCAGGAAGAACTTAACGAAAAACTTAATCAAGCGCGCATATTGAAAAAGCATTTCAAATTGGAAGAAACCGTTTCCCTTTTAAAAGAATGTTTGGAATTGGATCCGTCCTGTTTGATTGCTTCCGCTCAAATAGGATTTTGCCTGTTGCTTCTTGGCCGTCCGGAAGAAGCCGAGCCTTTTTTGGAAAAGACGTTTGAAGAAACATCCCGAAAAGACATCCCTATCGGAGCGTTTTTGGCCGCGTGTTTAACTTCGCTCGGCAAAGAAAAGCAAGCGGACGATATTCTGCCGCTTATCAGCAAAGATAAGTTTTCTGCAGCGGAAACATATATGCTTGTTGCCGAGATGTTGTCTGAAAAAAAACGTGATGAGCAAGCCGTCCGTCTGATTGATGCGCTGTCCACGCGATTTGTAAAAGACGATTTTTTCATTTATCCTGTAAATCATTACCGCATCATTCGCGTTTTAGCTCATTCCGGATTGGCGGATATTGCCAAACAACTGGCTGACGCTTTGGAGGAAAACGCCCCTGACAGCTGGGAAGTTTTAGCTGCGAAAGCCTCCGTCGCCATTGCCGAAAAAAAATATGAAGAAGCGTACCAGCTGACTGTCCGCGCTTTGAAAAACGGCGGCACCTCTTATCCGCTGCTGGCGGCACAACAGCACTGGCTGGCTATAAACAAATAAAAACATTGTTTTTTTCTTTGCCGTTAATATAAGAGGGAATATCCAATGGGGAAAATTGCAAATATTTTTTCAGGAAAGAAAGAAGCTAATGCGCTAAGCCGCTTGAAGGAAAAAGCATTGGCTTGGGCTATTGCCGGAGCCACTCTCCTTTCGCCTTTAAATGCGGCGGCTCAATCCTCACAAAACAAAGACAAACTTCCTGAAAAAACAGAAATTGAAAAAAAGCAAACAGACACACAAATTCAATCAGACTCTATCATCGCCCGATTTGATGATTTACGATTGAAGAATGCAGCCGGTCGTATGATGAAAACGGAGACGGGAAAAGCTGTCTTAACCGAATTGGCCAAGAAAAATATTCCCGTTGAAATTTCGAATGCCGGTGAAGGATTGAGCGGCGCATATTTTCCCAATGTTCAAAAAATTTTGATAGCCCCGTCTTGTTCAGACGATTTGATCGCTTCAATTCTAATTCACGAAGGAACACATGCCATTCAAGCAGCAAACGGATGCAATGTCGGCCACTATTTAAATGCCCGTTCCTATATCAATTTAAATAAAGCAATGGAAGCGGATGCAATGAAAAATCAATTGTTCGCGGCGGCCGAGTTAAAAAATATGGGGGACGCCTCAGTTTACAGAGCGTTTGCCAATGAGCATCCTCAACTGGTCAAATCATATGAAAGTCTTTGCAAACAATACGGCGAACAAAAGGATTCCATTGCAAAGTATACAATGCTATCCTATTACAACGACCGGAATTATATTAAAATTTACGAAGATATGTATGTTAAAAGTTTGTCCTCTTTTTATAATGCCGGTAAAAAGAATTCCGGAAAAGGCGTATTTCAAATCAATATCAATGAAGCGGAAATGATAAAACGGATATGTCATTTAAACGGCAGCCGTTATATGAATGAAGCCGATACCATCTATTTACAAGACAGTGCCAGAAATTACGTTTTAAAAGGAACTTATAACAGTCTGGAAAAATTATCAGCCAAGCACGCCGACTTATTACAGGAAAACTCCTTTAGCAAACCGGATTCATCCTATAAAAATTTTTATGTCATCGATTATAAAGGGCGCGTTTTGCAATCACCGTCGAAAAGCATGCGAAAAGATGTTAATACGCAACAGAAATCGGCCAAAATCATGGCCAGCCGGATCAAACAAAAAGGCCGCTAACGTATTTCCGGCATTTTCTCAGTTAAATCCGTTATGCGGGAATCGTCTGTCATATCAATGCTGACCGGTGTAATGGAAATGAATCCGTTTTGAACCGCAAACGTGTCCGAATCAGGCTCTATTTCGCCGTTTCGGGCGTATCCGATTTTAAAAAGTGTTTCTTTGTCCGTTTTCCGGATGATTTGAATATCATCCCCGATTTTACGCGAACTCAAACGGGCGATCTTGACACCTTTGATATCCTCAATCGACCGTTCCGGAAAATTCACGTTTAAAAAAGAGAGTTTCGACCATTCGGCCGAAGCCGTTTTTTCAACAATACGAGGCAGAACTTTCGGAATAACAGGCCAGAAAACAGAACTGTACTTTGCCCCGTACAAGCTGAACGCATAAGATTTTATGCCTTGCAGCGTTCCTTCGATCGCAACACCGGTCGTTCCCGAATAAATGACATCAAAACCGAGATTCGAACCATGGTTGACTCCGGCAAAGACAAAATCCGGCCGGTGATTTTTCAACAAGACATTGCATGCGAACAAAACACAGTCCGTCGGAGTACCGTTGACGGCAAAATGACGGTCATCCCGTTCAACGGCGTCCAATTCCCCTTTAGCTGTAAAAGAGTGTCCTTTACCGCTCTGCTCAACAGCTGGAGCGACGACCCAAACATCATCGGACAGACTGAGGGCGGCCTGTTCCAAAACATGAATCCCTTCCGCATCAATGCCGTCATCGTTGCAAATCAGGATTCTCGATGGTTTCAAGCCGCCCTCGCCTTATTATTTCTTTGCGGAAATGACCGTTTGTCCGCCCATGTATTTTTGCAGAGCCTCCGGAATCCGAATGGAACCGTCCGCCTGCTGATAGTTTTCCATGACGGCAATCAAAGCGCGGCCGACCGCTACGCCGGAACCGTTCAGTGTATGGACAAAGCGTGTTCCTTTTTGCGTTTTGCTTTTGCAGCGGGCATCCATGCGACGAGCCTGAAAATCCCAACAGTTTGAAACGCTGGAAATCTCACGATACTTGTTCTGACCGGGCATCCAGACTTCCAGATCGTGTGTTTTACGCGAAGAAAAGCCCATATCGCCGGCCGACAGACACATCACGCGATACGGCAGGTTCAATCCTTTCAGGACATCTTCCGCCGCGTTGGTCATGTGTTCGTGTTCTTCCCATGATTTTTCCGGCGTCGTAATGCTGACCATTTCCACTTTGTAGAACTGATGCTGCCGGATCATGCCGCGCGTATCCTTGCCCGCCGCGCCGGCTTCGGAACGGAAGCACGGCGTCAACGCCGTAATACGAAACGGAAGAGTATCTTCATCCAACGCTTTACCGGCGACAAAGTTCGTCAAACTGACTTCAGCCGTCGGAATCAGCCAATAACCGTCCGTTGTGCGATACAAATCTTCCGCAAACTTCGGCAACTGAGCCGTACCGTACATCGTCGCGCTGTTGACCATCAAAGGCACTTCCATTTCCGTGTAGCCGTGCTTTTCGCGATGCATATCCAGCATATATTGCGCCAAAGCCCGTTCCATACGTGCCAAATCACCCATCAGGTAAACGAAACGTGCGCCGGAAACCTTTCCCGCCTGATCAAAATCCATCATGCCCAGTTTAGCGCCGATTTCATCATGTTCCAAAGGCTTGAAATCAAACGTACGCGGTTCGCCCCAACGACGAATCTCGCGGTTGGTCGTATCATCCAAACCATCGGGAATATCGTCTGCCGGACGGTTTGGCAACGTTTCCAAAACAGCATCAATCTTTTCACACAAAACACGGACGTCTTCTTCCATATCCGCCATACTGCGTTTCAAGGCGCCGACTTCGTGCATCAAAACGTCCGCATCGCCGCCGTTTCTTTTCACTTCGGCGACCTGACGGGACAAATCGTTTCGGCGGGACTGCATTTCCTGCAAATCCGTCTGAGCCGCGCGATATTTCTTGTCCAATTCCAAAACTTCGGCGGAACGCGGCGCTACGCCACGACGTTCCAAACCTTTATCAAAAAGCTCGGGATTTTCCCGAATCCATTTAATGTCGTACATCAATGACTCCCAGATAAAAAAATTTACCTACTTATAGCCCTGTTCATCTTTCTTTTCAAGGGATTGTATGCACCAAAGCGCACTTTCATACAAAAACAGCAAAGGAACCGCCAAGGCCAGCTGGCTGATTACGTCCGGCGGGGTCAAAACGGCTGCGGCGACAAAAATGAAAACGATTGCATAACGGCGGAACCCCTTTAAACTTTTTGAAGTTATCACGCCCGCCTGTCCTAAAACGACCAAAACGACCGGTAATTGAAAGCTGATGCCGAAAGCCAAAATCAGTGTCATCAAAAAGGACAGATACTCTCCCAATCGGGCCTCCAACACAACCGGCATCGTGTTTTCGGCCGCCAACTGTTGAAAAGAAAGCAGAAAGCGAAAAGCGACCGGCATCAACGCAAAAAAAACAAACAAGCCGCCGGCTATAAACAAAAGCGGAGAAGCAATAAAAACAGGACGGGCCAAGCGGCGCTCGTTCCGGTACAGC
>JAFYCE010000117.1 GCA_017539865.1 Alphaproteobacteria bacterium
AACGGCGTTTACTTTGACCATGACGGCAACGGTTTTGCGGAAAAGAGCGGTTGGATTTCCGCCGATGACGCGGCGTCTTTAACGGTGAGGGTGCTCGGGTACGACCGGGGCAGGGGACGGTTGATCATTCGCGACCTGTTAATTTGGGGCGCGAAACAAGGTTATTATACCTTAGCGGCATAGGCGGAACGGCTTTAGCTTTGCAAGGCATTTCCGCCGATAAAAACGGAATAATCGGCTTAATTCTGGTATCAATGACCTTAGGGATAATGTATGCTGAAAAGCAAAACAGAGATTTATCTTGAAAGAAAGTCGAAAGTGTGAGATTATAATCTCATACGCTTGATTATGTATAAAAAAAGGCTATCCCTCGGACGCTGCAACGCCGGGGGACATTTTTAATAAGCTTTGTTAGCAAAGATTACCAAAAATAGAAAAGCTAAAAATAAAATTTTTAGGACTTTTCCGCCAATCATACGCTTTTTTATGTATATCACCTCCCGTTCATAAAAAAAAGTTGGAGGGAATGTCGGAAAGGTTTAACCGACATAGTGAACAGTTCTAAATGAAGAAGTGCTCAAAGGCAATAAAAATATCTAGACGAAAACAGGCCAACCGGATGCCAGAACGGACAGACCGGACAACCCGCCGATTTTTATAAGTATGCAATACATTCTTTCTGTTCCATATTTAACAGTTTCTTTCTGGGAAGTTTAATCAAGAGCTTGATTTGATTTTTCGTCAAACCTTGTTTTAAAAATTCCTGATAAAGGTAGGCTCTGGCGTATTCCTGGAACGCTTTAAACTGTCGATCAGACGTTTTCCAGATGAATTGCACTGTGGAAAGACACAATCCGGTTTCACGGGCGACTTTTTGCATAGCCAGAGAAGAGGGGAGGCCTTGTTTAAAGAGAGCTTCAACTTTTTCCGTGACGACGAGTTGTCTATCAGCGTTTTTGAACTCGTAGAGGTCTAACTTGTGCTGTAAGTCCTTAATTTTGGAATTTGCGGCCTGAAAATGCTCGAAGAACTCGAAACGGATATTATCAAGGGCTTTTGAAACAGTTTCAGCGTCTATGTATTTGAAAAACATAGTAAATCCTTTCGTAAAATGGATGTTAATAACAAAAGCGGCTAATGTCGCATAAACAGTCTTGAAAAACTTGTTTAAGAAAGTTCAAAACACATTCATAAAATCCATATTATCTGCCTTATTGAGAGAAGCTCCGCCTCATCTGTTTTTATGCTTTTGTCGCATAATGTTTATTATGTTAAATGATCGGGGGAGGCTATGCTTTATAACGTCTTGTTTTTATTAAGTTTTCTTTTTCGTTGTTTCGATACTTTCAAACCGCAAAGAATTTTCTTTGTTGTCAATAACTTAGAAAGGATACGTTATGTTTCTGTTCGCTTCTGATCCGGACGCTATCAAAGCCCGGATCGATGAACTCCGGTTTAAACTCGATAAATTGAGCTCTGAGGCCGCGCAAATTTCAAAATTTATCATTTTGACGACTGAGCGCCCTAAGAGCGTTCCTTCTATGCACTTCATCAAAGATTACAACTATCTGATCTCCCAGGGCGTCCCGGAGCGAGAAGCTTTTGAAGACGCCCGACAAAATCTTGGCCTTTCCTATGAAATAGCCGCTTGGACGCTCTCACGGGTCAAAAATCATAAAAAAGGATTGAAACGGTATGCACAAGCTTATTGCTGTCAGCATTTGCGCGCCAAAGGTTATTCTTACGGACAGATCGCTAAAATGTTCGACCTGTCCGCCGCCTCTGTCAGTCGTTATCTGAAAAAGGAAATACAAAAATGATCTGCATACTTATAAAAATCGGCGGGTTGTCCGGTCTGTCCGTTCTGGCGTCCGGCTGTCTGTTCGTCTAAACGAAAAGCCCCGAAACGGGGCTTTTCTTTATGCCGGAGCAAGTTCTTTTTTGCGTTTTTTGCGTTTCTTAATAGAAAAAGAAGCGTCTATATCCATACTTTTCATAAGCTTAAAAACCGTTTCAAAGCTTGGTTTACAAGAACCGTTTAAAGATTTATATAAACTTGAACGGCTAACATTCATTTTCTTTGACAGTTTTAAAATGCTGTATGCCTTGGCCGCATCAGCTAAAGCATTGATAAAGCCGATAGCGTCATCTTCTTCATAGGCTTCCTGAAGATACATTTCTATATCATCTTCAGATTGAAGATAATCTGAAATATCTAAGTCTTTAACGCCCAGTTTTTTCATTTGTTCGTCTGTTAGCATTTCAACATCTCCTTTGCCCGTTTAATGTCCTTATCTTGTGTCCTTTTATCGCCGCCACAAAGCAAGAGAATTATTGTGTCCCCCTGCTTTGTAAAATAAATCCGATAACCGGGACCATAATCTATTCTAAGTTCAGAAACTCCGTCACCCACTGATTTTACATCTCCAAAGTTGCCTAACTTTAAGCGACGCAAACGAGTTGCCAAGCGAACTTTAAAAACGTTATCTTTGACTTTTGAAAGCCATTTTTGATAAATTTCCGTAGTTTTTATCTGTATCATCGCAAACCTTATTTTTTTATAATGTATCCCATAGGACGCATTTTGTCAATAGTTAAAACTCCGCAATGCCCAACATACCGAATACAAGCATCCAGATTCTGCCGTCTAAGATCGGCGGTTCTGCCGCTAAGGTATAATAGCCTTGTTTCTCTCCCCAAATCAACAGGTCGCGGATAATCAGCTGATACGCCATTCCCCAGACGCAAACCAATAAATAACAATTTGGACGCTGTGAGCGAGCAGTGTTTGAAAAACGTATCCTTACACGGCTCTGCGGCTTGAGAAAAGTCCTGTTATTTGACAGTCATATCGGATTCCATTATAATAAATATTGATCTGCAGATTAGAAACCATCCGGGGATTTTGCTTCCCGTAACATGGTTTCCCGTTTTGCCCGAGATATGCGTGAGGGAAATTCTTCGGAATTTGATGAGACCGCGCCTCGTCCGAAACAAAGAGCCCCTTACCCTCTCTGGATTTGTACTCAGAACGGATTGGTAAAGGGGCTTTATCTTTTTACAAAAAAACTCCGCCGGAAATTTCGAGCGGAGTTTTCAAAATTTTAAATCTTTTTTTATTCGGCCAGTTTCATCGAAATGATGCAGTCCGCCGGTTCCTTGACAGCGCCGTCATTGCCCGTTCCTTTTTTGATTTTATCGACGAATTCCATTCCTTTGACGACCTGTCCCCAAACGGTATATTGACCGTCCAACCACGGGCAAGCGTCATAGCAGATGAACCACTGGCTGTCCGCGCTGTGAATGTCCATCGCCCGCGCCATTGAGCAAGTGCCGCGAACGTGCGGTTCTTTGGAAAATTCGGCCCGCAGCAGGTATCCGCTGCCGCCCCGTCCCGTACCGTCGGGACAGCCTGTCTGCGCCATAAAGCCTTCAATGACACGATGGAATTTCAAGCCGTCGTAAAAGCCCTGCTTTACCAGTTCTTTGATTCTTGCAACATGCTTCGGCGCCAGATCCGGACGCATTTCGATTTCGACGATACCATCCTTTAATTCCAGAAAAAGCTTGTTGTTCTGTTCTTTAGCCATTTATTTGATTTCTCCCAATTCCTTATAACGCTTAATCAAGCGTTCCGCGACGGCCGGCGTGACAAAAGTCGAAATATCGCCGCCGAGTTTGCAGATTTCTTTGACGAATTCGGACGCAACGAACTGATGCTTTTCGGATGCCATCAGAAACACTGTTTCAATGCTTTCTTCCAAACGGCGGTTCATTACGCACATTTTAAATTCGTATTCGAAGTCTGAAACGGCTCGCAATCCGCGAAAGATGACTTGCGCATTGTTTTCTTTGGCAAAGTTCACCAGCAACGTGTCAACCAGCGGCTTGACGACGATTTTGCTTTTGTTGCGGAACTTGTCGACAGCCTCTTCCGTCATCGCCAAGCGGTCTTCTATGCTGAACAAGGAATGTTTGTTCTGATTGATCGCGACGCCGATAATCAGGCAATCAACCAAGCTTGCGGCGCGTTCAACCAAATTCAGGTGACCGTACGTAATCGGATCAAACGTTCCGGGGTAAACGCCGATGCGCTCAGACATCGCCGTTCCCCTCTGCCGGTTCGACAGCCGCCGTTCCGTTTTCTGTCAGATCTTCGCCCTCGCCCGCTTCTTCCATATCTTCCGTATCTTCATAGTCTTCGATACAGGTTGCGGAAACAACGCGTTCGGCGTCGCTTAAACGGAACATGATTACGCCCATCGTATTGCGGCCGGCAATGCGAACGTCTTTGATCGGCATACGAATCAGCTTGCCCGCATCCGTCACCAGCATGACTTGCGCCGTGTCGGTTACGGGGAACGAAGCAACCACTTTGTCGTTGCGCTTGGTGTTGTCGATATTTGTGACCCCCTGCCCGCCGCGGCCGGTGATACGGTATTCGTAAGCGGAAGTCCGTTTGCCGTAGCCGGTGTCGGCAACCGTCAGAATGAATTCTTCGTCCGCCTGCATTTTTTGGAATTCCTCATCGGACAAAGTAACGGTTGAGGTCGTTGCTTCTTCATCGGAAGCCCCCTCCTCCACATCGTCCGAACGGCGCAAAGCCTTCGCTATTTTCAGATAAGCATAGCGTTTTTCGATTTCGACATCCGTATGCTTCAACACGGACATGGAAATGACCTCGTCGCCTTTGCCCAAGCGGATACCGCGAACGCCCGTGGACGTTCTGCCGGAGAAGACGCGGACTTCGGACACGGGGAAGCGGATGGACTTTCCGCCCTTCGCCGCCAACAGGATGTCCTGCTCGTCCGTGCAGATCTTGACATCGATCAGCGTGTCGCCTTCGTCAAGCTTCATCGCAATCTTGCCGTTCGCCTTCACGTCAATGAAGTCGGAAAGCTTGTTGCGGCGGACGTTGCCCGAACGGGTTGCAAACATCACATCCAGATTTTCGCTCTCCTCCTCGTTTTCAGGCAGCTGCATAATCGTCGTTATGCGTTCTTCCTGCTTCAACGGCAACAGGTTGATTAAAGCCTTTCCGGTCGACTGCGGCGAACCGACAGGCAAACGATAGACTTTCATCTTGTAAACCAATCCCAAGGATGAGAAGAACAAAACCGGCGTGTGCGTGCTGGCCACGAACAGATTCGTAATATAGTCCTCGTCATGCGTGTTCATGCCGGTGCGTCCTTTGCCGCCGCGCTTTTGAGCACGGTAGGCGGACAGCGGAACGCGCTTGATATAACCGGTATTCGTCACGGTGACGACCATATCTTCGCGCTGAATCAAGTCTTCGATATCGTGTTCGAATTCGACTTCTTCAAGCGTCGTGCGGCGCGGCGTGGCAAATTCCTCTTTCACCGCGACCAGTTCTTCGCGCATGATGCCGTACAGCTTTTCACGGGAAGCCAAAATGGACAGCAATTCCTTGATTTCAGCCCCCAACTCGCGCAATTCGCTGTGAATCTTGTCGCGTTCCAGACCGGTCAAGCGATGCAAGCGCAAATCCAAAATCGCATCCGCCTGCTTTTCGGAAAGCTTGCACTTGCCGTCAACGGCTTCGTATTCCGGATCGTCGATCAGGTCAATCAACGGGACGATTTCTTTGGCGTCCCAAATCCGCTCCATCAAGCCTTCCTTGGCAACCTGCCGGTTCGGCGCGTTGCGAATCAGTTCAATGACCGGATCCAGATTTTCAACGGCGATCGCCAAGCCGACCAACAAATGCGCCCTGTCACGCGCCTTGCCCAGATCGAAAATCGTTCTGCGGCGGATGACTTCCTCGCGGAAAGCGATGAAAGCCTTAATCATATCGCGCAGATTCATCAGCTGAGGCCGGCCTTGATTCAACGCGATCATATTCGCGCCGAAGCTCGTCTGCAAAGACGTATAGCGGAACAATTGATTTAAAATGATTTCCGGATGAAATTCACGCTTGATTTCAATGACGACACGGATGCCTTGACGGTCGGATTCATCGCGGATGTCGGCAATGCCTTCAATCGTTTTATCTTTAACCAGTTCGGCGATACGCGTAATCATTGCGGCTTTATTGACCTGATACGGTACTTCCGTAATGATGATAGCCCAGCGATCCTTGCGGATTTCCTCGATATGCGTTTTGCCGCGCATAACGATGGACCCCCTTCCCGTCAATTCCGTTGAACGGGAGCCGGAACGCCCCATGATGATTCCACCCGTCGGAAAATCGGGTCCCGGAACGATTTGCAACAGTTCTTCGTCGGAAATTTCCGGATTGTCGACGTAAGCGATCGATGCGTCAACCACTTCGCCCAAGTTGTGCGGCGGAATGTTCGTCGCCATACCGACTGCGATACCGCCGGCTCCGTTGACCAGAATGTTCGGAAAACGCGCCGGCAGAACGACCGGTTCCATGACCGTTTCGTCGTAGTTCGGCATAAAGTTGACGGTGTCTTTGTCAATATCATCCAGCAAGTCGTGCGCCGATAAAGCCAGACGGGCTTCCGTATAACGCATGGCTACGGGAGGATCGCCGTCGATCGAACCGAAGTTCCCTTGTGAAGAAATCAGTGGAACGCTCATGGAAAAGTCCTGCGCCATACGCACCATCGCGTCGTAAATCGCCGCGTCGCCGTGCGGGTGGTATTTACCCATCACATCCCCGACAATACGGGCGGACTTTCTGAACGGTTTATTGTAATCGTATCCGCTTTCGTGCATTGAATACAGAATACGGCGGTGAACGGGTTTCAAGCCGTCACGCACATCCGGTAAGGCGCGCGAAACAATTACGCTCATCGCGTAATCCAGATAAGAACGCCTCATTTCATCTTCGATACCGACAACAACGGTCGAAGAATCTTTTACAGTATTTTCTTCAGCCACAGCTATATTCCTGTTTTTGTTTTAAGATATTGATTTAGAAAGGGATTTCATCATCCAGCATATTATTGGCACTGTCCGCCGGCTTGGAATCCCAACCGGACGAAGCGGCCGGAGCATCAAACCCTGCGGAAGCCCCGCCAAAGGAGGAATCGCCGGAACCGTTCTTGTTGTCCAACAGCGTCATTTCGCCGCGGTAATTACCTAAAACGACTTCGGTCGTATATTTTTCAATACCGCTTCCGTCGGTGTATTTTCTGGTCTGCAAAGCTCCTTCGATATATAGTTTGGAGCCTTTTTTCACATATCGCTCGGCGACATCGGCCAATCCTTGATTAAAAATGACAACGCGATGCCATTCCGTTTTTTCCTGCCGTTCGCCGGCCTTGTCCTTCCACGTTTCGGACGTGGCGATAGACAGATTGACGATTTTTCTTCCGTCGGCGGACTGACGGATTTCGGGATCCCGTCCCACATTGCCGATCAGGATTACCTTGTTAACGCTTCCAGCCATATTCAATATCCTATATCTGAAGTGAAAAGTTATTTCTTTTTACACCGAAAGCGAAAAAAAAGAAAGGTTTTCTTTTTTAAAACTTCAAAAAGATAGTTTATCATTTTTAATCAATATGTTAGACAAAGAAAGTAATTAAAAGGATTATGTTGTTTTTTTTTCTTCTTTCGGACGCCGTCCGTGAATGCATGAAACACGTTAAAAAAACGTAAAAACG
>JAFYCE010000118.1 GCA_017539865.1 Alphaproteobacteria bacterium
ACGTTGTTCTTTCTTGGGAGGAGGTGGTGGAGTAAGTCCGAGTCCCCCTCTGCTACGGCGCGGATTCCAGCAACACTGGTCGTGTATTTTCTGCAACACTTCTGCCATATTGATTTCCGGAGCGTAGGCGACTTTGACGTTTTTTGTGCCCAAACTTTCAGCCGTCCGTTTCTGTTCATGCATAAATTTCCTCAATCCCCAATACTCATCGCCCCATTCGCCGGAAGCAAGCAGGTTTTTTGAGGGAATTGTGACGCGTGCGGGTTCGTCAACGGCGCGTTTGCCTTTGTAATACGTTTTGCCGTCATAGTCCTTGCAGGCGGCGTTCATGATTTCCTTGGCCGTTTTGTCCCGAGTGAAGAGTTTTTCTCCGATCGGACTTTTCTTCAAAGCAGCCATTTTGCAATTCAGTTCGCGACAGGCCTGCTGACTGTGTTTGATGTTCGCCGGCGATTTCATGTCCGACAGGTAATGGTCGATCATTGCCTGACGATCAAACGTTTCCTTGCCGGACTGTTCATACAGGGCGCACATTTCCTGATTGCCGTTCGCTTTGAATTCTTTGTAGATTTTCGGATCTTTGTCGCGCATTTCAACAGCGTAAAGCATTTGCGTCACCATCGCGTCGGCCTTGCAGACTTGAGCCGTCCCCAGATAAGAGCTGACCGTCATGTCAACAGTGGGATGAGCGTTGTTTTCCGTTTGGAAAATGGTGCGTGCGGCATGAACCAACGACAAAGCGTTCGTTTCTTTGGACAAGTACGGAGCGAGAAAAATCCTTTTGCTTTCCGGATCGATCCGGCTGGCGGCGTCGGCTTTTTCGTCAAAGTCGATCAGATAGCCGCTTTTGTTCAAAAAATCGACGGACTGCTTTCCGATATCGCTTTCGGACAACATCGCTTTCAACCGGTTGACATAGGCCGCACCGGACTTTTTCAGATTTCTTCTGCCGAAAAGCTGAGCCAGATTGCTGACCAAACTCGGCTCGCCATCGTTCAATTCCTCTAAAGTGGATACGGATTCTTTTTTAAATACCCGCGGGGCGATTGTCGTCATTTTTTTAACTCCATCATTCAAATTGATTATAATGGGTATTATAGACAAAAAACAAAATAAATCAAGTGAAAATTGAGGGGGGGGGTAGCCTATAAGTATATGTTTTAAATGAATATTTTTGTTTTTCGGAAAATTTTTTTTGTCGGACGATCTTTGCCGGCCGGTTTCTCAATGTCCGTGAAGCCGGTATCTCTGAGGGGTGCTCCTCCTTGCGGGGTAATAGTTTTTCCGGCTTGGAAAAAAATCGGAATGTATTATACTTCCGCTTGTTTAACGGAGGCGAAGAACATGGTTACGTTTTGTATCGGTTTGATTATTTTATTCGTCGGCGGATTTTTCTATTCCCGCCGCGTTGACAATATTTTTGCACCGGACGACCGGAAAACGCCGGCTTACGCTTTGGAAAACGGCGTCGATTTCGTTCCGATGAGCGAAAAACAAAACGCGTTGATTCAGTTTTTGAACATCGCCGGAACGGGGCCGATCTTAGGACCCATTCTGGGGATTCTGTTCGGGCCTGTCGCCTTTATCCTGATTCCGATTGGCAATATTTTCGGCGGCGCGGTGCACGATTATTTCTGCGGCATGATTTCCATGCGCCATAACGGCGAACAAATGCCGCAGTTGGTGAAAAGGTATTTGGGGGCGAAAACCTATAACGTTTACAACGTCTTTTTGTGCTTGGCTCTGTTTCTGGTCGCGGCCGTGTTCCTGTATCTGCCGGGGGATTTGTTCGTCGAGCAGATCGCCGGCAAAAAAGCCTCCGTTTCCGAGCCGTTGCTGTGGATCGTCTACGGCGTCATTTTCTTCTATTATATGCTGGCGATGCTGTTCCCGATCGACAAGATCATCGGACGCGTTTATCCGATTTTCGGCGGTTTGTTGCTGATTTCGTCCGCGGCGATCGGCATTTGCCTGTTTGTCGAGGGCTATCCTTTGGACGAATTGAACTTTTCGAACTGGAAGGGCTTGTATCCGAACGGGGACGCCCTTGTTCCGATGTTCTTCGTGACGGTTGCGTGCGGTATCGTTTCCGGCTTTCACGCCAGCCAGACGACTTTGATTTCCAGAACGCTTGAATCCGAACGGCAGGGGCGTTTCGTCTTTTACGGCATGATGGTGATGGAAGGGCTGGTCGCGATGATTTGGGCGGCCGCGGCAATGGGGCTTTATAACAAAGGCATAGATCCGGAGCATATCGGCAAGCCGGCCGTCGTTGGTCTGGTGTCCAAGGATTTGTTGGGCGTCTATGCCGGCATGGTCGCGATTTTCGGCATGATCATCCTGCCGATTACGTCGGGCGACACGGCGTTAAGGGCAATGCGTCTGATTATCGCCGAAAACCTGAACATAGACCAGAGGCCGAAGAAAAACCGTCTGGCGATTACGATCGTGATGCTGGCGGGTGTCGCTTTCCTGCTGTACTTCGCCAAGTCGAACGGCGGCCAGTTCATCAAACTGTGGCGTTATTTTGCGTGGAGCAACCAGACGCTGGCCGTGTTCACGTTCACGATTATTGCGATGTACCTGATCAAACAGGGAAAAACTTTTCTGTTCGTGCTTGTCCCCGGAACGTTCTATCTGTTTGTGATTTCCAGCTATATTCTGCATCAGGAAATCGGCTTCGGACTGTCCGACGCGGTGTCTTACGGACTGGCGGCGGTGTTGAGCGTCGTCTATGTGGCGGGCATTGTTTGGAAAAATAAAGTTATAAATAAAAAGAACTGATGAAAAAGCGGCGTTAATCTGTTAAAACGGATAAAACGATCAACAAAGGATTGACCCGTGCCGTCTTTATTCGATTCCACAGTAGCGCAACCTTTGGCGGACAGACTGCGCCCGCAGACGATTGACGAAGTCGTCGGGCAGGATCATCTGTTGTCCGCCGACGCGCCGTTGGGGCGGATGCTGATTACGGGCAAGGTGTCTTCGTTTATTCTGTGGGGGCCTCCGGGGTGTGGCAAAACGACAATCGCGCGACTGTTGGCGCATCATACGGATATGGCGTTCGAGCCGATTTCCGCCGTGTTTTCCGGCGTTGCCGATTTAAGGAAAATCTTTGAAACGGCCAAGCAAAGACGGCAGACGGGGCGGGCGACGATTTTATTTGTTGACGAAATCCACCGGTTCAACCGTTCCCAGCAAGACGGTTTTCTGCCGTATGTCGAGGACGGCACGGTCGTTCTGGTCGGCGCGACGACGGAAAATCCGTCTTTCGAGCTGAACGCTGCGCTGCTGTCCCGCTGTAAAGTCTTCGTGTTGAAACGCCTGACGGAAGACGCGTTGGAATCGATCATCGCGCGCGCCGAAAAGCTGACGGGGCGGACGTTGCCGCTTGTGCCGCAGGCGCGGGAACAATTAAAAGCGATGGCGGACGGGGACGGACGCTATCTGTCCAATATGTTGGAAGCTCTGTTCGACCTGCCGGACAGGGATTTGGCAAACGGGCCTTTGTCGGTCGAAAAGATGATGACCGTCGTCGCGCGCCGTCCCGCCGTTTACGACAAGGACAGGGACGGACACTATAATTTAATCAGCGCGGTGCACAAGTCTTTGCGCGGGTCGGATCCCGACGCGGGGCTGTATTGGGTCGCGCGCATGATGGCGGCGGGCGAGGATCCGAAATACATTTTCCGCCGCTTGACCCGTTTCGCCGTGGAAGACGTCGGCATGGCCGATCCGAACGCGTTGTTGCAGGCGGTGTCCGCTTGGCAGGCGTATGAGCGGTTGGGCTCTCCGGAAGGCGATCTGGCGTTGGCGCAGCTTGTCGTCTATCTGGCGACCGCTCCTAAATCCATAGGCGTTTACAAAGGCTGGAACGCGGCCGTGCGGGCGGCAAAAGAAACAGGATCTCTCATGCCGCCGATGAACATTCTGAACGCGCCGACAAAGCTGATGAAAGAGCTGGGCTATAACGAAGGCTATGAATACGACCCCGACACGGCGAACGGCTTTTCGGGCGCGAACTACTTCCCGAAGGAAATGGGACGGCAGAAATTTTATCACCCGATCGAACGCGGCTTTGAACGCGAAATCGTCAAACGCATCGCGTATTGGGACAAACTGAGAAAGGAAATCGAAAATGGGCGGCGTTAATCTGGTCACCGTTTCCGCCGATGACGGCGAAGTCCGGCTCGACCGCTGGTTCAAGCGGCACTATCCGCAGCTGACGCAGGGGCAGTTGCAAAAGCTGTTGCGCACGAAGCAAATCAAAGTCGACGGTAAAAAAGCAGAAGCCTCGCAACACTTGACGGCGGGACAAACCGTGCGCGTGCCGCCGTTGCCGGAGCAAGGCTCTCCGATGGCGCAGGCGAAAGCCCGCCGCGACAACAGCGTCGTCGTATCGGAACAGGACGCGAAATTCGTTCAAAGCCTTGTGATTTACAAGGACAGGGATGTGATCGTCCTGAACAAGCCGGCGGGATTGGCCGTGCAGGGCGGAACGGGCGTCACGCGTCATCTGGACGGGATGTTGTCGGCTCTGCGTTTTGAAAAGGACGAAAATCCCCGCTTGGTTCATCGCTTGGATAAGGATACCAGCGGCGTTCTGGTGCTGGGGCGCACGCCCGCCGCGACGGCCAAACTGGCGGAAGCTTTCCGTTCCAGAGAAGCCAAGAAAGTTTATTGGGCTTTGGTGTTCGGCAATCCGGAAATCAAAGAGGGCAAAATCAGCGCGAAATTGTTGAAGACGACCGGTGAATTCGGCGGTGAATCCGTCCGTGTCGATGAAAAGAACGGGCAAAAGGCGGCAACACTTTACCGCGTGGTGGACGAAGCTTATAAAAAAGCCGCGTGGCTGGAACTGATGCCGTTGACGGGACGCACGCACCAGATTCGCGTGCATTGTCAGTATATGGGACACCCGATCGTCGGGGACGGCAAATACACGGGCGACTTCCCTCCGGCGGATTACCTGAAACACGGGCGGGAACTTCACTTGCACGCCCGTGCTTTGCGTATGCCGTTGCCAAGTGGCAAAATGTTGGAGGTTTACGCTCCTTTGTCGGACAGAATGGCGGACAGTTTCGATTTCTTCGGCTTTTCCTATAAGAAACCCGAAAACCCGTTCAAAAAGTTTCCTTTGATATAAGGAGGGCGGATGAAAAAAGTTTTTTCCGCCATCTTGGTTTTCGTTCTTTTAAGCGGCGGCGCCGGATATTGGACACTGTGTCAATTCGAAAAAAACATCCGTTCCGAGCTGAATGCGCGCCTGTCTGAAATAACGGGGCAGGAAGCGATCGTCAACGGCGAAGTGAAAATAAGTTTTCCTTTTCCGCCGGCTGTCCGGATTAATGACATAAAAATTCCGGCATCCTGCGGAAAAGAATCTTTTTGCATGCTGCGAATCGGTCGTTTGACGGTTGAACTGAAACTTTTTCCATTGCTGAACCGCCGGACGGAGATTAAACGTCTGATAATGACGGATGCCGATTTTGAAATCACTCGAAGGGGAAGCCGGTTTCTTTTTGTACAGGCGGATACGGCGGAAGCCCGAGTCGATCGGAATATCGTTTTGATTCAAATACGGCGTTCCGTTGAAGAAAAAACATTTGATTTGACGGCGACGGTTGAAAAAAAAATATCGGAAACGTATGCGTTCTCCGTTAAAGCCGCCGGAACCGGTTTTTCGGGCAAGGCTGCGGGAAATATCAGTTTTCCGCTTTCAAAAGCGCAAGGACGGGTCGATTTTTTGTTGACATTGGATGACGCGTCTTTGTTGAACAAAATGATTGCTTATCGTCTTCCGGCTTTGGAAAACATTTCCGTCAGAGCCGAAACGGCATTCGAGCCGGATAAAATTTCCGTTTCCGGTTTCGAAATAAAAGCGGGTACAAATCAAACGGCTTTGGTAAGGGCGCAAGGCTCTGTTGATTCTCTTTCTCCGTTGTCCGCGCGGTTTCATGCGGAAGTGGACGCGCCTGACATGGGGGCTGTCAAAGGATTGCCCGCGTGGCCGGCAACGGCTTTTTCGGCGGATGTCGAATTAAATGACGGTTTCGTTCTGGACAATCTGAAAATGACTGTCGGCGATTCCGATTTGTCCGGCCGCATTGTCCGGAAAACAGAGAAAGATATCCGTATTCAGGCTTATTTGCGTTCCGACCGTTTCCGGTTGGCGGACGGCGGAGGAAAAATCGTTTATCCGATGGCGGGACTCTTTTCCTTTTCAAAAGGCAAAAGGACAAAGCTGTTTTCCGACGAACCGTTCCCGTTTGAAAAAATAAAGTCGGTCAAGGTCGATATAGATTTGTCGACAAATCATTTTATCGCCGCGAACGGTGCGGATTTAGGGCAAACGGCGTTCAAAGCCGGAATGCGCGACGGCGTTTTTTCTGTGCCGGATTTTAAACTGGCCGATTATATTTCGGCACGGATTTTATGGGATGCTTCAAAGCGGCCGGCGGAATTGAAAGCCGGATTGACGGCAAACAAGGTGCCTTTATCTTTGTTCTTTTTCGAAAATCAAGAGAACGGAATGATAAACGGAACCCTCCGGTTGACCGGAAAGGGGATTTCGGAAGAGCAGACGGCGGCTTCTTTGAACGGGCGGGTGTTCTTTGATTTGCGGTCTTTTTATGTGGAATCCCGAAAGATATTCAGTTTGCCGGATGAATTGGAAGTTTTGTTTCCGGTCGGAAAAACGCAGCCGTTTTCCGTCTTTTGCGCCGTTGTCAATGTGCCGGTTGAAAACGGGATCGTTCCTTTCGGAAAAGGCGTCGGGGCGGAAAGTGAATTTTTTAATGCGCAACTCAACGGCAGCGTCAATCTGGCTGATGAGAAATTGAATTTGAATTTGGATGTTTCCCCCCGTTTCAATAAGGGATGGGCTTCTGTCTTTGATGCGGCAACGTTGAAAGGAACAATCCTTCATCCAGAAATAAAATTGAATGCGGATAGGATGATCGATAAAGCGTTGTCTTTCGGAATGTCTTTGTTTGCCGGAGGCGGAAAAAACGTACAACAGGCAATGCCGCCGCAAAAATTGAAAAATGTTTGCGCGGTCGCATTGACGGAGGGGAAATGACAACGGACAGAAAGAAAGCCACACGGGAACAAATCGCCTTTGCGGCAGCGGATACGATTTGCTTTTTTTCTCCGTCGCCGGCGGATTTACTTGATTTACAGCGTCGTGAATGGTTGCCTGTCGTTGATTGGATCAACGGGAACGGGTGTGATTTTAAAACGACGGACGGTATCGAAACGCCAACTTTATCCGGACGGACGACGGCTTTTTTGGAAAATAGGCTGAATGCCTTGACGGACGAGGTTTTTTACGCTTTTTGCGCCGTTTCGGGCGGATGCCGTTCCGTTATTCTGGCTTTGGCTGTTCTTGACGGATTTATAACGGCCGAACGTGCTTTCGATTTGGCCGTATTGGAGGAAAGCTATCAAAATAAAATCTGGCGAGGGGATCCCGACGCTTTGATGGCGCGGGAAGGGCGGCGAAAAGCCGTTTTGGAAGCCGCTGAAAAACTGAAAGGAAAAAAGAATGGCTGAAGAAATCGTTCATATTCGTATACACGGGCGTGTGCAGGGCGTTTTTTATCGCCAATGGACAATGACGGAAGCCCGTGCGCGCGGGTTGTCCGGTTGGGTTCGCAACCGTGTCGACGGTACGGTCGAAGCCGTTTTTAAAGGCGAAACGGACGTGATCGCCGATATGTTCAACGCTTGTAAGCGAGGCTCTCCGAGGGCGTTTGTGACCAAAGTCGAATATCAGCTCGCCCCCGACGCGCCGATGGAGGAAATCGTCGACGGTGTCTTTGAACAAAAAAGAACGCTCTGAGCAAAAAAATTTCGGTTGCGAACAAAGCGCAAGTCTGATATTAACAACGGATATGCGGCCATGGTGGAATTGGTAGACACGCAAGCTTGAGGTGCTTGTTGCTTAACCGCAGTGGAAGTTCAAGTCTTCTTGGCCGCACCATCAATCCCCCGCTGTAAGTCGGGGGCTTTTTTTTGAGGTCGCTTCATGACAACCGTTGCATTGATTTATCCCCCCGGACTTTTATTTCAACGCGGCGAAGACAGGTGTCAATCCAATATCGCTTCGTCAACGGCAACGTCCATGCGAGCGTGCAACGATTTAGGATACGCGGCGGCCGGATTGAAACAAAAAGGGTTTGACGTCTTTTTGAAAGATTATCAGACGGAAGGCCTGTCCTTTGACACTCTGATGGCGGATTTAAAGCGGTCGTCGCCCGATATGCTGATGATGAGCATCACCAATGCGACGATTTTTACCGATTTGGAGGTCGTTAAACGGATCAAAGAGGTTTTTAAGGGGCTTTGCGTTGTTTTAAAAGGGGCTGTCTTTTTCGATCCGGAAGACGGATTGTTGAATCAGCTTGATTTAAGCAATGTGGATTATCTGATCGGCGGGGAATCCGATTTTATCATCGGCGATTTGGCGCAGGCTCATTTTAACGATAAGTCGAAACTGTCTTCCATCGGCGGGATTCTGTATAAAGAAAACGGAAAGTGGGTCAAAACGGATTTTTCCCGTTGGCATGAGGATTTGGACGCCATTCCGTTCCCTGACAGAGCCTTGATGAACAATGCGCTTTATCTGCGTCCCGATACGCAGGAAAAACAAGCGACAATAGCAATTTCGCGCGGGTGCCCATCCAATTGCATCTTTTGTCTGACGCCGCATATTTCGGGAAAAAAACTGCGCTTTCGGTCTCTGGAAAGCATTTTTGCCGAGATTACGGAATGTTATGAAAAATTCGGAATCCGGAATTTCTTTTTCAAATCGGATACGTTCACGATCAACAAAGCGTGGACTGTGGCTTTCTGCGATTTGATTTTATCGTCTCCGTTAAAAGGAAAGATCAAATGGGTGGCAAACTCCCGCGTCAATCCGATTGATCAGGAAACATTGGTTAAAATGAAACAGGCCGGTTGTTGGCTGGTCGCGTTCGGGTTTGAATCAGGCAGTCCCGAAACTCTTGAAAAAGCCAGAAAAGGGGCTACGGTCGAGCAGAATAAAGCCGCCGCCGCAATGGCTAAAAAAGCCGGATTGATGGTATATGGCTTTTATCTGGTCGGTTTCCCGTGGGAAAATAAAGAGCATTTACAGGCGACCAAGAAGCTGATTTTTGACATTGATGCGGATTTTATCGAATTGCATATCGCGACGCCGTTTTACGGAACGGGGCTGTATGAAATGGCGAAAGAGGCGGGGCTGATCGATAAAAGTGTGTTAGGCAAGGACTATTTTAACGCGCCGACGATTGGCACGAAGTATCTGAAAATTGAAGAAATAGAAGATTTCCGGAAAAAAACGATTTTAAAATATCATTTGCGGCCGTCGTATATTCTGCGCAAACTGAAATATGCGGCTTTTCGTCCGAAGGTGCTGAAAAACTATGTTAAATTCGGTTTGAGGCTGATCGGGAACGTTTTAATGCATTAGGCTTTATTTCAGCAATTCCCGCAAAGCTTCGATCGCGTTGCGTGCCAGCAGGTCGCAACGTTCATTTTCGGGATGGCCGGCGTGTCCTTTCACCCAGTGCCAATAAAACGTGTGCTTTTTTGTGAACAGATAAAGCTCCTGCCATAAATCGCTGTTTTTGACGGGCTTTTTATCAGCCGTTCTCCAACCGTTTTTCGCCCAACCCGTTAACCATTCCTGAGCGCCTTTCATCACATATTGACTGTCGGTATACAGGTCGATTTCACATGGTTCCTTTAATAATCGCAAAGCCTGCAAAACAGCGGTCAGCTCCATGCGGTTGTTGGTTGTCGCTTCCTGAGAGCCGCTGATTTCTTTTTCCGCGTTTTTATAACGTAAAACGGCTCCCCATCCGCCCAAGCCGGGGTTTCCGCTGCATGCACCGTCGGTGAAAAGTTCAATTCGTTTCATGGCTGTTAATTTAACATGTCGAACCGAAATGTCGAGAAGATAAAGCAAAGTTGTTTATCGGCTTGCTTTTTTTTTACGGGGATTGGTATTATGACAAAAAACAAAAAGAGGCTTTTGATGTCGTTTCCTTTCTTTACATGTGGCGGGTGGTTTTATTGGATTGACAGATATGCTTGTTCCGGATGGCGGATTCAAGAATCCATGTGGACGCACCGTTGCCGTTTGCTGGACCCGTTCAATATCAAACGGGGTTCCGGTTCTTTTGATGATTGTCGGGATATGCTGTCCGATTTTTTACGCGCGTGGGAAGCGGATAAACAGAAAAATAAAGCGGTCGTTTTGATTCACGGATTGTTTCAGCGTCCGTCCTCTTTTTATAAGATGGCGCAGACGCTGCAAAGAAATTACGAACCGATCATATTCAGTTATCCCACTTTGCGTTTCGGGTTGATGAAATCGGCGGCGGCATTGAACGTGATGTTGGAAAACCGGCCGGATTTACGGCAAATTGATTTTGTTGTCTGCGGTATGGGGGGCTTGATTTTGCGGCAGGCATGCGCTCTCAATCCGCAATGGGTGTCCAAAATCGGCCGGAGCGTTTTTATCGCCGTTCCGAATCAGGGATATTCATGGGCGAAAAAGTGGAAGGATAAGTGGCTGTATCGCAGAATTTTAGGCGAGGCGGGAAAAAATATTTTGCCGGAAACCGCTCAGGCTCTGCCTTCTGTGAACGGGGAGTTTGGCATAATCCTCGGGGGAAAAGACGATGCAAAAGGGATTTGGCCGTTTTTTAAAGAGGATAACGACGGCTTGTTGCGTGTTGAAGAAGCGCGATGCGCCGGAGCTAAAGAAGAATATATGGCGTTAAACAAATCGCACTTTTTTCTGCATAAAAACGACAAGCTGATTGAAATGACGCAAAGCTTTCTGACAACGGGGCGCTTCGGTCGCGGCATCAGAATCCGCAAAGAGCAAAGTTATACGAATATCTGGGATAATTGATGGCGCCGGCATCAGACGGAAGGCTTTTTTTCCATTTGTTTGGCTTCAACCCAAAGCGTTTCCATTTCATCCAGATTCGTTTTTTCAAAAGGTTGACCGCGGTTTTTTAAAACATCTTCAATATGGGAAAAACGCCGTTCGAATTTGGCGTTCGTCCGTTTCAGCGCCTTTTCCGGATCAATGTCAAGCTTTCGCGCCAGATTGACACAAGCGAACAACAGATCTCCCATTTCGTCTTCGCGCTCGGAAACATGTTCCTTTTGAGCCATTTCAGTGCGCAATTCGCCGCTTTCTTCGATAATTTTATCTAAAACGAGATCGGGCTTGTCCCAATCAAAACCGACACGTGCGGCGCGACTTTGAAGTTTATAGGCTCTGGTCGTTGCCGGCAGGGCTTTGGCAATGCCGGATAAAATACCGGTTTGATGGTGTTCGGCGCGTTCCTGTGTTTTAACATCCTCCCAATCGGGGGCTTTTTCGGCGTCGCCGAAAATGTGCGGATGACGGCGAATCATTTTATTGCAGGCGGAGCGGGCGACATCGAAGAAATCGAACTCCCCCCGTTCTTGCGCCATGCGGGAATAAAAAACGATGTGAAACAATAAGTCGCCCAATTCTTCGCATAAAGCTTTCATATCGCCGGATTCGACGGCATCGTAAACCTCGTAGGCTTCTTCCAGCGTATACTTGGAAATGGATTGAGGAGTTTGAACCTTGTCCCACGGACAGCCGGTTTCAGGGTTGCGCAGACGAGCCATGATGCGCAGCAGGGCTTCTAAAGAGTTCTCTTCGTTTTCGGACATCGTTGGATTCCTTGATTTTCCTTGTTTGTTCGTTCGGAGAGCCTATAATAAATCAGATCTTTTTTTTGACAACAAATTTTGAAACGACTCTTTTCGGTTGTTTTGTCTATTTCATAAGCCGTTTTTTTTATTTTATCGCATTTTTGTTGAAATCGTTACCGGTTAACCCTTTTTCCCGTTCAAAACAATTTTAAAAAATAAAAATCTAACATGTTGATTTTTAATATGTTTTTATCGAATTGGCAGAGCGGGGATAAAAAAAATGAAATTATGGACAAAATGTTCTTGAAAAAAGAAAAAAGCTTCGGTATAAAATAATTAAGAAAGATTTTTTGAAGAGAGGTTTTTTATGAGTGAAAAGAAGCCGGTAAATTTGATCGTCAGCGATATTGACAACACAATCTCGGATTTTTTCAATAACTGGGGTTTGGCTTGGGATAAGGGAATCGAAAGGCTTGCTGAAAGCCGCGGGATGGAAAAAGATGCCTTGTATAAGAGCATCCGTGATGATGCCAGCGGTTATGCGCGTTTTCATAATTTTCCGGATATTCTGAAGGAAACGCCGGCATTGAGTCTGGAAGGAAAATCTCCCGAAGAACGCGCCCGTTTGGAAAAATCGGATGCTCAGATTTGTCATGATGTGGCGAAACAATATCATGATAACAATAAAATGTATGACGGCGTTTTGGCAACTTTGCGCAAAGCCAAGGCTGCGGGAACAAAAATAGTTCTCTATACGGATTCGCCCGCTTCCGGCGCGATCGTCCGTATGGCTGACATGAAGTATCCCGTTGATTTGGTGGACGGTTTGGTTTGCCGTGCCGACGGTACGACCGAGGAAGTCGACGGTAAGATTCGTTTTAAAAAGGCTCCGTTGCAGGTGTGCGGAGGAACGTGCAGCAAATATCGTGATGAATTGGTCGCCAAGCTGGGGGACAATCTGGTTATTAACGGCGGCAATGTTTGGAAACCGAATATGCAGGTTTTGGAAAGCATTATGGAACGTCATGGTTCGACACCCGAACAAACGGTCATGGTCGGTGACAACATTAAATCCGATGGCGGTGCTGTCCGTTTAGGGATTCACTTCGCGTGGCAGAAG
>JAFYCE010000119.1 GCA_017539865.1 Alphaproteobacteria bacterium
CATGCGATAGGAGGGCCGAATCTGGGGGAAATGTTTAAAACGATAGATCCCTTGACGGTTCATCTGGGAATAGTGGCTGCGGGAACAGTCGTTCCGCCGGTCGGTTATTTGGCGGCAAAAGGAGCCGGTCGGGTGCTTTCAGCGGTATCCCCCGTTTCGGATGCGTTGCTTAAATCAAAGACGGCGGAAGAAAAAAAATCCGCAGAGGAATACGCCAAAATAAAACATGCTCAACTCGCGTTGAAAGTGCTGAAAAATGCGATTTTGCATCCGACGGACGAAATCGTCCGTTCTAACGACGATGCTTCTTCCTCAATGTCGGGATTGGCGGCCGCGTTGAATCGTACGGCGTCTGTCATGTCGGCTTCCGCGTCGGCGACCTCCGCCATGGTGTGCGCCCGCAACGCGATGATGAACAACGTGCGTTAACAGGATATTCATTAACAAGAAACTCCGCCGGATTTTCAGGCGGAGTTTTTTTATGTTCCGGAAACAAGTCTGTCGTGAAGGGGAAAAGCTATTTCACGTCTTTGAACATGGCGACGGCGTTTTGTTTCTGAATCGGGTCGGAAACGACAATGCCGCCCATGTTGAAGCCGTCTTTATTCGTAAAGCGGTGCTGCAGTTCCCGCAACCGGTGGCCGTACCGGTCGCGCAATTCCAGCGCGGCAGGCTGGACGTGGACGTTGATGACATCGTGATGGCAGTAAACATAACTGGCGATCGGGAACAAAAACGCCGAACATAAAATATCGCACAACTGCAAACCGGCAAGGTTGTTGCTGTGTCCGAAGCAGGGCATTTCGACGATGTTTTGATACAACGGATACAACTGTCTGAATTTCTGCGTGAAAACGGAATGGGACAGATTGATGTTTTTCATATAGTCCCGACTGTCCGCGACAACAACGCCGTAATCGCTTTCCTGCTGCAGATAGTTGTCAAAATAGGTGTAAATGCTTTGAATCGACGACGTATAAACGGCTTTTCCGTTAAAGGGCTTTCCGGGGATTTTCACCCAGATTCGCCCGACGATACGGATGTCGTATTTGTAAAACAGCTCAATGATGCGGTCTAAAAAACCGATGGCGTGCCGTTTGATTTTCGGGCTGCCGCGCATGGCGTTGCGGCGTAAATCAGCCCCTTTGATTTCCGGAATGATGCGATCCAGAAACCTGTCCGTCGGATAGTTCAGTCCCGGATAATAGCGGTATTTCAATTTAATGAAATCATGGGTCAGCTCGTATAGATTTTCTTGGTCAATAAAAATACCGGCAAGAGCCAAGACCGGCTGATGATTGTCTTTGGGCATGGAAACGACGGGAAGCGTTCCCAAATCGCCGGATTCGTCAATATAGCAGATTTTGACCAAGAAAACCTCCGATACAACTAAGGCCACCGATTGGTGGCCCCAGGATTTTACAGCCATATAGGACTGTTAAGAAAAATTACTTGATTATAGTAGAAAAAAACGTCCTTAATGTCAAGGAAAAAGGCTTGGAAAAATGGAAAAACAGGACTGGAAAATTTGTTTGAAGCTTGATTTGACGACGGATGCCGCCTTGATTGTGACGATGCGGGCGCAAAAGCATTTCCGGTTTGAACCGTTCGAGTTGATGACACGCCGTCTGGCTGTTCACGAAGCGGTTTTGAACGCTTTGAAATACGGAGGAGGCGGCGTTTTAAAAGCGTGCGGCCGCGGCCGCGAAATGCGGGTGGAAATAAGTCAGCAAAAACCGGTCGTTTTTCCTTTGACGACGGAACCTTTTCGGGGAACGGCTTTGATTCGCCGGTATGCCCGTGAAACGGAAGTGTCCCCCGATGAAAAAACGCTGATTTTGCTTTTTTATTAAAATAATTTTTAGAGGTTTCCCTTTAAAATCGGTTTTATGAATCAAGCAGAGCATTCTCTTAAAACTTTTTATACGACCAAAGTTTCGCCGTGTGATTATTTCCCCGACCGCTTGGAAGCTAAGACGGCGGCGGATTTAAACGGCGCGGCGGCACAAGCGTGGGCGAACGTTCTTTCCCGCGCCGGTTTCAGACGGTCGCATAATTTGTGTTACATACCGTCGTGTCCGATTTGTCATGCTTGTGTGTCCGTGCGTATCCGCGTACAGGATTTCAAAACGTCGAAAACGATGAAGAAAGTAATCAAACGGAACTGTTCGACCCGTTTGTCCGTTGTTCCGAATGTTGCAACGGCGGAGCAATACGCGCTGTTCAAGGTCTATCTGGAAAAACGTCATGCGGGCGGCGAAATGGAAAAAATGGAATTTGAAGAATACCGCGCGATGATAGAGGATTCGCCGATAGAAACGATTCTGTTGGAATTAAGGGAAATGGACAAGTTGATTGCCGTGATGCTGACGGATGTGTTGGATGACGGCGTTTCCGCCGTTTACAGCTTTTTTGATCCGGCGGCGGAAAAAAGAAGTCTTGGCACGTTTATGATTTTGGAATTGATCCGGCTGACAAAAGAACACCGGCTGCCGTATGTATATTTGGGATATTTAATCCGCGGGCTGTCCAATATGGCGTATAAGGAACGTTTCAAACCGCTGGAATATTATTGCGACGGCAAGTGGGTGGCGTCATTCGCCGATTAAATGTAAAACGATGTGGCGGATGTGCGGCTGATTGCGGTGTTCGCACAGATAGACGGCCTGCCATGTTCCCAAAGCCGTTTTTCCGTTTGTGACGGGAATGTTCAGGCTGACATTTGTCAAAGCCGTCCGGATGTGTGCCGGCATATCGTCTTTGCCTTCGTAAGTGTGAACGTAAAGGGTGTTGTCCTGCGGAACGGTGCGGTCGAAAAAACGGCGCAAATCGGACAGAACGTCGGGATCGGCGTTTTCCTGAATGATCAGACTGGCGGAAGTATGCTTGATAAAAACGGTTAAGAGTCCCGTTTGAATGCCCGAATTATGCACACACCGTTCTATCGCGGGAGTGATGTTTGTAAATCCCGCCGGTTCGGACTGAACGTCCAAAGTGAATTGTGCCTGCCTCATTTATACAAATCCCGTTCATCGATTTGTTTGGCGTTTTCTTTTTCCAGCAAAGGTTTGACGCCGGCTTCGTCAATCGGCAGATTTTTAACGCGCTTGCATGCCGCCATATATTCGCGAGTGACTTGATAATCCTTCGTTTCGGCAATTAAGACCTGCGATGCGGCCAACAGAAAGGGGCGGACATCGGGATGGATGAAATCCAGCAGAACGGATGATTGCGGCGTTCTGTACAGCAACGCGTGAGCGCCGCCGTCGTAAAGCAGAACGGGAGAATGCGGCTCTTCCTCTCTGGCGTGCAAGGATATCATCAATTCGTTGTTTTTGTTCAGGTGTACTTCGTAAAAAGATTCCTGTTCCGGTTTTTTTGTTTCGGTCATTTCTTTTTATCCCTCCCCTGTTTTGTCGATGAAACAAAGTATAGCTTTTTCGAATCTTTCCCGCAAGTCAACTTCGGTCTTTCTTTCTTGATACAGCGTGATATGATTGTTGCAGTCATTTTATTTTGAAGGAGATTTATCCATGCATCCGTGGCATGATGTTGAACTGATCGGCAAGGTTCCTCAATTCGTTCCGGCTGTGATCGAAGTTCCCAAAGGATCAAAGTATAAATATGAACTCGATAAGGCAAGCGGCTTGATTCGTGTCGACCGCGTGCTGTATTCCAGCGTGCATTATCCGGCGAACTACGGATTGATTCCGCGCACGTACTGCGAAGATCACGATCCTCTGGATATTTTGGTGCTGGGACAGGAACCCGTTTTCCCGTTGACGATTATGTCCGCCCGTCCGATCGGCGTGATGAAGATGATCGATCAGGGCGAAGCGGATGATAAAATCATCGCCGTGCACGCCGACGATCCGGAATATGCGCATTATTCGTCAATCGACGAATTGCCGCCGCATCGTATGGTCGAAGTGCAGCGCTTTTTTGAAGATTATAAAAAACTGGAAAACAAAACGGTCGTCGTTGAAGGCTTTTTAGATCAGGACGAAGCCTTTAATGTTATTATGAAAGCCGTTGAAGAATACGAAAAGAACAAAGAAACTTTAGTCGGCTATAAGCCTAAGAACTGAAAGATTCAAATGAAAAACGCCGTTCTTTTGTCCGGCGTTTTTCTTTATGTCAAATTTGTAAGGCGGGCTTTTTTTCATTTTCCAATGCCTGCGATATGCCGATAGAGAGCTGATCGGCACAGGACGTTCCTTTTCCGGCGCAATCCGTTCCCTTTAATATTTCTACGGTTTTGGCCGCATCCGCCCCCTCCAGAAGACGGCCGATCGCCGCCAGATTGCCGGGGCAGCCGCCCATGACGCGGACGTTATGCAACTTGCCGTCTTCGATGTCGAATGTCATCAGACGGGAACAAACGCCGCGCGGTGTAAAAGTATAACTTGCCATGTTCTTTTCCTCGAAAGAAAAAAGCCCCGTGCGGGGCTTGAATTGAAATGGGGCGAAAGATGAGATTCGAACTCACGACATCCGGAACCACAATCCGGCGCTCTGACCAACTGAGCTACTTTCGCCGCCGTAACGTCTTATCTACTGTTTTTAGGCGGAAGTGTCAATAGATTATTTTCGGGAATGCCTTTATTTTTGTTTTCCTTTTCGGTGTTTTCCTGTATCTTTTGTGGCCGGAGGTGCGGCTATGAAAAAAATCGAAGCCATTATCAAACCGTTCAAATTGGACGAAGTCAAAGACGCTTTGCAGGAAATCGACATTCAGGGCATCACGGTGACGGAAGTCAAGGGATACGGCCGGCAGAAAGGCCATTCCGAGTTGTACCGCGGGGCTGAATATGTTGTTGATTTCGTGCCGAAGGTCAAGTTGGAAATCGTCGTCGAGGACGAACGGTGCGAAACGGTGGTGGAAGCAATCGTTCAAGCCGCGCGCACCGGAAAAATCGGTGACGGTAAAATCTTTATCGTGCCGGTGGAAGATGCTGTTCGCGTCAGAACTTTGGAACGCGGTGACGACGCTTTGTGATTTTGAAAAAGGAATAAAAGAGTGAAAGATATTAAAGACGCTGAAGGCTTGCTGCAGTTTGTAGCGGAAGAATCAATCGCTTATGTCGATTTTCGTTTTACGGATTATAAAGGGAAATGGCACCACGTCAGCTATCACCATTCCGTGTTGGATGAAGATTTTCTGGAAGACGGATTGATGTTTGACGGTTCCTCCATGCAGGGATGGTGTACAATCAATGAATCGGACATGCTCTTAAAACCGGATTACGCTACAACGGGAGTTGACCCTTTCGCGGCTCAAAAAACGGCGTTTGTCATTTGCGACATTGTTGATCCCGTCACGGGACAGGCATATGGCCGTGATCCGCGCTCTACGGCGAAAAAAGCGGAAGCTTATCTGGCGTCGACCGGCATCGCCGATACGGTCTATGTCGGGGCGGAAGCTGAATTTTTTGTTTTTGATGATGTCAAATCATGTGTTTCCCCTGAAAAGATTTCCATTGAAATCAATTCGATAGAAGCCGACAACATGGCGGATAAAGACATCGCTGGCGGCAATACCGGTCATCGTCCGGGGAACAAGGGCGGTTATTTTCCTTTGCCGCCCGTTGATTCGGGAAACGATTTGCGTGGTGAAATGTTGACGGTGATGGCGCAGTTGGGGTTGCCTGTCGACAAACACCATCACGAAGTCGCCGCCGCCCAGCATGAATTGGGCTTTGCGTTCGACCATATGATTAAAACGGCGGATAATCTGCAGCTTTATAAATACGTCGTCCGCAATGTCGCCGATCAATACGGCAAGACGGCCACCTTTATGCCGAAACCGGTGATGGGTGACAACGGTTCGGGGATGCACACGCATATGTCGTTCTGGAAAGGCGGAAAACCGTTGTTTGCCGGAACGGGGTATGCCGACTTGTCCGATAAAGCGCTGTATTTCATCGGCGGCATCATCAAGCACGCCCATGCGGTCAACGCGTTTACCAATCCGACGACAAACAGCTACAAGCGTCTGGTTCCGGGGTTTGAAGCGCCTGTTCTGCTGGCGTATTCGGCGCGTAACCGTTCGGCGTCTTGCCGTATTCCTTTCGGCTCCAGTCCGAAAGCCAAACGCGTGGAAATCCGTTTTCCCGATCCGACCGCCAATCCGTATTTGTGCTTTGCGGCTTTGATGATGGCGGGGTTGGACGGTATCGAAAACAAGATTCATCCGGGCGAACCGATGGACAAGAACCTGTATGATCTGCCGCCGGAAGAATTGAAAGACGTTCCGTCCGTCGCAATCGATCTGCGGCAGGCTCTGGACGCTTTGGACGCCGACCGCGCTTTCCTGAAAAAAGGCGATGTGTTCACGGACGATTTGATTGATTCATATCTGGAAATCAAACGCGCGGAACTCAAGGAGTTCGACAGAACGCCGCATCCGCTTGAATACAAGATGTATTATTCTCTGTAATATGATGAACCGCGCCGTTCTGATACTGGGAATTTTTTTCTGGCTCTTTACCGGAGCGGCGCGCGCTGAATCGCTTTCTTTGGTGCGCGACGAGGAAATCGAACGTGCCATTGCCGTTTATCTGGCGCCTTTGTTTGAAAAGGCCGGTTTGGATCAGCGGGCGATGGCTGTTCATTTGGTCAAAGATGATACGATCAATGCATTCGCGGCCAAAGGGCTGCATGTTTTCATTCATACGGGGTTGATTCTGAAAGCGGATGACGCGCAGGAGATTATTGCCGTTTTAGCGCATGAAACCGGCCATATTGCGGGCGGTCATATCGTTCGGATGTATGAAAATATGAAGATTGCGCAGCGCAACATGCTTTTGTCGATGATTTTGGGAACGATGGCCGCAGCGGCCGGCGGCGGAGCGGATGCGGCGGCCGGAGCGATGCTGGGCGGAACAAATATGGTGCAGAGTGCGTTTTCCGCCTACCGCCGGACGGAGGAAAACGCCGCCGATCAAGTCGCCGTTTCCCTTCTGCAAAAAACGGGGCACGATTTGTCCGGTATGGAAGCGGTCATGCGCAAACTGAAAGCACAGGAAAGCTATCAAGTGACGGATGATTTCCTGCTGTGGCATTCTCATCCGGCTTCCAAAGAACGTTTGGAAATCATATTAAATCGGCAAGAACAGAACAAAACGCTTTTTGCTCCCGATCAAAAAAGAATGGCACGGGAAAACGCTTTATTCGACCGGATTAAAGCGAAGCTGTCGGGTTTTTTGTATCCGGCAAAAAAAGTTTTGGAAAACTATCCCGAAGCTGACAACAGCCTGCCCGCCCGTTACGCTCGCGCGATCGCCTTATATCGGGACGGCCGGTTCAAAGACGCTTTGGTGCGAATAAACGCGTTGATCGTCGATTATCCGGACGATCCGTATTTCTATGAATTGAAAGGCCAGATTTTATTCGAAACGGGCAGGGCGGCCGAAGCGGTCGAGCCGTATCAAAAAGCCGTTTCGTTATTGCCGGATTCCGTTTTATTGCGGTTGGGACTGATACAGGCGCAAATCGAAAAAGACGATGACGATGCTTTGATGCAGGCGGAAAAAAGTTTGTCCCTTTTTACAAACATGAGCCACGAAATCCCGCTGATTTGGCGATTGCAGGCGGTTGTCTACGGTCGTACGGGGCGGCAGGGGTTGGCGTCATACGCTCTGGCGGAATATAATCTGGCGCTGGGTAATAAAAAGCAAGCGGAAAGTTTTGCCAAACGTGCGGTTGAAACGTTGCCGGACGCGATGCCGGCCGCTTTACGAGCGCAGGACATTTTGCAAAGTCTCCGGAATAAATCGTAATCAAAAAGATATTTGTTTAAAAAAATCCGTTTTTATTGTATCATCCTTGGCTTAGAGTTTCATATAAAAGAGGGTAATCTATATGTTGCGTAAAATGTTAGTTTTATTAGCCGTTTCCGCTGCTGTCGTTCCGGCATCGGCTCAGGCTAAGTTCTTTAAATTCGGTATGAACGAAGAAGAAGTCAAAACGGTCATTAAGGATTATTTACTGGAAAATCCTGAAATTATCAAAGAAGCGATGGATAATTACGCCCGCCGTCAGGAAGAGGCTAAAAAACAGGCGGCTGTTGCCAAGCTTAAATCCCACCGTGCAGCTTTGGAACGCGATGCGAATACACCGGTGATCGGAAATCCGGACGGTGATGTGACGATTGTTGAATTCTTCGATTATAATTGCGGTTACTGCAAACTGATGTTCCCGAAGGTCTTGGAATATGTACAGAACGACGGCAACATTCGTTGGGTGTTGAAAGATCTGCCTTCTTTAGGGGCGACGTCCGATTTGGCTGCTCGTGCCGGATTGGCTGCTGAAAAACAGGGTAAGTACTTTGAAATGCATCAAGCGATGATTACGCATAAAGGGGCTTTGACTGAAGCGGATATCGTTTCCTATGCCAAATCTGCCGGATTGAATATGAAAAAATTTGAAAAGGACAGAAAAGACAAAGCCTTGGATAAGATTTTAAATGCAAACCGCACTTTGGCGGGACAGTTTGAATTTTACGGAATTCCCGATTTTATTATCGGCGATTTCATTTCACAGGGTGCCATGATGGGGGATGAACTGGATAAAAGCGTTGCCGCCATTCGTGAAAAGGCCGCCAAATAGTTTCATTTCCTGAAAAGGTGAAAAACGCCGGAAAACATTCCGGCGTTTTTTTTGTAACCGGAAAAAACACCCCGCAAGTGACAGCTTTAATATTACGTTCACTTCGACGGGTGTTTGTAGTTACAGGCGGAACAAATCAGTGAACATGACAGAGACAGAACGGCTGTCATCGTCCCTGCTGCGGAAGGATGACGGTTCAGGGAGGCTTTCCGAGTACCATAAAACGGCGTTCCGGGGTTATTCCGGCGGAAAGTCCCGACATCGTATATGCAAAACCCTTCCTGACCGTCCGCAACCGAACGCTTTCCTTCTGTTGTTAAAAAAATCCCCGAAAAAAAACGGGGATTTTACGGCCTTGAAAATAAAGGAAGTCAGTCGACGACACGCAGATGGAAATGTTCCTGCTCTTCGTTGTTCAGCATGGATACGGCCGAACAATAATCAGCCCATGCTTCAACGGAATCATTCAGGCGATCCAGAATGAATTTTTCTAAAGATTCTCCGGCTAAATGAGCTTGTGTTTCAATCAATTGATAAAGGGATTCGTCCAATACGAGAGGAATCATTTTTTTGTTTGCGGGGGTTGCGCCCATGGTGGAAATCCTTGAATGTAAAAACTAACTTTCATCACTATATAAAGGGGCGACTCGGGAAATCCAGAAAAAAATGCAATTAACTATAAAAAAAGTTGCATTTTTATTTCACGATGGAATCAAAAGCGACTCGGAGGCCTTATAAAATAAGGACTTTTTGAATCATGAATGAAATCAACGAGTCGATGAAAAAAAACAGAAAAAAAAGAACGGAGAAAGAACAAAGGATTAAATAAATCTTACGATTCCGGAAAAGAAAAACGAAACAATTTTTGCGTGTTTCGTTTTTCTTTTGAATCGTAAAAAGGACACCTACGAAAAACGCGCTTTTGTCAAGCGCGTTTCCGTTTTTTTTAATCTTCGTTATCGTTTTCTTCCGGCGGCGGAGGAGGCAGGGGGCGCTCCGGATGCTTTTCTCCGTGCCGTTTGAAATGATTTCCTTTCATGTCTTTTCTATGTTTGAAAGGTTTTCCTTTTTGGCCGAATTGTTTGGCAAAGCGGTGACGTTCTTCCGGCGACATTTTGGAAATCGTTTCCACCATGCTTTCCTGAACGGCGGCATCGACGCTTTGACGGATTTCGGCGGCTTTTTGAAGGGCGGCTTTGAATTGTCCGGCGTCAAACGGTTCTTTTTGCAAAGCGGCCTTGACGTTTTCCATTGCTTCTTTCATTTCTTTGCCATGGTTTTTAAAAGCGTCTTTGAGTGTTTTTTGCATCATTTTTTGTTCCGGCGATCTGCGGCCGTCCATGGGACGAGGCATGAATTCCGGTCGTGCCGGCGGAATGCGGTGGCAGGGTTGATAGTGTATTCTGGACGCTTCAAAGCCGATGAATATGAAGTTCAGAGCTAAAGAAACGCCTAATGTAATCAGCAGTTTTTTATTCATGGGATATTCTCCTTGTTAATACTGTTCATAAAAGAGATCGAACATGGTGTTGAAATAGCTTTGCATATTGGCGGTGTCCGCATGGTTTTGATACCAGCCCAGACAAAAGCCGAAAACGGCGCAGGCGAGGGAAATCCACGGCGACAGGCGCCAGAATAACAGAATCTGACGACGTGCCGTTTCGTTTAAGACTGTCGCGTATATCCGTTCCGCCAAACCGGAGCATGAGGGCGGTCGGACGGTATTCAGCAAATCGTCCAACGCTTTTTCCGTTTGCAGGACCGCTGCGCCGTCCGTTGCCGCCCAGACATCGAAAACGTCTCTTTGATTTGTTTCCCGATGCGCGAGATTGACGCCGAATGTCTGAACTGTTTTTGAAAAAGAATCAGAGGTCATGGCTTTTTCCTTTCCGTTTTCCCAGTTTTTCCTTGAGCGTCTGTCTTGCCCGAAACAGCAAAGCTTCCAATGCGCTTTGGGATACGGACAAAATATCGGCGGCGTCTTTGGCTTTCATTTCCTGATAATAGCACAAGACCAACGCTTCCTTTTGTCTGTCCGGCAGTTCGTTCAACGCTTTGACAACATCTTGCGCCGTCCGTTTTTGAATCAACGCCTGTTCGGGTGAGGCTTCATCGGAGCGGATGTCTTCGCTCAGCTCTTCCGTTTGTCCTCTGACGCGCCGCCGGCTGTCGATAAACAGGTTGTAAAGCACCCGATATATCCATGTTTCCAGTTTGGCTTCCGGTTTCCATGTTCCCGCATTGCGCCAGATTTTTAAAAACGTTTCCTGCGTTAAGTCTTCGGCTTCGGTTTGATCGAAACAAAGACGCCAAGCCAATGCGAAAACCCGTTTTTCATACCGGCTCAACAGTTCCTGAAACGCCTGTGCATCGGAATGTTCGATTTTTCGCATCAGGTCTTCATCTGTCAAATTCCGTTTGTCCATCGGTTCCCTTTCGCAAAGTCTTGTATTCTGTTAAACGCAGCTTTTTAAAAAAGCATGCGCAAAAAAAGTAAAAAAATCCTCTGAAAAATTTTTTCAGAGGATTTTCAATGAGATTAAAGGATTTTTATTCGTCCCGACCGGCGAAGAAAACGTCATAAGCGTTCTGGTAAAACAGAGCGTGAATCAAATCGGCGGCTTCTTCTTCATCTTCAAAAGCGGCGGCAATGGCGGATTTGACTTCGCTGACGCGGGCGGGATAGACCTCCGGATCGGAATAAGGGCCTAACGGAATGTCCGTGCCGAAAAACAGATGGCTGAGCGTTTCTTCGTCCGCACGCTGCAAGATGGCGACAATCATTTCCGGCGACAGCCACGAAACATCGGCGTACAGGTTCGCCGTTCCGGATCTTAAAGCCGTCTGCAAAATGCCGAACGCGTACCAGTGGTTGTCGTCACCGCCCATCCCCAAGTGTGCCATAATGACGGGAACTTCAGGAAACTTTTGCGCCGTTTCATAAATATAAAAGGGATCGGAATAATTGTCCTGAGAATGGAACAGGACGGGCAATCCGTATTCCTGTGCGACGGCCATATACGGCTCGTAAAGAGGATCGTTGGCGTCCAACTGCAGCGTGTTCGGATGCAGCTTGATGCCATAAATTTCGTCGCCGCGGCGTTCGATCAAATCAACCAGATTTCCGGCATCACCGTATCCGGGTTGACCGACGATCAGCGTTTTGTATTTCGGATTTTCGGCCGCGACATCCAGCATGTATTCGTTGGCTTCCATTTCGCCGATTTTAGGCGTTCCGTCCGGCAGCTGGTCGATGCCGCTCATATTGGAAACCAGAATGGCGACAACTTCGTTTTCCTCTTCTTCGTCATTGATGCTGACAGTGAACGGCTCGTCCAGAACGGCGTTCAGAGTTTCTTCGGTGAAATCGACATTATCGGCGCACCATGTTCCGATATGGGCGTGTGCTTCGATGATTTTACCGTAATCCTCTTCATCAATCATAATGGTGCAATCCTTTCAAAAATCCGTTTGAAAAACAGGAATGGCTTACTCTCCCTTTTCCGCAGGGTCAAGGGTTTTTGTAGGGAAAAACAAATTTTTTCGGCAGACTGTCATTATAATGAAATCTCAGCGGATTTTCTTCTCTTTAGCGGCGTTGGGAACGCTGTGAAACATTCCGCCGCACATTGAATGGGGGACGCCCGTCGTCGTCGGAAAGGAAATCGGCAGTCCGAACAGGGAGCGCACTGCTAAAAAAGCGAATCCTTGCGCTTCCAGAAAGTCGCCGTTCCAACCGACTTTCCGCGCGACATCGACCGGTACGTCGATTTTCTGACGCAACATGCGCATCAAGGTCGGATTGTTCGCTCCTCCGCCGCAGACGATAAAACGCTTGGCGGGTTTCGGCAGAAACGTCTGCGCCGCGGCAACGGCTTCGGCGGTGAAAGCGGTCAAAGTGGCCGCGCCGTCGGCGACGCTTTCGCCTTCCAGATTGTCCATGATCCTTTGCGCGAATTCGTCGCGGTCAAGTGATTTCGGCGGAACTTTTTTAAAGTAGGGGCGTTTCATCATGGTGGTGACGATTCTTTCGTTGACCGTCCCGCCGGCGGCGATGTTGCCGTCAAAGTCCATGTTCGTGCCGTGCTTTTTCATCATCCAGTCGTCGATCAGCGCGTTTCCGGGGCCTGTGTCAAAGGCCAGCAGTTCGCCGTTTTCGCCGATCCATGTCAGTTTGGATACGCCGCCGATGTTTAAAACGGCCAAGGGTTTTTCCAAATCGCGTGCCAAAGCCGCATGATAGGATGCAATCAGAGGGCCGCCTTGTCCGCCGCTGGCAATGTCGGAATTGCGAAAACGGTTGACGACGGGAATGCGCGTTTGTTCCGCCAGCAGATCGCCGTCCCCGATCTGAACGGAAACGCGGTTTGACGGATCGTGGAAAATCGTATGACCGTAAAAGCCCGCCACATCGACGTTTTCCGGTCTTAATCCTGCGGCGTCCAGTAATTCCGAAACGACTTCGGCATGGAAAAGGGTCATTTTGCGTTCAACGTCCTTGATGTGCTGATCGTCTTCGGCCGGAATGTGTCCGCTGACGGATCGCAGTTCGGCGCGCATTTCCATATCGTACGGGCGGCTTAACGCTTTGCCGTATTCGAAAACGTCCACGCCGTCCGTGACCAATAAGGCCGCGTCCACGCCGTCCATTGAAGTCCCGCTCATCAATCCCAAAGCTGTCAACGGCCTGATGACTTCCATTTTTCCTCTTCTTTGCTGTTGAGTTTATTTGCCTTTACTGATAAATATCATAGCCTGAATAGTTTAATAAAATCCAAACAGGACGGTTTTTGATGACTCAGTTTAAATCCGAATTTTTGCGTATTCTGACCGAACGCGGTTTCTTTAATCAATGCACGAACGAAGAAGGTTTTGACGCTTATCTGTGCGAATGCGAAAAAACGGGAAAGCCGGCCGTCGGCTATCTGGGATCCGACCCGACGGCGGACAGTCTGCACGTCGGCCATCTGGTTCCCGTGATGATGATGCGCTGGTTCCAGAAACTGGGCAACAAGCCGGTCATGCTGGTCGGCGGTGCGACTGCCAGAATCGGCGATCCGTCCGGCAAAGACAAACTGCGTCCCTTCATGACGCCGGAAACGATTGCCGGAAATATCAAAGGGCTGAAAAGCTCCTACGCGCGATTCATCCGCTTTGACGACACGCCGTCCGGCGCGGTCGTCGTCGACAACTACGAATGGTTCAAGGACATCAACTATCTGGACTTTTTGCGTGATGTCGGAACGTATTATTCCGTCAACCGCATGCTGACGATGGAAAGCGTGAAAACGCGTCTGGAACGCGAACAGCAGATGACGTTCCTTGAATTCAACTATCAGTTATTGCAGGGTTACGACTTCTGCCGTCTGTATGAAAAATTCGGTTGTCGCGCGCAGATCGCCGGTTCCGACCAGTGGGGCAACATCACGTCCGGCACGGAACTGGGGCGGCGCAAGTACGATGTCGAGCTGTTCGGCTTCACCAGTCCGATTTTGACGGATTCTTCGGGCAAGAAGATGGGCAAGTCCGAAGGCAACGCCGTCTGGATCAACGAAGACAAACTGTCCTCTTACGATTATTACCAGTATTTCCGCAACATCGGCGACGCCGAAATCGGCAAGTGTCTGCGGATCTACACCGACTTGCCGATGGACGAGGTCAGGCGTCTGGAAACTTTGAAGGATAAGGAAATCAACGAAGCCAAGAAAATTCTGGCGTTCGAGGCGACAAAACTCTGCCGCGGCGAGGAAGCCGCCAAAGCCGCCGCGGAAACGGCGCGCAAGACGTTCGAGGAAGGCGTCGGGGGCGGCGATCTGCCGACGATCGCTTTTACGGGCGACATCGCTTTGACCGAAGCGCTGGTACAGTTGAAGCTGACCGCCAGCAAGGGCGAAGCCAAGCGGCTGATCGCGCAGAACGGCGTGAAAGTCAACGACGCCGCCGTATCTGGGGAAAACATCATCTTGACGGCCGCCGATATGCAGAACGGACAAATCAAACTTTCCGTCGGCAAGAAAAAACACGGCTTGATCAAATAGAAACAAAACGGGTTTGTCGAAAAAGGGCGGAACAGGTTTCCTTTCCGCCCTTTTTTATAACAAAGAAATAGACAAAAAGCTTGATTTGTTTTTCAAAAGTGCTATAAATGATTCAAGTTTATTAAAGGAGAAAGTCTGTCATGTCCGAAACGGTCGCCGAATTTATGCAAAAGCCCGTGAAAAAATACGCTTGCGGCAAAAGAGCCGAGCAGGCGAAAAAGACGCTGATGAACGCGTTTGTCGCGTCTTCCCAAAAAAAGGCGGCCTCCGAAAAGGCTCAGCTGGAAAAGATGATCGACATTGTGAACAAAACACCGACCGGTCGTGAAACGCTGAAAAATTTATCGAAAGCGGGATGTTCCATTCACTTCGACGGCTTGGAAGGAATGGGCGGCTTTTTCAGTCCGGGAAAAAACAAGTTGGTCATTAACCGGAATATGTCTTTGGAAGGCATGGCTATCCTGTTGGTTCACGAGGGGACGCATGCCGTTCAATGGTATTTAAAGGGGAGTAAGGATTTCGCGGCCATCAATTATTCGGCCGCCGACGTTTTCCGGAACGGACGGGCTAAGGAAGCGGACGCGTATGCGCATCAGACGGCGTTCTCTTATGAATGTAAAACGGCTTATCCCGTGATATATCAGATGATTATGGAAAAGAATCCCCATTTGTCCGGTCTTTTGAAAACGTATGAAGGGGAAATGGAAAAATCGGGCGATTCTGAAAAGGCCATGCAAAAGACTTTTACCGGCTGGTATGAAAATGTTCCGATGATGAATTCTTATGATAACGACTATAAAACGTTTGTCACAGGTTGGTTGCAGGAGGATCGGAAAGGCCTTTTCCAAAAGGAATTGTCCGACGAGGTTATCCTGAAACAGTTGCGTCATAACGGGAAAAAATACGTATCGGAAGATTTTCTGAAATCGGGAATTGCCAATTCGATCAGGCTCGCCGATAAACAGGAAATTTATGCGGCAATGATCGGTTATGCCAGAAAAGCCGGCGAAAGGGCGGATCTTTCCGTTTTGAAAATGAACGACCGGACGGAAGACGGCAAACTGATCCCCGCCCGTAACAAAACCGCAAAAGCGGCGGTCGTTTCCAAACTGAAACAAAAAGGCCGTTAAGAAAATCAAAAAAAAGCCTCCATTTTGCGGAGGCTTTTTCGTTGAGAAGCTTACAAGTACGGGGACAAAACGACTTTGATTTTCTGACCGCCTTTGACGCTGATCTTCTGCATCAAATTGCCGCCTTCCGTCTGTTCGTCCGGTTCATCCGGATTTCCCCAAACGATTTTTGTCGTTAAGAAATAATCTCCGTCGCCGACATTTTCAAATTCAAATTTTCCGTCAACATCGCAAACGGTTTTGCGGCTCAACCGGTGAAAGGCTTTCTCATCAGGAATGAAAACCACTTTTTCCTTGCTTGCCTCTCTCGAGCCGTTCTTTCTTTCGCCGAACAAATGCTTTGCCCGTTCTTCGGCGTATTTCGTCGCGGGGTAAAGATAAACCCGATAGCCGGAACATTTTTGGACGCCGCCTTTCTTTTCACGCCAGACGGCGGAACCTTCGATCGTGTTTTTTCCGTCTTTTATCTGTTCTTCAGCTTCGGCTTCGTCAAAAGCCTCGGTCAAAAGAACGGGATCCGAGGCGCAGGAACTCAAAGCAAGCCCTGCAAATACCAAAATCGACTTTTTCATGAAAGCCCCTTTCCGTTATTGATTATACCAATTCGGATAGTATAACGGTTTTCTTTTTGGCTTCACAACAAAAAAAAGCCTCCGTTTTGCGGAGGCTTTTTCCATAGGCAAGCATTTTACAGAACGGGTTTGACGTCCCAGATGTCCTGCGCGTATTCCTTGATTGTGCGGTCGGAGGAGAACTTGCCCGAGCAGGCGACATTCATCACCGCTTTCTTGCCCCAAGAGGCTTTGTTCAGGAAGTCCTTGCCCACTTTTGCCTGTGTGTCGATATAAGAACCGACATCCGCCAGCAACAGGTAATAGTCCGACGTCATGATGTTCTGGAAAATCGGTTTGAAAATCCCCGGTTCGGCCGGCGAGAACAAATTGGATGACAACGCATCCATGATTCGACGGATACGTTCGTCCGAGCCGTACAGTTCCCACGGCTTGTGCGAACCTTCCGTGTGGATTTTCTTGACTTCCGGCGTTGTCAAACCGAACAGGTAGAAGTTTTCTTCGCCGACTTCTTCGCGGATTTCGACGTTCGCGCCGTCCAGCGTACCGACCGTCAGCGCGCCGTTCAGCATGAATTTCATGTTGCCCGTGCCGGACGCTTCAAAGCCCGCGGTCGAAATCTGTTCGGAAACATCCGAAGCGGGGAACACGCGTTCCGCAATCGACACTTTATAGTCCGGAATGAAGACGACTTTCATTTGATCCTTGACGCGCGGATCGTTGTTGATCACTTGCGACAGATTGTTGAACAGCTTGATGACCAGCTTCGCAAAATCATACGACGGAGCCGCTTTGCCGCCCAGAATGAACGTGCGCGGCGAAGGCAGGGACAATCCGTCTTCCGTGATTTGCAGATAGTTGTAAATGATGTTCAACGCATTCAACAGCTGACGTTTGTATTCGTGCATACGCTTGACTTGAACGTCGAACAAAGAATCCGTATCGACAATGTTACCCGTCGTGTTCAGAATGATCTTCGCCAGCTTTTCCTTGTTGGCTTTTTTGATGCGGAAAAACGAATTGACAAAACCGGAATCGGTCGCCAACGGCGCAATCTTTTTCAGGTCGTCCAAATGCGAAATCCAATTCGTTCCGATATTTTCGGAAATCAAGTTCGCCAATTCGGGGTTCGCGCTCAACAGCCAACGGCGCGGCGTAATGCCGTTCGTTTTGTTGTTGAAGCGTTCCGGCCACATTTCATAAAAGTCCGGCGCCAGATTCTTCTTGACCAGTTCGGAGTGGATCGCCGCCACGCCGTTGATGGAATGAGAGCCGACAATCGCCAGATTGCCCATGCGGACTTTTTTGACGTCGCCTTCTTCAATGACGGACATACGCGCCAGCTTGCCCACGTCGCCGGGGTATTTGGCGGCCACTTTCTTCATCAGGTGATCGTTGATTTCGTAAATGATGGCCAAATGACGGGGAACGACCTTTTCCAGCAAAGCAACCGACCAGCGTTCCAACGCTTCCGGCAACAGGGTGTGGTTTGTGTACCCCATCGTCTTTTCCGTGATTTCCCACGCGGTGTCCCAATCCAAGCCGTGAACGTCGATCAGAACGCGCATCAGTTCGGGAATCGCCAGCGTCGGATGCGTGTCGTTCAGCTGGATGGCCGCCTTTTTCGGGAAGTCGCGCAGATCCGTGTTCGTTTCAAGGAAACGGCGCATAATGTCGCTGATGGCACAGGAAACAAAGAAATACTGCTGCGTCAGGCGCAATTCCTTGCCGGCTTCGACGGCGTCGGAAGGATACAGCACTTTGGAAATCGTTTCGGACTTGATTTTCTTTTCGACCGCTTTGATATAGCCGCCTTCATTGAAGGTTTTGATGTCCAGCAGATTGTCGGAACGTGCCGAAAACAGACGCAGATAGTTGACGGTCTTGCCGCCGAAGCCGACGATCGGCATATCGTACGGAATGCCGACGATCGTTTCCGTGTCGACCCAGTGCGGGCGGCGTTCGCCGTTGACTTCCTCATAGACCAGACGGCCGTAGATGGGCACGCGGCAGGCGCGGTCGGCGCGTTCGATCTGCCACGGCGAGGAACGTTCCATCCATGAATCGGCCAATTCCTTCTGGTAACCGTTTTCGAAAACCTGTTTGAACAAACCGAATTGGTAGTTCAAGCCGTAACCGTACCCCGGCAGACCCAACGTCGCCATGGAATCGATGAAGCAGGCCGCCAGACGTCCCAAACCGCCATTGCCCAAAGCCGGATCGTATTCGCAGTCGATCACGTCGCGCAGGGGAATCGGGTTGTCCAGTTTAACTTGATCCAGCAAGTCGTGAATGCCCAGATTGTCCAGATTGTTCACCAAAGAACGTCCGAGCAGGTATTCCACCGACAGATAGTAAACGCGCTTCGGGTTCGCTTTGGCGTACCGGCTGGCCGTTTCATACATACGGTCGGCGGCGATTTCGCGTACCGCCAAAGCCAAAGCTGTGAACAAGTCTTCCTTGGACGCTTCGCAAACCTGTTTGCACAGGGAATATTTCATCAGGCGTTCGATTTTTTCGGCAATCATTTCCGCCGTTACTTTCGGCAGTTCGGGCGATTTGCATTCAGTCGTTTTCTTTGTCACGTTAATTGTCCTCATATAGTGGTTTATTTTATAGGTTGGATACTATATTTATGAGGCAAGGTAAATAAAAAATGAAAAAATTTCTTTATTTTTTTTATCCGTTCCGAAAAAAATCGGGCGGATTGAAACAAAACAAATGAAAATCGGAAAAAAATTTCGAAAAACGGTTTGATTTTTCGTCTAACTTTGTTGTATAAAAGATTTGTTTCGGAGCGGAAGCTTCCGGATGTGATTGGAATGGCGGAAAAAATCTTTCCGGTCGCCGAAGAAAAAAGGCCCGACAAAGCGGCCGGCATTATTTGGCGATATCTTTGTTTCCGGTTAAAGATTTCGAAACTTCTGTCATTTAAAATCAAATCGCATGCAAGGCGAAAAGGCGCAGATATGGCGGAAAAAAGGCTGTATAATTTTGATGGCTATGAAATTTCTTCCGAAGAATTGGCGGAAGTGTTCGTATGTTTGAAAAATATGGCGGCCGTTTTCGACACTTCGGCGGACGAAAATGCCGCTTCGCTGGTCGAAAGGCAGATGATTGTGTCCGGATATGCGGCCAGAATGAAAGCGGCCGTTTCCGGTTTTCTGAAACGGGTTTATCAAATCCAACCGGAAAAGACCGTTAAAGAGTCTTATGCGGGAAGGATTTTTGGAATTTTGGATGAAATCAAAAGAAAAACTTTTTATTTTCGGGAAATTGCTTTACAGTTGCCCGCCGATAAAATAAAAACGAATTTGCAAGAAGCGGCGTCACTGGCAGCCGGACTGCCTGTGATGGTGGCTGCTTTGGATGCAGGGGAAGATGAAGAAAAATTAAGAGGGGATAATGGCTGAAAAACAAACAGGACCAGAACAAGAGGGGTTTTATGATATCCTGCAAAACGGCGCCGGCGATTTGTTGATTTCGATTCGTGCCAGAGCCGGTGAGCCGGATCATCCTCAAATCGTTTACGACGGCGGAAAACATGCGTTGCTGTATCGTCAGCACGGCTTTTCGATTACGTTGGATTTCATTCATCCGGACGCCCGCGCGCCTTTGGCTAAGGCGGAGTCGGTTTTGATCGTTGAATTCGAAGGCAGCGAGCTGATGCGCGAATATGAAGTTCCCGTGCGTTTTGTTAAGAAATTGCCTCTTTCGCCTGAAAATTTGCCGGCCTTGCCGCGCTGATTTTCATGATTTTTCCTATATTCGTTGAACTGAACGCGCGTTTGATGTAAACCGTTTTCTATGGAAAACGTAACGCATTCTTATTTTTATTTTCTGGTCTTTTTTCTGACGGCTTTGCTTTTGACCGCGGGATTGGTTTGTTTTGCCGCTTTCTTGAGCCGAAAACTGTTTGCAAACCGCAAACAGGCTGATGAAAATGACAGCTATGCGGGCGGTTTCCACATTCTTTCCCCCGTTACGGCTCATTTTCCCGTCCGTTTCGCTTTTATCGCCTTGCTGTTCGTTTTATTCAGCGCCGAATTGCTTTTATTGCTGCCTTGGGCGATTTCTTTGCATTTGTCGCAAAATGACGGGATTGTGACGGCTCTGTTGGTAGGGGGGCTTTGGGGCGTAGGCTATTTCTACGAATATAAGAAGGGGGCGTTGGAATGGAAATAAAGGCGGAAAGCCGTACGCAAAGAGTGATGTCGGCTTTTTTGAAAGCGTTCGCCGCATGGGCGCAGAAAAACGCTTTTTCCGTTTTTCCCGTACCGGCGGGATGCGGATGCTGTTTTGAACAACTGCGGCAAACGGGGGCTGATGTCGTTTCCAATCCGCACCATGCGGATGTGTTGCTGGTCGGCGGCGCTTTAAGCCGTAAAGCGGCTTCGACCGTTCGGCGGCTTTATGATCAAATGCCCGAACCCAAGTATGTTGTTGCATGGGGCGGCTGCACCGCTTCCGGCGGATTGTTCGCCGGTTCTTACGCTACGACGGATATCGCCGATATTCTGCCTGTTGATGTTTATATCCCCGGATGTCCTCCTGATGCTGCGGCAATCGGAAAAGGAATGGCGGCTTTAAAAAAGATTGTCCGGATGAAAATTGAAGGGAAAACGGTATGACGGTTTCCGTTTATAAAACGCAAGAGGATTTCGGGCAGTTCATCCGGCTGCATTTCGCCAGACAGGATATTCCGGAAGAAACGGTCGTTTCGGGAATGTTGACTTTGAAAATTTTAAGGGCGGCTTTGCCCCGCGTGATGCAATTTTTGCGCGACGATCCCGTTTGCCGATTTACGCAGTTGACCGATATGACGTGCGTGCATTATCCCGACCGGCAGGATTGTTTCTCCATCGTTTATCATTTGCTGAGCGTGATGATGGAACGGCGTTTGAGAATCGTCGTTTCAACGCAGGAAGATGTGCCGGTTCCTTCCGTGACGGGGATTTTTGTCAATGCGGCATGGTATGAACGGGAAATTCGGGAAATGTTCGGCGTTTCTTTCGAAGGACATCCGGATCTGCGCCGCCTTTTAACGTCTGATGATATGTCGGGGTTTCCTTTGCGCCGGACGTATCCGGCTCAAGGTACGGAACGGTTGGTTTATGACGCAGAAAAACGTGAATGCGTTTCCGTTCCGTCGACTGATGTTCAAAAACGTCCCGCCGGCGTTGTATTGGAGCTGGACGCATGATGAACGTTTTCGGAAACAGCTCCTTTATCAATATTGCTCCGACGCCTGCTGCGGGAACGGGAATGGGACGTCTGGTCATCATGGGGATGGGGGAAACGGTTCAGCGTGTCGATCCGTATATCGGTTTTTCGCACCGCGGAATGGAAAAGTGTATGGAACGGGCGACCGTTCTGCAAGGGTTGGTCTATGCCGATAAATTGAACCGTTCCGCACCTTTTTCCTGTACGCACGCTTTCGTTGCCGCCGTTGAAAAATTACTGGAAATCTCCGTGCCGGAAAGAGCCGCTTACATTCGGGTAATCTTGGCGGAAACGGGACGTATTCTGTCGCATTTGCAAGCGACGGCAAATTTGGCGGCCGAAACGGGAACGGACAGCGTTTATTCTTTGGTCGACCGTATGTCGGAACGTATTTACGGGCTGATCGAGGAAATGTGCGGAAATTGCGCGCCGTGCGTTTTTATCCGCAGCGGCGGCGTAAAAGGGGATTTGTCCTCTCAGGCGCAGAAAGATCTTTCCGTTTGGTTGTCTGAAGAGTTGCCTCCGGTTTTGCAGGAAATTGAGGATTTGCTGACAGAAAACAGGATATTCAAATCCAGAACGGTCGGTATCGGAAAAATAGATGCTTCCTTGGCTGTTTCTTATGGTTTTTCGGGGGTTGATCTGCGGGCGTGCGGCGTCAGAAGGGATTTGAGAACGGCGGAACCGTATGAGGCGTATCAAAGGCTTTCATTTGACGTTCCGGTGAAAATGGAAGGGGATTGCTATGCACGGTATCTGCTGCGGATTTTCGAAATCTACCAATCTATGCAGATCATCCGGCAGGCCTTGGAAAAAATGCCGCAAGGCAGTGTGATCGTTCCGGAGCTTATTACAACGGAATTGCAGTCTTTGACACAAATCAGCCGCCATTTTGAAATGTATGGCGAAGGGATGGCATTACCGGCGGGTGAGGTTTATGCCGCAGTGGAGTCTCCGTTAGGGGAATTCGGCGTCTTTTTGGTGTCAGACGGCACGGTTCATCCGTACCGCTGCCATTTCCGTTCCGCCGGTTTTCCCGTTATGCAGGCGCTGGATGCTTTGACGGCGGGATGCGATTTGGCGGATGTTCGGGTGATTGCCGCCTCTCTGAACGTGATAACGACGGAGACGGA
>JAFYCE010000002.1 GCA_017539865.1 Alphaproteobacteria bacterium
CACGCAGGATTTCTGCGATTACGAAACAAAAGACGTCATGACGTTTTTATCCGGTCTTTTGATGGATAAAAGCGCCTGATTACATCCCGAAATTTCTTTTTTCATAACCGACGGTCGTCGGTTCGGAATGCCCCGAATACAGAACCGTATCGTCGGGCAAAGTCAAAACCTTTTGCCGGATGCTTTGCTGCAGCTGCGCAAAATCGCCGCCGGGGAAATGCGTTGCTCCCATGCTGTCTTTGAAAATCGTATCCCCGACGAAAGCCGTTTTATTCGCCGCATCGTAATAAAGAACGGAATCGGGGGTGTGACCGGGGGTATGAAGGACTTTCAGTTTTACGGACGGCTCGGCTTTCAATGTTATTTCATCGCCGTCGTTCACATATTCCGCTTTGTCCAAAGCAAACGTTTTGCCACAGTAATTTCCCAGATTCAGACGGCCGTCCGTTAAATATTCCCGCCCGTTTCGATGGGCGACATACGGAATCTTTAATTGCCGATGAATCTCTTCCACCGCGCCGATATGATCGAAATGCCCGTGCGTAATCAGCATTTTTTCAATCGTCCAGCCGTTTTCTTCAATCATCCCGAATAAAACATCCGCCTGCGCTGCAGGATCGATCAAAAAACCGTGTTTCGTCTTCCCGTCGATATAAAAATAAGCGTTCGTTTCAATGATATCGGCGACAGTAACTTGTTTAACGATCATAAAAGAACCTTTCCGTATGTTTTTTTTAAGCATACACAAAAAAGAAGCCCGCCGTAAAGCGGGCCCGTTCTATTTTTTCTTTTTGTTTTTCATCGGCTTTTTCGCTTTCGGCGGAAAGATTTCCACTTCGTCGACAATCAGATAATCCGGATTGTCCGCAAAATATTCCACCTGCACGCGATCGCCCGTATTCAAATCGGTCAGCGTAACGTCTTCGTCAAACCACTTGCCGTTTTTTTCCATTTCGGTCATTTCGTTGACATTGAACAAATAGGTATGGCCGTCATCACCGCGAACGGTAAACGTATTCTGTTCGGCCATGATTTGTTCAACCGTTCCGAACGTTTTCATCCCGTCGGCAAAAGCCGGACAAGATGCCGCGCAAAATAAAGCCAATCCTGTTAACACTTCTTTTTTCATCTGATCTTCTCCCTTTTAAATACGGCTTAAAATATCAAAAATCAGATAAAGAATCAGGCTGGCTAAAGGTTATCTGTCCGACGGGATTATATCGACCGCGACGCCGGCTTCTTCCAGAATGGCTTTTGCCAGATTGAAGTTTTCCAGCCACCGGTCGGGGATCGGTTTGTCTTCGACGACGACGCGCTTGATGCCGGACTGAATGATCGCACCAGCGCAGCGCGAACACGGCAGATAGGGATACACATAAATCGTACAGCCCGCCACCGATTTCGGCGCGGTCAAAATCGCGTTGGCTTCCGCATGAACAATCAATTCATACTTCAATTCCCGCTTGTTCAAGCGTTCTTCCGTATCTTCCACCCCGATGGGCAACCCGTTAAAACCGACGGAAACGATGCGTTTCTTATCGTCAACGATCACCGCGCCGACCTGCGAAGACGGATCTTTCGACCACGTCGCGACCAACTGAGCCAAATCAAAAAAGCGTTTTTGCCATTTATCCATCATGCTTTCTCCCGAAATATATTAAAAGCATCATAGCAATCTTTCAGTGTATCGACAATAAAAAGACTTAACAAAAATAAAGCATTCCGTCGCTCTGAACGAAATTTCAATTTTAAAGGAGGAATCAAATTGAAACCGATTATTGCCGTATTATGCCCGCAACCGCTGCGGCAATGGCGGGAGTATGCACGTTTGTAGGCTTCATGGGAGCCGCCGCCGCCGGACAACAGCGGTTGGAAGACCGTCAAAATGCGGCTCTTTACGACAAAACATTGTTGGCGACAATCGACTCCGTCGCCGAAATGGGTGTGCCGATGGAAAAGGCGATTGAAAAAGGCTTCTTGCTTCAGAATTACCATACGTCGCAAGATCCGGTCATGAATACCGATTCGCTGAAAATACACAAAGACATCCGTTTGGCGGAAGCGCGTGAAATTGACGGGATTGAACGGGATGCGTCCGGTTCGTACGATACGGTTTTCGTTTACAAACCGGCTTTCCGCGACGAACTGGCTCAAAAAGTCGCCGCCGCGGAAAAGGGTAACTGCCGCGCAACGTGTCAGGGACGCGGAAGTGACGGCGGTTCGTTCATCAATTCCACGGTCGGCCGGACGATGATGTTCTCTTTGACCAGAGGTTTCTGACATTCGGATAAAAACTTTAAAAGGCGGGATTTTCCCGCCTTTTTATCGTTTATACGGTTTATATTTACCGGAGATTCCTTTTCTGTTATTCTGCACGTCGCCGTTCTCAACCGTAAAGGAGAAAAAAATGAAACCGATTATCGCCGTATTGTGCCCGATGCCCATGGAATTCAACGCCGTCGAAAAAGCGTTCGGAAAATTGGGGGAAACGATCGAAACCGTCTTTGAAGAAAAAAAATTCGATTTTAACGGACTGGACGTCATTCTGGCACGAAGCGGCATCGGAAAAACGTTTGCAGCCGCCAAAACGCAAAAGGTCATTCAAACGTACGAACCCGACCATATTTTCGTTTGCGGCGTCGCCGGTGCGATTTCCGAAAAGCTGGATGTTTTCGACGTTGTCGTTCCGAACCGTATCGTTCACGGGGACGTTTGCTTCGGCGACACCTACAGCCCGACGGAAATAACGGAATCCGCTTTGGAATTTTTTGAAGGGAAACCGGGGTTCTCGCAAACGGCGTATCTGCCGGAACGGATGAACGCCCCGTATGCGTCGGGCACGCTGGCGACGATCGACTTTTTCGCAGAAGAAAAGGAAAAGGATTTTCTGGAAGAAAACTTCAACGCCGTCTGCATCGACATGGAAAGCGCGGCCGTTGCGCAAATTGCGACGTTATGGAACATTCCCGTTACGGTCATCCGCGCGATTTCGGACAACAGGAAGCACACTTTGGGCGATTTTGAAACGAACGCACCGAAAGCCTGCGATATGGCGGCGCAGGCTTTGCTGACTTTACTGAAAAAAATCTAAAGGTCGGACGAATAAACAAATTCTTTCAGGCGGACGGGCGCGTTCCCCAGTTTCTGCCACGGTTCGGGAATTTCCAGACAAGCCAGAGCCGATGTCGGGAATCTTTCCGCAATCCGGTGGTGATGCAATTCTTCATCCGATGTGTTCCAATCGCAAACCATCGGCAGGAAATCATGCAGACCGGGGTTATGCCCGATCACCAGCACTTCGCGCTTGTCCGGAGCCGTCCGGCGCAGAATACGCAAAATTTCGTCCGCATCCGCCATATACAGCGCATCAATAAAGACAACTTCCGCAGTAGGAAATGCCTTTTTCAGTTTCACCAGTGTTTCCAACGTTCTGACAGCCGGAGAACATAAAATCAAATCAGGCTTCAAACGCCTTTCCTCCATCAACTTTCTGATTTTTTTCACGTCTTTTCGCCCCCGCTTGACCAAAGGGCGAAAAACGTCCCGATTGTCTTTTTTGTTTTTTGAAGCTTTGCCGTGACGCATCAGATACAATCGTCTGGGAACATTTTGTTCCGGCTTCAGTTCTTTTTCCATTTTTTGCCCCATGTTTCACCTTCCCTGAAAATCTGTTTTCAGAATAAAAATTTTTCTTTAAAAACGAAAGCTGAACATAGGTTTAAACTTTTTTATGCTTTCGTTTTTTATGAAAAAATATTATTGATTAAAATCGGTTTGTTTTAAATGAGGATTCTTTCCATGTCGTCTGAACCCGTTGTTTTTTCATCCCCCGTATCCATGGATTCTCCGTCGCGCTTTTTCAACCGTGAACTGTCATGGCTGGCGTTCAACCAACGCGTTTTGGAAGAAGCGATGAACAAACGCTATCCGTTATTGGAACGGCTGCGTTTTCTGGCGATTTCCGGCTCCAATCTGGACGAGTTTTTCATGGTGCGCGTCGCCGGCATTCTGGCGCAGATTTACGCCGGCGTAACGGCCAGATCAGACGACGGGCTGACGCCGCAGGAACAGCTGGACGCAATCAACGGCCGCGTCACGATTTTACGTAAGACGCAGGACGAGTACTTCCACATCCTGAAAAAGGAAATGGAAAAAGAGAAAATTTTTCTGATTTCGCGCGACCAGCTTTCCAAACAAGACATGAATGTGTTGGATAAAATTTTCGAAGATTCCGTTTTCCCCGTTTTGACGCCGATCGCTTTGGATCCGGCGCATCCGTTCCCATGGCTGGCGAATCTGTCGCAGTCTTTGATCTTTTCAATGAAGGACAAGCACGGCACGGAACGCAAAGCGTTGATTCCCCTGCCGTCAAGCTTGCCGCGCTTCATCCGGCTGAGTAAAAAGCCCGCCCGTTTCATCGCGTTGGACGACGTCGTCATGCAGTTCATCGGAACGATTTTTCCGAACTTCACGGTCAAGCATTCGGGCGTATTTTCGATCGTCCGCAACAGTTTGCTGGAAGTCGACGAACGCGCCGAAGACTTGATGCGCCAGTTTGAAACGGCTCTGGATCAGCAAAAGCGCGGCGACGTGATCGCTTTGGTGATGAATCAGGACATGCCGCAGGAACTGGCCGCCTATCTGACGCACAAGCTGGATGTCGAAAGCTTCGGCGTCGTGCGCCGCAACGGCGTTTTAAGCGTACGCTCGCTGTCATCGTTGATTTTATCAGAACGCAAAGACCTGCTGTTCAAACCGTACAAGCCCCGTCACGCCGAACGCGTCCGCGATTTCAAAGGCGACCATTTCGCCGCGATTCGCAAAAAGGACATGGTCATCCACCACCCTTACGAATCCTTTGAAGTCGTTGTCAAATTTCTGCGTCAGGCGGCGAAGGATCCCGACGTCGTTTCCATCAAGCAGACACTTTACCGCACGAACAAGAACTCCCCGATCGTCAAAGCCTTGATCGACGCCGCCCATGCCGGAAAAGACGTGACCGCCGTCGTCGAACTGCGCGCCCGTTTCGACGAGGAAGCGAACATCAAATGGGCGAAAGACATGGAAAAAGCCGGCGTTCATGTCGTTTTCGGACTGATGAACTACAAAACGCACGCCAAAATCTCTCTGGTCACGCGCAAAGAAAACGGCAAAATGAAAAGCTACGCCCATTTCGGAACGGGCAACTATCATGAAATCACGGCGAACCTTTATACCGATCTGTCGTTTTTCACCTGCGACAAGGATCTTTGCAAAGACGCGGCGTTGGTGTTCAACTATCTGACCGGTTACGCTCAGCCCGAAGGCTTGAAAAAGCTTTCCATCGCGCCGCTGAATCTGCGGGATAAACTGTTAAAGCTGATTGACAAGGAAATCGCTTATGCCGAAAAGGGAAAACCGGCGAACATCTGGGCGAAGATGAATTCTTTGCTGGACGACAAGCTGATCGACGCGTTGTACCGCGCTTCACAGGCCGGCGTGAAAATCACGCTGGTCGTACGCGGGATTTGCGCTTTGCGTCCGGGGATAGAGGGCTTTTCCGACAACATCAAAGTCAAAAGCATTATCGGACGTTTTCTGGAACACGCGCGCATTTTCTGCTTCGGCGCGGGCAACAAACTGCCGTCGCCGAAAGCGAAAGTCTTCATTTCGTCCGCCGACTGGATGCAGCGCAACACGATGCACCGCGTCGAAACGCTCGTCCCGATCGAAAACGAAACCGTTCACGAACAAATCATGGGACAAATCATGCAGGGCAACATCAAAGACGAAGCGTTAAGCTGGGTTTTGCACCCCGACATGACCTACACCCGCGTTTCGGAAAGTCCGCAGGCTTTCTCCTGCCACCAGTTTTTCATGACGCACCCGAGCTTGTCCGGCCGCGGTTCCGCTAAACTGCGCGGCATTGTCGCCCGCCAGAAAAAGGCCGTACGCAAAGAGGAAAAAACAGCGGAAAAACCGAAACGCACAAAAAAAACGCTTGAGAAAAAGACAGAAAAAAATCATCAGAAAATCTCTGATGTAAACTAAATAAAGGATTAAACGGTCATGAAACATCTTTCAGAACAGGACGATATTGAATTCGAAGCGAAATTCTCCGGCAAGGAGGAAGCTCAAATCCGCACGCGCCTGATTGCTTTACAGGAAAAAATCAGAGAGGCGAACATCCCTGTCATCGTTCTGCTGTGCGGTGTCAACGGTTCCGGCAAAAACGCCGCTCTGGGGACATTGCGCGACTGGCTGGATCAGCGGCAGTTGGGACTGCACGCCTACGAACGTCAGAATGTCCAGAAAGACCCCGTCGAGTTCCGCCGTTACTGGTGCGACACACCGATAAACGGGAACATGGGAATTTTTGTCAGTTCCTGGTATTCCGATCCGATGGTACTGCACGCTTACGGCAAAATCGATGATGATGAATTGTACAAGCGTTTGGACGAATGCAATATCTTTGAAAAAACTCTGGCGGAATCGGATGCCGTCTTCTGCAAATTCTGGTTTTACAAGAACAAAAGCGATCAGGAAGCTTTTCTGCGCGCTTTAGATGATGACACTTATGAAAAATGGCGTGTGATGCCGGACGACTGGAAAAACTGCTGTATGGCGGAAAAATTCGAAGCGACAACAAAAAAAATCATCCGTTATACGGACAAGGAATACGCGCCGTGGATCGAAATCGAAAGCGAAGATTTCACCGAACGGCTGCGCACAGCTTTAAATACGCTGTGCTCCCGCGTCGAAACACGCATTGAAGCCATGAACAAAAAGAAAGAAAAAAAAGCCGAAGAAGAAAAAAATCCCCCCCCTTCCCCGAAAAAGCCTCACTTCGTCAAAACGCTAAATATGGAAGCCTCCCTTTCAAAAGAAGACTATCTCGAACAACTGCCCTATCTGCGGGCGCGTCTGAACGCTTTGCTGATGGAAGTCAAAAAACGCAACAAAAAAGTCATTCTGGCGTTTGAAGGCCCCGACGCATCCGGTAAAGGCGGCGTCATCAGCCGTCTGGCGTCATCGATATTCATACGCGACTGCAATATTTTCCCGATCGCCGCGCCAACGAAAGAGGAGATCAACCACAACTATTTATGGCGTTTCTGGACACGCCTGACCGACCAGAAACTGTTGACCGTTTTCGATCGCACATGGTACGGCCGCGTTCTGGTTGAACGGATTGAACATTTTGCGACCGAAAAGGAATGGAAACGCGCTTATGAAGAAATCAACCATTTTGAAAAGCAACTGGCCGACGGGCGCAACATCGTTGTCAAGTTTCTGCTTTATATCACCAAAGACGAACAAATGGTCAGATTCAAAGCCCGCGAGGAAACCGATTATAAAAAGTGGAAAATCGGCAGCGAAGACTGGCGCAACCGCGAAAAATGGGAGCAATACGACGAAGCGTTCGACGATATGCTGGAAAAGACAAACACCAAATACGCGCCGTGGTTCGTTGTCGCCGACAACAATAAAAAATACGGCCGCCTGCAAACCATGCGGCTGCTGTGCGAACATCTGGAAAAAGTACTGGACTATGATTCTTCAGACCTGATTCCCCCTCCGGAAGAAAAAAAATCCGGCTCAAAGCCGAAAAAAAACAAGAAAAAAAAGAAAAAAAATACATAAAATTCTTTTAATCGGAACAATTCAACGGTATAAGGATAAGACTTAAAGTTACGGATTTTATCCGAATGTTTTAATTTTTTTACCGGAGTTTTCCATGAGAGAAGCAATTCAGGTCGACCAAAAGCTGCCCATTTTGCAGGCTTTGCCGCTTTCTTTGCAGCACTTGTTCGCCATGTTCGGCGCGAACGTTCTCGTTCCCATTCTGTTGGGCATTGACCCCGCCATCGTTCTGTTGTTCAACGGTATCGGCACATTATTATACATCCTGATTACCAAAAAGATGATTCCCGTTTACTTGGGCGCGTCCTCCGCGTTCATTGCCTGCGGACAACTGGTCATTTCCAAATACGGTTATGCGGACGCTTTGGGCGGCTTTATCGCCGTCGGTACTGCGTTTGTACTCGTTTCCGCCATCATTTCCAAAGTCGGCTATAAATGGGTTTACGCCATTCTGCCGCCGGCTTCCATCGGCGCGGTGATTGCCGTCATCGGTCTGGCTTTAGGCCCCATCGCCGCCAGAATGTCCGGTCTGACCGCTCCGGTCATGGATCCCGTTACGGTTTCCATCGCCTTGTTCACTCTGGCCGTCACGATCTTCGGATATGTTTTCTTCAAAGGATTTCTGTCGATCATTCCGATTTTAGTCGGTATCGTTTCCGGTTATATCTTCGCTGTTTGCATGGGACAGGTTGATTTCACGCTGGTCAGAGAAGCCCCGTGGTTTTCCCTGCCGAAATTCACGACGCCCGTTTACAACCCGAGTGCCATTGCCATCATTCTGCCGGTTGCGCTGGTTTGCATTGCGGAACACATCGGCGATCTGATTGTCGTCAGCTCGGTTGTCGGAAACGATCTGTTGAAACAGCCGGGGTTACATCGTTCCTTTTTCGGTAACGGTCTGTCCGTCATTCTGTCCGGTTTCTGCGGATCGACCCCGAACACGACGTATTCCGAAAACGTCAGCGTTCTGGCCATCACCCGCATTTTCAGCGTTTACGTCATCGCCGGAGCAGCCATATTCTCGATCGTTCTGTCGTTTTTGGGCAAGTTCTCGGCATTGATTCGCACGATTCCCGATTCCGTAATCGGCGGTGTTTCCCTGTTGCTGTTCGGCGTGATTGCCACATCCGGTATCAGAACGCTGATGGAACAGAAAATCGACTATAACAAGCCGGCCAATCTGGTTCTGACCTCGATTGTTCTGATTGTCGGCGTTTCCGGCGCCCGCATCAGCATCGGCACGGCCACCTTTGAAGGTATGGCTTTGGCGGCGATTTTCGCCGTGATTTTGGGCGGTGTTTTCAAGCTGTTCAAAAAGATCTAAATAAAAATGGATTTCGACGCCCCGATTTACACGATAACGGATGCTTATCTGCAATTCGGGGCGCGTCCTTTATTTTCGGGACTGGAGTTGTATCTGGCCAAGGGAAAAAGATACTGTCTGGTCGGCCGCAACGGATCGGGCAAATCGACGCTGATGAAAGTCGTCGCCGGCTTGCAGGAAGCCGATAAAGCGGAAATTTTCATGCAACCGGGAACGGTTGTTTCTTACATGGCGCAGGAAGACGGGCTTTCGGGCTTTGCCTCCCTGCGCTCTGTCATATTATCGGGACTGCCGGCGGAACGGCGGCAAACCGAAGAATACAAAGCTGACATCCTGATTGAAAAGTTTCATATCGCCGCCGATGCCGATCCGAAAACGGCATCCGGAGGGGAACGCAAAAAGGCCGCTTTGGCGCGTGCGCTGATTAACGATCCCGACATTTTGCTGTTGGATGAACCGACCAATCACATGGACATTGCCGCCATTGAACAGCTGGAGGAAACGCTCGGCTCTTTTTCCGGCGCGTTGGTCGTTATCAGCCACGATAAAACTTTTCTCAAGCGCGTTTCAGACAATATCATTTGGCTTGATCGCGGCATTGTCAGAACGCTGAACAAAGGGTTCGACGTGTTTGAGGATTGGCAGGAACGCGTCTACGAACAGGAAGAAATCGAACGCCACCGGTTGAACAAAAAAATCGAAGCCGAAACCGAATGGCTGCACAAAGGCGTCACCGCGCGACGCAAACGCAATCAAGGCCGGCTGCACAAATTATACGATCTACGCAACGAACGCCGCGAGCAAATCAAAAAAAACGGATCGGTCGATTTAAACATTGATCAGGGGGAAATCAAAACGAACCTGATCATTGAAGCCAAGAACATTTCCAAAGCGTTCGGTGACAGGACGATTGTTTCCGGCTTTTCCTTGCGACTGATGCGCGGAAATAAAATCGGCATTGTCGGCGCGAACGGCGTCGGGAAAACGACGTTGCTGCGTATGCTGACCGGACGACTGGAACCGGACACGGGGTTTGTCCGCCGGACGCGAAATTTGCAGGAGGTCTACTTCGACCAGCACCGTTTGGCTTTGGATCCGCAAAGCACGGTAAAGGAAACGCTCTGCCCCGACGGCGGCGATCACATTTTTGTCGGCGGGGAACCGAAGCACGTTTATTCTTATATGAAAGACTTCCTTTTTGAACCGATGCAGGCGAACACACCCGTTTCCGTTTTGTCCGGCGGCGAAAAGAACAGGCTTTTGCTGGCAAGGGAACTGGCTAAACCGTCTAATTTTCTGGTGCTGGACGAACCGACCAACGATTTGGACATGGACACGCTTGATTTATTGCAAGAAGCTCTGGCAAACTATAAAGGAACCGCCCTGATTGTCAGCCACGACCGCGATTTTCTGGATAATACGGCAACGTCTTTATTGTATATGGCGGGTGACGGCAGTGTCGTCGAATACGTCGATTCCTGCACGAACATGCTGGCAAAAATCAAAGAAAAAAAGGAAAAAGCCAAACCGGCCGTCAAAACGGTTGAAAAAAAGGAACGTCCTGAACGCTCTGTTCCCGCACAGCCGCGATTATCTTATAAAGAAAAACGGTTGCTGGAGCTTCTGCCCGACGAAATCGCCGCATTGGAACAAAAAATTAAAACACTGGAAGCCAAGCTGTCCGAGCCGGACTTTTACGCCCGTTCCCCGTCGGAATTTCAGCAAACGGCAGGAGATCTGGAAGCGACCAAACAGCTTTTGGACGAAAAAGAAACAAAGTGGCTGGAATTGAATCTGCGGGCGGAAGAGCTTACTTGACCGGCATAACGGAAACAGCGCTTTCCGGAAGGATACCCATCGGAAAAAAACTTCGTTCATCCGGACAGTATTTTTCTTGAAAAGTTTTTTCCATCTCTGTAAACAAAAATAAAATGATGAAATTTACATAGAAGAAGGAAATCTTTTTATGAAAATTCTGGTCGGGTTAAGCGGCGGTGTCGATTCCGCCGTCACCGCTTATTTAATGAAAAAAGCGGGTCATGACGTCATCGGCGCGACCATGGCCATCTGGGATAAAAACAATCGAGCCTTTTCGCATTTGACAACGGCGGACGCCTGTTTTTCTCCGCATGAAGAACAGGACATTGAAGCCGCCCGCAAAATTTGCGAAATCATCGGTATTCCATATCATACGATCGATTGCACAGGCATTTATAAACAGACCGTTTTGGCTAATTTCAAAGAAGAATATATGTCCGGCAGAACGCCGAATCCATGCGTTTGGTGCAATGCTAAAATCAAATTCAAAGCCCTGCCCGACGCCGCCTGTCAAGCCGGTATAGACTTTGATAAATTCGCGACCGGTCACTATGCCCGCATTCTCTTTGACGCCGAAACAAACCGCTACCGGTTGCTTCGAGGAGTCGATCCGAAAAAAGACCAATCCTATTTTCTTTACCGACTGACTCAGGATCAGTTGGCTGAAATTCTGTTCCCGTTAGGCGAGAAAACAAAAACCGAGATTCGAGATATCGCCCGTACAGCCGGTCTGCCCGTCAGCGACAAGCCCGACAGTCAGGATTTTTATTCCGGCGACATCAACGATATTTTACAGGAAGCCCCCAGATCCGGAAACTTTGTCATGAAAGACGGAACGGTCATGGGAAAACACAACGGCTTTTGGAATTACACGATCGGACAGCGCAAAGGATTGGGCATCAGCGCCCCTGCGCCGCTTTACGTCATCGGATTTGATAAGGACAACAATAATGTCATCGTCGGATTTGAAGACGAAAACGTCTGTCATTTTCTGATTGCGGAAAATCTTTGCTGGGCATCAATCGAACCGCCCGAAAAACCTTTTAAGGCTTTTGTAAAAATCAGGTCGTCCCAACCGCCGACCCCCGTTCTGGTCACGCCGTTGTCCGCAGACGAAATCAAAATCGACTTTGAGCTTAATCAGCGCGGTATCGCTTCGGGGCAATCCGCCGTTTTATATGACGGCGACCTCGTTATCGGCGGCGGCATCATAAAAAAAAGCGGGAAATGAATTCCCGCTTTTTTATTTATCCGATTACAGAGGAGAATTCTCTTTCTTTAACACCTTAACGACAAACCATTTCTTCAGGGAACGGCCATAGTGGAACACGACAGCTCCCCATAAGGCGGAAAGTACGGAACCGCAAATCACGCCCAAACGGATTTCCTGCTGCATCGCCTCCCCCGGCAAAGCCAATTTACCGACAAACAACGCCATCGTAAAGCCGATACCCGCGACAACAGCCACACCATATAAATCCAGCATGGTCACCACTTTCGGGAAAGAGGCGATTTTAACTTTGATTAAAATCCACGTCGTTGCAAAAATACCGATCTGCTTGCCGAAGAACAATCCGAAAATGATTCCCAAGGTCAGCGTGTGCGTGAAGGTTTCCGCTGTCACGCCGCCCAAATACAATCCCGCGCTGGCAAAGGCGAAAACCGGCAGAATGAAGAAATCCACCCACGGTTTCAGTTTTTTCATCAGCATATTCAACGGAGATTCCTTTTCGCCGTCGACGCGCATAGGATAAGCCATTGCGACAACGACGCCGGCTATTGTCGTGTGAATGCCGCCGTTCAGGAAACAATACCATAAAACAACGCCCAACAATAAATACGGCAGGAAGTTCGTCACTTTCATCTTGTTTAACAGATACAGTGCGAACGTCGCGATGCATGCATATCCCAACAATGATAAATAAACACCTTGGTTATAGAACAACGCAATAATGATAATCGCGCCCAAATCGTCGAAAATGGCGATTGCCAACAAGAAAATCTTGGCCGCCTGCGGAACGGAACGACCGACCAACATTAAAACGCACAAAGCGAAAGCGATATCGGTCGCCGTCGGGATCGCCCAACCGTGCATATATTCCGGCGAAGAATTGTTGATAATTGCATAAATAATCGCCGGACAGCAAATTCCGCCCACCGCCGCAACGCACGGGACGAAAACCTGCCGGATGTCGGAAAGAAAGCCCTCTTTCATTTCGCGTTTCAGTTCCAAACCGACAGAAAGGAAAAAGAAAACCATCAAAACGTCATTGACCCACCATTCAATGGATTTCGGAAACATACTGTTCCCGATACCGATCGTTACCGTCGTTTCCAAAAAATGATGAACCGGTTCGCGCGCCGCCGTGTTAGCGCATACGATTGCCGCCACCATAGCGAAAATCATCACTAAACCGCTTGTGGCCTCGTTTTCCAAAATCTTTGCAAACCACGCTTTTGAAAAACGGTGAACACGCTGTGTTTCTATAATCTCTTGTGTCATAAAAAATCCCCTTTTTGATTCGATTTTTTCCCATTATTAGGTAAAAAAAGGGAAAATATCAAGTTTTTATATCTTTTTTGCGATAAACAACAATCCTTGAACCGGCCTTCCCAATTCTTGCCGCAATTCGGCCGCCTGCACTTCATCCGCCTTGAATCCGTTTTTTTCCAGTTCGCTCAGAATATATTTTTTGCCATGCATAAAACGTCCGGATGGTTCCATCGCATACTCTTCATCGCTTTGCGTATTTTCGCTGACGGTAAAAACAATCCTGCCGCCGGACTTGACCGCTGTCGACAAACCGGAGAAAACAGCCGACAAATCGCCCAAATACGTCAGAACGTCTGCGGAAACGACCAAATCGAACCGAGCCGGATATAATGGTAAAAATGCAATGATATCTTCCTGACGCAGCTCCGTATAAAGTTCTCTTTGTTTTGCTTTTTCAAGCATTCCCGAAGACAAATCAACACCGGTCAATGTCGATAACGGCATTTTGTTTGCCGCCATCGCCGCACCGCACAATCCCGTGCCGCACCCCAGATCCAACGTTTCAGGCGGACGGGAAAAATCCATTTCCTTAACGGCCGCAGCAATTAAAGCCGGCGCTTGATAAGACAGACCTTCCAACACCGAATCAAAAGAATCCGCGAAAGCATCAAACAATTCCTGCACATAAGCCGCCGAAGCCCGCTTAACTTCCCGTGAAGGCTTCAATGTTTCAAACATATGCAAAGCCGCCGGATTTTCCGGAAACAACGACAGCCATTCATCCGTCAACGCCATCACCCGTTCCGTTTTTTCTAACAACAGCAGATTATACAAACATCCGCTAAGCGTGATATGCGTCGTATCATCCGGCTTGATTTTCAGCAAGCGCAGATAAATTTCCGCCGCTTTGTCAAAAGCTTCCCGCTTTTCCAGAAAAGAAGCGTAAGCGAACAAATATTCTTCGTCGTCCGGCGCGATTTCCAGCAGTTGCCGGTAAATCCGTTCCGATTCATCCGTTTTGCCCAAAGTCATCAGCGTATACGCCAAATTAAACAAAACGAGCGGATCATCCGGAACGCTTTTCAATGCCAGACGATAGGCTGTTTCCGCTTCCTGATGCCGGTTCAGCGAAGAAAGAATGTTGCCGCGATGAATCAATGCGTTTGCATAATCCGGCTGACGTTTTAAAGCCTGATTGCAAATATTCAAACCTTCTTCATAACGACCGGTTTCAAAGCAAAGACCGGCCAAATTGGACAAGGCGATCACATCATCAGGATTTAACATCGCCGCTTTCAGATAAGCCAGCTTTGCGTCCTCATACCGCTTCAACCCGTAATACGCGTTTCCCGCTCCGATCCATAACGCGTAATCGGCCGTTTGTTCATTCAGAACAGGCACCACCAGATCCAAAGCGGCCTGACAGTCGCCCTGTTCATTTAAACTGTTCACGGATGCTATCAAATCATCAGCCGGCATCATTTCTTTTTTCGCGCCGCGACAACAAAACAGGGAGAGCTTTCATCTTTATATAAACAGCCGCTTTGTTCCGCATCCTTTTGCAGACCGGCCTGTTTCAGGCAAGATGAAACATAATCGGGATGATGATAAAAAACGCCGGAATCGAACTTAAAAGACCGGTTGTTTTCCGTCGCCGGCAAAACGGAGAAAACAAAAAGTCCGTCTTCTTTCAGGGCGGCGTGAACCGCTTTAAAAACGGACGACAGGTCGGCGAAATCAGACAACACATTCATACAAACGATTAAATCGTATCGGCGGGCATTTTCTTTCAGCCTGCAAAAAGAAACCAAATTGTCCTTTTCCAGCGCCGTATATCTTCCTTGATTGGCAGCGTATTCCAAAACTTCGGAAGAAATATCGACACCGGTCAAAGAACCGTCCGGACGGCTGTAGTTTTCCAAAACAGCCGCCATTGCGCCCGTTCCGCAACCGAGATCCAGTACATCATATGATTTTCCGACATTTTCTTGCGCCCAATCAAGCGTTCTTTCCAAAAGAACCGGCAAATCGTATGACAAACCGGCGGATTTATCCATCATATCCGACGCACCGGCGTCACTCATCAAACGCACCAAAGAAAGAGGCTTCCCCTCTTTTCTGTCTTTATTCAAAACCGTATCACAAATAAAGAACAATTCCGGATACTTTTTATAGTTCTTCTTCAAATATTCGGCATACTTGCAACTTTCCCGAACCAATCCGGCGGAACACATTTCATCCAATAAATTTTGAAGCCTCAATAACCACGTATCCGAGCTTTCATCCATATCAAGCAACAAATTGAAGGCGTCTTCATACTCTTCCAGATTGATTAAAACTTCCTCCCATTGATACCGCTCCGCTTCAGACAAATCGATCAAAGAAGACAAAGTATTAAACGCTTCGTCTGCAGATTGATAGTCCCCCAGCATCATATTCGCCTGTGCCAGCCCCGACCAGACGACGGGATTGTCGGCATCGGTATTCAACGCTTCCAGTCCGAAATCGATACACTCCGCAGCCTCTCCGATTGATAAAAGAGTAGAATAAAACAGTTTGTTTTGAAGAACAAAAGACCGATTGCGCTTCAACGCTTTTTTCAAAATATATCCGGCTTGCCGCGCATTTCCGAACAACGATGCGTAAAATGCCGTCAAACACAATATCCGCTCATCTGTTTTCAAACGGGGATAAAGCGTCTGCATCAAAGAATAAAGCTCGTCAAAACGCTTTAAATCAACCAGCAACAAAGCTTTGAGAACATAAGCTTCGACATTTTCGCCATCCCGTTTCAAAGCGCCGTCAACAAATACAAGAGCTTCATCTTCCCTGTTCAAATTAGTTAAAACATCCGCCAAACACATATACCCCTGTGCCGACAGATGATTCAGCCGCTTAATCATCTGATCAAAAAAAGACGCGTTAACCGGAGAATATTGCAACAAACTGTTTATGCGATTCTGCCAAAAATCAATATTATCGGGTTCTTTTTCCAACAATTCGTCATAGACGGCGACCGCTTCCTCATACCGTTTCAACAAAAACAATCCGAGAGCGCGAGCCTGACCCGCGCCCTCAGCCTTTTTCTTTTCCAAAACGGTATCTTCCGCCATCAACCGCACATCACCAGCAAAATACCCGCCGCAACGGCAGACCCGATCACACCGGACACATTCGGCCCCATCGCGTGCATCAGAATGAAGTTTGTCGGATCCGCCTCTTTGGCGACTTTATCGGCGACGCGCGCCGCCATCGGAACGGCGGAAACACCGGCCGCGCCAATCAGCGGATTCAGCTTTTCCTTGCTGAAGCAATTCATCAGCTTCGCCATCAGGACACCGGTCGCCGTCGCAATCGAAAATGCCGTCAAACCCAATACCAGAATGCCAAGCGTTTGTGTGGCCAAGAACTTATCCGCCGACAGTTTCGAACCGACTGTCAGACCGATAAAGATCGTCACGATGTTGCATAGCTCGTTTGCCGCACATTTTGCCAAACGGTCGACCGCCTTCGATTCTTTCAACAGATTGCCGAACATCAGCATTCCCATCAACGGAGCCGCCGACGGCACAAACAAAATGCACAGGGAAATCACCAGAAACACGAAGACGAGTTTTTCCTTGCGGGAAACTTCGCGCAGCTGTTTCATTTTGATTTTGCGTTCTTCAACCGTTGTCAGCGCCCGCATAATCGGCGGCTGAATGATCGGCACCAACGCCATATACGAATACGCCGCGACGACGATCGCGCCCATCAGTTCGGGCGCCAGACGCCCCGTCAGGAAAATCGCCGTCGGACCGTCCGCACCGCCGATAATGCCGATGGAAGCGGCTTGCTTCAAAGAAAAGTCGACCCATCCCAAATCAGTCAAAGCCAACGCGCCCAAAACGGTCGCAAAAATACCGAACTGCGCCGCACCGCCCAGAATGGCAACCTTCGGATTGGCGATCATCGGCCCGAAATCCGTCATTGCGCCGACCCCCATAAAGATAATCAGCGGGAAAATACTCGGCGGAGCGATGCCGATGTTATAAATATACAACAAAAAGCCCGTCACGCCGTCCGTCACTTCGGCGACGCCCGCTCCCGGAGCATTCGACAGAAGACCGCCGAAACCGATCGGAATCAACAGCAATGGCTCAAAACCTTTGGCGATGGCCAGATAAATCAGCAGAATGCTGATGCCGATCATGATCAGCTGCCCCAAACCGACGGAAACGACCATCGTTTGAGCCGCAGCGGCACGTTCGGCGAAGAAACCGTAAATCCCCGTCGACCGGATCAACTGCGCCAAAGACGGATGACTGTCCAGATACGCGGAAAAAGCGTCGCCCATTGCGCCATGCGACGCAGCAATCAAAATGTTAATCAGCGAAATCAACGCGCAAACGGCGACGACCGACCACATGATGAATTTGTGGCGTCTTTCCGTTTTAAAAAACTGCATATCGTTCATAACCGCCCCCTTCAATTCAGCGTCATCAACAGCTGACCGGTAACGACCTGTTCGCCCTGATGAACGGCGATCCTGCCGACAACACCATCCGCCGGAGAGGGAACGGGGCTTTCCATTTTCATCACTTCCAGAACGGCGATCTGCTGACCTTTTTTAATAGCGTCGCCCTCTTTCACCAACAGTTTTGTCAACGTCCCCGGAACGGGCGACTTGATTTCCGCCCCCGCACTGCCGGCCGCCGGTTTTGCCGCCGCCTGTCCGGCCGGAGCGACGCTGATGTTAAAGGCTTTGCCGTTAACGACGACCTTATCGCCGTCCAAAGACGCCTGATAAGCTTTGCCGTCAACCGTTACGTCGAAGTTGCCCGACGTGACTTTGACCGCCGGTTTTTCCTTGTAACGGACGCCGATTTTCGCTTCGCCCTTCAGGAAGGTGATGCCCTTGTCGCCGCAGGCCGCCGCAATAAAGATGTTTTCATCCGTTTCAGGCAGGTTGTTCTGCTTCAGGATATCACGGAAATGAGCGATCTGCTTGTTCGGATTGCGGTCGTTGATCGCCAACGGGGATTCCTTCGTCGGTTCCAGCTTCAGCTGTTCGGCGGCGATTTTAACGACTTCGGGATCGGGTTCATGCGGCGTGCGGCCGAAATATCCCAAAACCATCTTGCCGTACCCTTCGGCGATTTTCTTCCACGGCCCCTGCATGACGTTGTTGAACGCCTGCTGGAAATAGAACTGGGAAACCGGCGTCACGGACGTGCCGTATCCGCCTTTGCGGACGACTTCCTCCATCGCTTTGACGATTTCGGGGAACTTGTCCAGAATGCCGTTGTCGCGCAACATCTGCGTATTTGCCGTCAACGCGCCGCCGGGCAGCGGAGACCAAGGCACACGCGGTTCGACCTTCGTCGCTTCGGGCGGCAGTAAATATTCGCTCAAAGAGTTTTTCAAAAACTCTTCCGTTTCCAAAATCTTTTGCGGATCAACATCCAGAACGTAATCCGTGCCGCGCAAAGCGTGCCACATCGTCAAAATATCGGGAGAACACGTTCCGCCGGAAACGGGAGCCATGGACAAATCCACCGTGTCCGCGCCGGCTTCGATCGCCGACATGCAGCACAGGACGGACGTCCCCGCCGTTTCATGGGTATGGAAGGAAATCGGTTTATCGGTCAGCTTGCGCATTCTCTTAATCGTTTCATGAACGATTGCCGGCGTGCAAGTGCCGGAAGCGTCTTTCAGACACAGAGAATCGAACGGCACATCGGCATCCAGAACGGCGCGCAGACGCTGTTCGTAGAAATCGGCGTCGTGCGCACCCGTACAACCGGGGGGCAAAGACATGATCGTAATCGTCATCTGGTGCTGCAAACCGGCTTCTTTGATTGCCTTGCCGGAAACGATCAGGTTGTTCGGATCGTTCAGCGCGTCAAAATTGCGGATGGTTGTCATTCCGTGCTTTTTAAACAATTTGGCGTGCAACTTGATCAAATCGGTGGACATGGAATCCAACCCGACCACATTGATGCCGCGCGCCAGCGTCTGCAGATTAGCGTCAGGTCCCGCGACTTCGCGGAACTTATCCATCACATCGAAAGCGTTTTCATTGCAGTAAAAGAAAGCGGACTGGAACGCCGCGCCCCCGCCCGCTTCGAAATAGCGAATACCCGCATCGCGAGCCATTTCGACTGCGGGGAAATAATCTTTCGGAAGAATGCGCATTCCGAAAACGGACTGGAATCCGTCACGAAAAGCGGTACACATAAAATTGACAACTTTTTTAGCCATGTTCTCTTACTCCAACTTTCTAACCGTTTTTCAATTTTACGGCGATGGCCGCCGCAATCAAAGCTTCATCTTCCGGCTTTTCGGATTCGTCCGACACGCCCAGATACTTAAAAGCCGCCGCTTCAGCATACATCAGCCCGACAAGCAGCAGCAAAAACAAGAAAACGCCGGACATGCCGATAAGCGTTAATTCAAATCCTTCCATCAACATTCCACACCTTCTTTTCTTTAAACACTTTCAGTCTTTCCTTTATATAATGAAAGAAACCGTTTTTCAATTTTCTTCTTTCATTAACTTTTTAGCGTCCGCCGGAAATCCGAGAAATCCTTTTATTTTTCTTTTTTACTGGACATTGCGGAACGTTACGGACAAAGCTAATCGAAAGAAAACGTTTCAACCGTTTATCAGGAAGCATTCAATGGCTAGAGGAACTTTGGAAATCATTACCGGACCGATGTTTGCCGGAAAGACGTCGGCTCTGTTAAAAAAAGCGCGTTCATTCAACGGGGAAATGGTGCTGATCAAGCCTTCTTTCGATACGCGGTATGGCATTTGCGAAATCAAAACGCATGACGGAGTCGCCGCGGAAGCGTTCAACCTGACCAATACAAACGAAATTTTAAATTCGGACGCCATCAATAAAGCGCAAGCCGTTTTTTTTGATGAAATCCAATTTTTTATGGAACCCTATTTCGGCGGCGACGTTATCGCCTGCATCAACACTTTATTGAACAGAGGATTGTCCGTCGTTTGCTGCGGACTGGATCTGAACTGGAAAAACGAACCGTTTGACATCATTTCAAAACTCAGAACGATTGCCGACCGCTACACGGTTCTGCATGCAAAATGCGCCGTTTGCGGTGAACCGGCGATTTACACTTATAAACGCGGCGGATCAAAATCGAATATCGAATTAGGGGCTGCAGATATTTACGAACCCCGCTGTGCCCGCCACTACCCGTTCAGTCCCGTTTACGAACCCGATGAAGCGGATGCGGACATGACAAAGCAGGGAGACCTTTTTGAAAACTGACCCCTCTCTTCCCGCTTTTTATGTCAAACATGAATATGCTGTTGTTTTATTTTTTGTCATCATCTGGCAAGCTGTTCTTTTATGCGCGTCCAACGGCCGTTTTTTAGAAACGGACAATTACACGCACGCTTTACGGCTGATGGATTTCATTCAATCCGGTTCGTGGAATGAGATTTTATACAGGCACGACAACTGCCCGTTCGGACAAAATCTGCATTTCACACGCATTACGGATATGTTCCTGTATGTCATGACGCTTCCCTTTTTGCCGTTCATGGAATTGAAACGCGCAATTTTATTCGGCGGTTTTCTGTATAATCCTGTCATGGCCTGCCTGTCCGCCGTCGCCCTGATTTGGGCGGGAAGAGCTTTTCTGTCACCGTTGCTGCGTGTGACAGGAACGTTTTTTTATTTCGCGAACGGATCTGTTTTATCCTTGTTTTTGGCAGGTCGGCCGGATCATCACGTCCTGCTGAATTTATTACTGATTATTGTTATCGGTTGTTTGACATACGGTGTTAAAACGCAAAAACCGGCTTATTACAAAACAGCCGGCTTATTCACCGGATTGTCCGTTTGGGCGACACCTGAAGGTTTCCTTGCCGGACAGTTCCTTTTGGCCGGACTGACAACGGCATGGTTATGCCGTTGTCAGGACATCCGCCCGATACGCCTTTTCAGTCAATTTCTTTTTATCAGCACAACCGTCTGCTGGCTGATCAATCCGCCGATACAGGGAATGTTTTATGCGGACAACGGCCGTTTGTCCGTTTTAATGGTTGTTATTTCAGGTTTGGCTTTTGCCACCTTCGACATGGAGGAACGGCTTGAAAAAAAACTTTATATACGCTCTTTTCCGACACGTATCGGTTCCCTGTTTTTTTTGACTTTGACATCTTTAGGGATCACGCTCACTTTATTTGGCACGGATTCTTTGTTTTCCTTTCCGATTCCGAAAGAACTTTATGATATCTGGACAGCACATATCAATGAGCTGAAATCCTGCTTGGAGAACATTGTTGACAGTCCGGCGGTTATACCGTTTTTCGTTCTTTTATTCGGCGTGATTGTTTACCCGCGCGCCGACGAGAAAATGAAAAAGCTGATAATAACAAACGGCATCCCTTTATTTCTCTTCCTTATTCTGACAGTCATGTACAGACGTTTTTCCAGACCGGCTTCAGTATTCATAGTCTTTGTTTTATGGCCGGCTTTATATGTTTATTGTCAAGATTTTCATTTTTCCCCGCAACGTTTTGCCGGAATAAAAAAAGCTCTTGTTTTTCTTCTTTTTTGCTCCTATTCGGCCATCCTTTTCATATCCTTCAAAAATCAAAAGGAAATAGAAGGAACAAGACTTATTCCCAAAGAAGACATATCGCGCCTCTTACGGAAAAATGAAAAGGGATGCGTCTTGATTGCTAACAATTTTGGTCCTCAGATCGCATGGGAAACGGGAAACGCGGTTATCGGTTCGCCTTACCATTCAAATGTTCAGGGAATTATTGACGACCACGCTTTTTTTAACAGCACGGATATCGATCACATACAGGCAATATTAAAAAAACGTCTGGTGTCTTCAATCATTCTTTTACATTCGAACGGCAAAATCAACACCCGCTTTACAAAAGATTCACTCCCTGCGAAGCTTGTTTTAAAAAACGATTCCTTTTGTTTTTTAAAACAGGTGACAAACTTACCGGAGGATATTAAAGAAAAGTATTCAGTTTATCATGTTGATTTTCTTCAATGTAAAAACCAATGAATCGACATATTTTCCAAATCTGCCGATTTATTTAAACGACAGGGGCTTGCTTTGAGTTTTCCGATGGTTTTCAATAAAAATACATTAACAGTTTTTTACGCCAAGCATGAATACGCCGCGATTTTATTTTTTGTCATCATCTGGCAAGCGGTTCTTTTATGCACATCTAACGGCCGATTCGTTGAAACGGACAACTACACGCACGCTTTACGGCTGATGGATTTCATTCAATCCGGTTCGTGGAATGAGATTTTATACAGGCACGACAACTGCCCGTTCGGACAAAATCTGCATTTCACACGCATTATGGATATGTTCCTGTATGTCATGACGCTTCCCTTTTTGCCGTTCATGGAATTGAAACGCGCAATTTTATTCGGCGGTTTCCTGTATAATCCCGTCATGGCCTGCCTGTCCGCCGTCGCCCTGATTTGGGCGGGGCGCGCTTTTTTATCGCCGTTATCACGCGCCTGCACCGTGTGTTTTTACTTTATAACGCCTTTCATCGCCAGCCTGTATACTGCGGGGCGGCCGGATCATCATGTGTTGCTGAATCTTCTGTTGATTATTATCGTCGGCTGTTTGATATACGGAGCCAAAACTCAAAAGATCGCTTATTATAAAACGGCGGGGCTTTTTGCCGGTCTGTCCATCTGGGCGACACCGGAAGGGTTTCTGGCGGAATTGTTTCTTTTGGCGGGAATGGTTACGGCATGGCTGGCTCGTTGTCAAAACATCCGTCAAATACGACTTTTCAATCAGTTTTGTTTCATCTGCACGGCTTTATGCCTGTCGGTTAATCCGCCTCCGGAAGGTTTTTTCCATCCTGACAACGGACGCCTGTCCATTTTGATTGCGGTTATTTTAGGATTGGCTTCTTTGTCTTTTTACGCAGAGGAGAAATTTGAAAAGAAACGATATGTTCGTTCTTTTTGGGCGCGAGCCGGCTCTCTTTTGCTGTTGTCTCTTTTTTCTTTAAGCATATGCCTTTTTCTGTTCGGATGGAATTCTCTTTTTTCCCCGCCGATATCAAAGGAACTTTACGAAATATGGGGATCCGAGATCGGTGAACTGAAATCCGATTATTCCGGAAGCCTCTTGAACAGCAACATGATGATTTTTTTCGATGCCGGCATCTTAGGATGTGTTGCGTTTTTTATGACTTCGTTCCGGATAAAAAAAATCCTATTCACAATAATCATTCCTCTATTCTGTTTTGCTCTTTTGGGAGGGGTCGCCCGTCGTTTTTTAAGACCGGATTCTGTTTTTGCCGCATTTGCTTTCGGTTTTTCCGTTTATATTATCGGTCAAAAACATTTTTTGCTGACATCCTTTAAAAGAACGGCTTTAGCTTCAATATTTTTCATTTTTGTTTTATTCTCACAGATTACCTTTGCATATTCCGACCAAAAGCGATGGAATAAGCAAATAAACGACTTCATCAATTATGACGCTTATGTCGGGAAAAGAACCGGATGCGTTTTAAGCTTAACGGATGCAGGACCTGAATTGGCATGGGAAACCGGAGTGGCGGTCGTCGGCTCGCCTTATCATTCCAACCCTCAAGGCATTATTGACAATCATCGTATTCTGAATTCCCGACTTTCCCCTAAGATTGTTAATCTGTTGAAAAAACGGCGCGTTCATACAATTATCGTCGATAATGTCGAATATTACTTTGAAAACAAATCAAAAAACGCTGAAGAAGATAAAAAAACACTGGAATATCTGTTAAAGAAGAAAATCTTTTTCGCTCAACTGGTTTCGGGGGAAGCAAAAGCCTGTTTTCTGCATCCGGCGACAGATCTGCCGGATGCGGTCAAGAAAAAGCACAGGATTTATTATATTGATTTCAGCGATTGCGACGATCAGAAGATGCAAGCCCCTTAATCAACTGCGTTCCCGAGCAATCCGTCAGCCCTGTCAAAAACGTTTTTCCATCATCATTTGCACGAACAACGGCATAACAGACGGCAAAGGGCTGTAATTGTTTATCCTTTGAGAATCGAAGTTTTGAAGCGGCGAAACGGACATCGGAACCTTTTTTTTCCCTTTTTAACAAAGAAGGCGGCATAATCGTATATTTTAACAACATTTCATGCGGCCGCAACCTTTCCCCCGTTTCTTTCGAAACAAAAGTCACTTGTCCGTCATCGGAATGACTGACAACGACGGCTTCCGTTTCTTTTTCCAATGCATCCACGGGAATAAAATTAAAATAGCGCAAACGCACCAATGAGGAAAAAGCGTTTGTTTCAACATTTTCGACTTTGACCGGCAACAACAGTTTTTTCCCCGTTTGAAACGTTTTAAAATCGGAAAAATAACGCGCCGATAAAACCATTAAAATAATCGCAGAGCAGATAAAGCCGAAAAAGAATTTTTCTATTTCATTCTTTTTTTGCTGCAAAACGCCCCGAACGATAGCGGAGAAATTCAAAAGCACCTCCCGTTACTACACAAACAACAGCAGCTGAAAACAAAGAAACCGGTAAAGACAAAACAAGGGTTGCCAAAAAGCATGCGATCAAAATCATCGCTGTTTTTGCCAAAGCGGTCGAATTGATAAAAAAAGCGATTAAAAACAGCACACAGCAGCCTTCTATTCCGACGGAAACAAACGAACCGCATAGAAACAAGGCAACGGCACCCGTTAAAAACAAAAAGCGTTCATTGACCTCTGTATCCCGCCATAAGGCGAACAACGGCAACAAAGCTTCGACAGCCAACGTCAAAGCCATCATCCATTCTCCCCGAATACGGGGCATTCCCGTTGATACCGATAAAATATCGCCTGCTAAAACCAATAAAAGAGGAAATACCGTAAAAACCGTTTCCGTTATACGACCTCCCGTATTTTTCAACGGGAAAAGGAAAGCAATCGTTCCCGCTATGGAAAACAAACTCATCCCTAAAAAAAGAATATTCCGGCACAAAAAGCTCATACAGAAAAAGAACGAAACGGACAAAACCGCTTTTTGCCATCGTCCGGCCGGTTTAAAAAGACTGCAAACCAGAAAAACAAACAGCAAAGCCGTTGTCAAAACAGGGGAAATATCAAACAGCCCTTTGATTAACAGAAAAAAACCGCAGAAAAAATATGTCCGAAGAAAAAAACGCTTCAACGCGGAAGTCGTCTTTTGCAACGCCATTCTGCAAAAAACAAATAACGGAAGCCCCGCTGCGAACGGATACGCTTTCAATCCGTAAAAACAAAGAGAAGCCGCAAACGCCATAACGACCAACAGAGGAACGGTATGAAAAGAATCCGTGTTTTCCTTTTCCTGTTCGGCTTCAATATCACCCGCCTTTTTCAAAGCGGGTTCCATTGCGGGATCGAAAACGGAAACATCCAAACATGCCAATAATTGCCGTATAGAAAGCTCAGACGCCATCTTTTTCACCTTTCAAAACCGTGTTGAATTGATGCACCGAGACCGCCGCGGCAATAACCAGCAGAGATTCCAAACAGAAAAAAAGCGACCGGCCGGCTTGAGCGGAAAAAGGCAACAGGCTTATTCCCTGATACAGCAACAAGCTGCCCCATAAAGCGCAAAAACAGATAAGAAGACGACAAATATGGCGATCAAAGCGCCGAAATAAATAAAAGACGCCTCCACTCAGCGTAAAAACAAGACAACAGACAAAAGCCCATACGCTGATGCCGCCCTGAAAAAGAAAGCTCCCTCCCGCACCGGCCAACAGAAACAAACAAGACAAAGTGAATGGCACGAAACGGAAAGCCGGAGCGGAAAACAAACGGAAATCATTTTTTTCGCGTATGGCCAACACTCCCATATTCATAACGGACAACAACACGCAAAAAGAAACAATCCCCATCCGGAAAGAAGGCAAAACGAATTGAACGCCATATAATGCGATTGCCGCATTCAATATGATTAGCGGCATCAGAAGTATTCCCGTCCGTCGGGAAGGAAGCGCCCAGAGCAGCGCCAAAAAAAACCATAAAAAGAACTGTTCGTATAAAAAAGTATTCGTTCCGAAAACCATATCCGGCAGGAAAACCATGGCTCCGATCAAAAAAGCCCCCGCGAATTCAATCATTGCAAACTTTCGCATACACGCACAGACAAGAAAAGACAGCACCAGCAAAACATATCCCTGAACCGTATAAAGAAAGCGCCATTCCGAAACGACTAAAAAAAGAACGGCCATGCAAAAGCTCAGTTCTGACAGACGGAACAAACCTTTCCGGCCTTCTTCCAGCCATCTTTTATCCGAACGGCATAAAAAAGCCGCCTTTAAAAAATCCGTCGGGATCAAAACACCCGCACGGCACAGGCGAACGATATTTTCCATCCCCGCCGTTTTATTTAAATACGCTTCCGTTTTTTTATCGGGAACAATCAACCTTTTTTCCTTTGTTTTAACGCTATAATTTTTTGGAATTATATTTTATAGTTATCGACATGAACAGTTTTTTTAAGACATTCTTTTTATTTTTTTGGTTAACGGCGGCTGCCGGCGCGCAATCGCCGGAAATTCAGACCGGCCATGAAATGAAACGCGTCGCTTTTTCGGCAAAATCCGGCGTTGAAGTATTTGCGGAAGCTTCAAACGGAGAATGGTGTCAAGATATTCTGGGACTGAAAATATTCGCATCGGACGAATCGACGTTCGGCGAAAAGTCTTTAGGCAATCTGATGTCCAAAGTCGGTTTGGTTTTAAACGGGGAATGTCCTGCCGCCACACACGCCATCATTGACGGTTACAGCTTGAACACTTTGGTTTTTCAAGGGTCGGCTTCCGCTGCCGACAAATGGAAACCGGAAAAAGGGACGCTGAAAGTCAAAATCCGTCAACTTCAGTCCGCCGCGACCCAAAAAGACGGTTTGTCCTTAACAGAATCGAAAAACACGGCGGGGAAACAGAAAATCGTTGCGCGAATCGACCCGCAAACGGCTCTGGAGTATAGGATTTATTCCAAAGACAACGCCTGTTCCATTTTCTACACAACGGACAAGCCCGCTGAAAAATTGCAAAAATGGTTCATCGGTGTCGGCGGGAACTCATGTGCCGAAAATTTGATTTACGGTCGGGCGGAAGTTTCCGTTTTCAATGAAAAAGGTCATTTGGAAACAACGCTTGACGGATATTTCACGGAAGGACGCTTTACGGGAAAAAAGAATTTGAACGTCGTTTTGCTGAATCGTTACGGAGCCGGAAGAAACCAACAGATATTAAGTTATCTGATTGATTCGGATCCGGATTTAAAAATCAACTATGTCAGTTATTTAAAAAGCCGCCGCAATTCGAAAACGGGTTTTTACTCTCCGTGGGCGGGCTGCTCGCCGTTCACGATTGCGGCCGTAACGGAAAACGAGGAATTGTTTCTGGAAACTTCCGTTACAAACAACATTTTAAGAACGGCGCAGAGTTTCGCGGACATTTTTTGTCCCAACACCATGCAAATCAATTTTTTTGCCACAACGGTTCCGCAAGGCATCCCCGGAATGGACTTTCCCGCTTATGACAAAAACGATGCCTCTCAATCTCAAGAAGATTCGCGTTTGATTTACGCGGCCGCATTACAAAGGGAGCCGGGAAAAAAATGGAAGATTGTCTCGGATAAAACCCAAAATCTTGCCAAATTGAGGGAAAACACCCGTCGATCGGAAGAGTTGCGCGAACATCAGTTGATGATGCTTGACTATAACGAACTGACAAAATCGGATTATCTCGGCCGATTGGCTTATATGATCGGAGCCGACCGCATGGATAATCTGCCCGCGATGCTGATTGCAACGACCGTCATTGAAAAACCGGTTCGCGTCAATTTGTTGGTCAACATCGTATCGTCAAGCATGGATTACGCCCGAACCGATTGGCCGGAAGCTCTCTTGATTACGCAGACCAGCGGACTTTTGAGCCGTTCCGGATGGCATATTGTCAGCGGAAATTTACGGCGTGCGACCGAAAAGGAAAAGAAAAAGAATAAAGCCGTTGCCGGTACTTTGGAGTTATCCGCCGCCGTTGCTTGCGAACTGGAAGCTTGCGGCGAAGCTTCCGACCTGATCAGCCTGATCCGCCGCCGGCATGAAAAACCGAATTGGATGCCGTATCACGCTCCTTTCAGACAAACGGAAAACGAACCATGACCAAAAGCATGTGGATAGCCCTTTTTATTTTAATGCTGCTGTTTGCTGCTTGCGGCGTTTTTATAGTTTTTCTTCAAAAAGACGAAGATCAGAAAAGCATCCGTTATTTTCTGGCCGCACACAAAATCAGCAACGCCCTTTCTTATCAGGAAGCGGCTTTATCCGTTTCCGACGCGGCCGTTTTAAAAAACGTTTCTTTGAAATTGCACGTTTTACCCGAATTAAACAACAAAATCGGCCGCTTCAGCATTCATCGCTATAAAGAAACATCTCACATTCCTTCTTTTGTTTCCTTTACAGCGAAAGGCGTCTCTTTCAGCTTGATTGAAGCGGCTCAAAAATTAAAAGAACCGGAAGAAAACATCATCGATATTTTAGCCGATTTCGATCCGGCAACCGGTATCTTATCTCATCCGCTTTACGCGCTTTTACTTGCGGGCTGCGACCGCATTTCCGCAGACGTCAGCGGAGAATACGCTTACCTCCCCGATAAAAAAAGGATGACGCTGAAAACGAAAATATCGGATCAGTGCTTGGGAATTTGGGATGCGGAAATATCTCTTGGCAATATTTCAAACGCGCAGCAAGGTCAATTTGTTTTGGCTCTACAGCACTTTTTGCGAAAAGGTGACACCTTTAAGAACTTGCAGAACTTTTTAAAAAACGCCACGGTGACAAATTTCTCGCTGACGTATACGGATACGGAATTGGTCAAAGGATATAAACGGTATATCGACACCCTTTATTTGCGCCTGCCCGGAACGGCCAGCCCTGCCGTCCCCGATACAAACGGCATACAGAAAATCGTTTCCTATCTGTCTTTGTCAAACGCCCATCGCCAGCGCAATACGGATGTTGCACAAACATTGACCCGCTTCATCAAAGAACCGCAAACCATCCGTTTTCAAAGCAAAAAGGGCAAACAAGTTTCCCTTAACGTCCTCGGCGGCACGTTTTTACGGCAACTGACGGATCTGCTGCTCAGGCTGGACACGTCAGTTGCCGTTGAAAATACGACACCTTAATTCATTCTAAGAAAACATCGGCGTGGACAAGTATCTTTCCCCCGTATCGGGCAAAAGAACGACTATCGTTTTTCCTTTGTTTTCCGGACGCTTGGCTATTTGAGCCGCCGCATACACCGCCGCCGCGGAGGAAATGCCGACCAGAACGCCCTCTTCGCGCGCCAATCTGCGCCCCGTTGCAAAAGCATTGTCACTGTCAACGGTTATGATCTCGTCATAAACTTTCGTATCCAGCGTATCCGGCACAAAGCCCGCGCCGATTCCCTGAATTTTATGCGGCCCCGCCTTGCCCTGCGACAACACCGGAGAGTCCGACGGTTCCACAGCGACGATTTTAACGGCCGGATTTTGCGATTTCAGATAATGCCCCACACCCGTAAGCGTACCGCCCGTGCCGACACCGGCGACGAAAATGTCGACCTTTCCGTCCGTGTCCTGCCAGATTTCGGGCCCCGTCGTTTTTTCGTGCGCCATCGGATTGGCCGGATTGACGAATTGTCCCGCCAACATGCTGTTCGGCGTCGTGTCCGCGATTTCTTTCGCCTTTTCAATCGCACCTTTCATGCCTTTCGCCCCTTCGGTCAGGACCAGCTCCGCCCCGTAGGCTTTCAGCAGGTTGCGGCGTTCGACGCTCATCGTTTCGGGCATGGTCAAAATCACTTTATATCCTTTGGACGCCGCGATCGACGCCAAACCGATTCCCGTATTGCCGCTGGTCGGCTCGACGATCACCGCCCCCGGTTTCAACACGCCGCGTTGTTCCGCGTCTTCGATCATCGCTTTGGCGATACGATCTTTGACGCTCCCGGCGGGATTGAAGTATTCGA
>JAFYCE010000120.1 GCA_017539865.1 Alphaproteobacteria bacterium
GGTCGAAAGCGGCCTGTATTTCAAACAGTATCCGACCGGCATTTCTTGGCCGTGGACGGTGACGGCGGAAGGAAAGGGGACTTTCTACGATTCCAAAGAGGAAGCTTTGGCCGCCGTTCGGGCTTTACAGGAAAAAGGCGTGGAAAATATAGATGTCGGATGTATGCAAATCAATTTGAAATATCATCCCGAAGCCTTCGACAACTTGGAAGACGCGTTCACTCCGTCGAAAAACGTAGCGTATGCCGCGGATTTCTTAAAAAGGAACTATCAGGAAACAAAATCTTGGGGTGAAGCCGCGACCCGTTATCATTCCAAAAACGTTCGGAAAGCCTTTAAATATGAAGATAAATTGCTGGAAACATGGAATCTCTTGACGAAATACGGGAATCCCGCGGCTCCGGACAGGACGGCTTTGATAAAAGACGCTTCAAAGGAAACCGTCGATAAAATCAATAAAAAAGCCCGCCGGATTAAACAAAAATTGAAAAAGGAAACCGTCGAAACAATCAAGGCCGGATCGCCCGAAGCCAGAGAAATGGCCGACCGGTGGCGCAAGGAAAAATTGGAGGAATATATGGCTAAGAAAAAAGCGAAATCTTCCGATGAGCCTGTTTTTGAAGACACTTTTCCGAAGAACGAGTAGTGTTGACGAATTTAGACAAAAAGCTTGAAACGTTCCGGCGGATTCTGTATACTGACCCCGATACAAGATTTTGATGGGACTTTGAAATGTCTGCGGATACGAACCGGAAAAACGGATTGTTTTGGACGCCTCGGGGCGGAAATAATGCTAATGATATTTGGGCAAGTTGTCACACGTTTTCTTCTGTCGTCGAAAATGCGGAAACCGGTAAAACGGAAAAAACGACCGTCATTGTGGATATGGGTCAAAACGAGATTCCGCGCAGCATTCTGGGCGGTGCCTATGAAAAGGTCGTTCCCGCTTTGGATGACTGCTTGGCCGTTTCGGGATGTGAAAAACCGGAAAACGAAGCTCAGGCCGTTTTTTTGACGCACGCCCATTCCGATCACATCGCAGGCATTTTCGAATATTTGCATATGGGCGTAAAATTGCCCGAAGTATACGGGTCGGACTATACGATTAAAACCTTGAGAAAGGAATTGATTGAACGCGGAATAAAACGCGAAAAATGGCCAGAACTTAAAACCATCGGAGCCGGCGATAAAGTTCGAATCGGCTCCATGACTGTCGAGGCTTTCGCCGCTTCGCATTCGATTCCGGGATGTTTCAGCTTTAAAATTTCCGATAAAAACGCTTCCATCTTTCATTCCGGCGATACCAAGGCCGACGGATCGTCTTTCCTCGGGAACGGTGTGGATATGGCGTCTTATGATAGAATCGGCGGTGTCGATTTGATGACGTTTGATGCGACGGCGACGGCTATGGGCGGTCACGCAACATACGAATCCGAGATTTTTGACGAATATAAAAAGCTGTTTAAAGAAAACAGGGAAAAGCAAATCATTGCCGTTTTGCCGGCGGCGCACATGGAACGGCTGGCAACGGTCATCAGCGCAGCGCAAGCCGCCGGAAAAGACGTTCTGTTAAACGGCGGAGCGTCCATGGAAAAAAATGTCATGGCCTTGAAACTCGGCGGTTACGATTTGCAGGAAAAGTGTCCGGATATCTGTTTCGCCAGCGCAAATTCGAAAAAAGCGGACGATATTGACCCGAAAAAAGCCATAACAATCACAACGGGCATTTACGGTGAAGTCAATTCTCCGTTCGTTCGGAAATTGGTCGGAGAAAAAAGCGATTTCGTTTTATCGGATGACGCTGTCGTGATTGCGCCGACATATGGCAGCCCGAGTGAAAAAATCGAAAATCTTGTGTTGGAACACGCACCGGCGGGAGTAACGCTCATTGCCGGAAAAGATGCTAAAATCTATGGTTCCGGTCATGCTCAGGCGGACGATTTCGTAAAAATCGCCGAACACGTCAGGCCAACAACGGTCATTCCTATTCATTGTTCCAGAAAAATGGCTGAAAGCCTGAATTCTTTGGCTAAAAAGTGTGAATACAGGACGATATCCGAATATCCGTATAACGGGACGACTGTCAGTGTCGGCAGGAATGAATGCCGGATCGTTTCCGTTAAAGAGCCGGAGTGGTTCGGCATCAACCATTATCATCAGGCGGACGGGGTTGAAAAAGTCGAATTTGACAAATGCGGGGATTACGGTTATTCCTCCGGAAAAATGCAGGATTCCATGAAAGACCGTCAGGAAAAGGCTTTTCAAAAAATAGCGGCGTTTCGTCGTGAAAGATCCTTGAAAAAAATAGCGTCAATGCTTAAACGGGGCGGCTATGGACGGTAAGCGGAGTTGGGATGACGTCCGTTTTTGGGCGCAGGAATTGAATCAAAAATATCCGCGAACGGATTTGATTTCGTTATCGGACGAACGATTGTCGGAAATGTTGCTGTCTTTGGAGGCGGCTGAAGGAATGTCCTTTTTGCCGCAGGATGACGTTTATTTCTTTGCGGTAAAATCGGCTTGGTCCGTTGTTCGGAACGGTGTCGACGATTCGGGCGATGTGCCTGACGCCTATATTTAACTTTATTTATATTTACTTTTAGTGTCGTTGTGGCATTCTTTCCTTAAATCAAACGGAAAGGAAAAGAAATGTCAGAATTGTCTATGGGGTTGATTGCCGATGTCGGCGGAACGAACGCCCGCTTTGCTTTATGTTCGGCAAAAGGTGAATTTGTTTTTCCCTTAACGCTGGAATGCAAAAAGTATCCGTCTTTGGAATCGGCGGCCGAAGCTTATTTGAAACAGACGGGATATCAAGGCAAGATTAAAAACGCGGCTTTTGCGATTGCTTGTCCCGTTTTGGGCGACAGGGTTTCCATGACGAACAGCGATTGGAGTTTTTCCATATCGGAAGTAAAGAATGCTTTGCGGCTGGAACATTTGACGGTCGTAAACGATTTCGTAGCGCAGGCGTTGGCCGTTCCGTATCTGAAAAACGATCAAAAAGTCAAAATCGGACAAGGAGAGGCGGCAAAAGGTTTCCCGATTGTCGTCGTCGGCCCCGGAACGGGACTGGGCGTATCGATTTTGGTCCCTCAAGCGGACGGCGGGTGGACGGCTTTGGCCAGTGAAGGCGGCCACGCGACAATGCCCGCGCCGTATCCGGAAGAAGAACGGATCATTGCGGCTCTGCGGCAGGAATACGGACACGTTTCCGCAGAACGCGTCGTTTCCGGCATGGGATTGACGAATTTATATAAAACGCTGTTGACTTTGCACGGTATGGAAACGCAAGCGCTTGAACCTGCGGAAATTACGGAAAAAGCTTTGAACGGGGACGCTTTGTGCCGTGAAGCGGTGCAAATGATGTTCGGTTTGTTGGGGACTTTGGCGGGGAATCTGGCGTTGACGGCGGGAGCCTTGGGCGGCGTCTATATTGCCGGAGGTATCGTTCCGCGCGAAGGGTTGTTGGAAATGTTTAAAGAATCCTCTTTTCGCGTCCGTTTTGAAGCCAAAGGGCGTTTTACATCATATTTGTCGCGGATTCCGACATATGTGATGAAAGCGGAATATCCGGCTTTTCTGGGGTTGTACGGATTACTTGAAAAAAATTTCGATAAATAAAAAAAACTCTTGCAAAGCAAAACGGATATCTATATAAACATTTCTTGTCGCGGGGGTGTAGCTCAGTTTGGTTAGAGCGACGGCCTGTCACGCCGTAGGTCGCGGGTTCGAGCCCCGTCACTCCCGCCATTAAAACAAACCGCCTTTTGGCGGTTTTTTTTATGGCGCAGGGGGCTCGAACCCGAAAGGGGGCGCTAAGCAAAAATGACAAAAGCTTGTCATTTTTGTCTGCAAGCCCAGCATAATCTTAATGAGCAAGAAACACGGAAGTGTTTTGCGGCGAATTTAGATGTTGCTGTACGAAAAGGCGATAGCCTTGTGCCCCGTCACTTCCGCCATTAAAACAAAAAAGAGTTCCTGAAAAGGGACTCTTTTTTGTTTTAACGAAGATATCGAACCATTTCCCGTTTGTTTTTCCTTTTCTTTGGAATTGACGTCATTATTCAAACGGGGTATATGAAATCCTGAACATAAATTCAAAGGGGAAAAATCATGTCCGAATGTAATCATAACTGCGCCGAGTGCAGCAAACATTGTTCCGAAAGAACGGAAATTCAGAAAGACGCCCCCAATCAGTTGAGCCACATTAAAAAAGTGATAGCCGTCGTCAGCGGCAAAGGCGGCGTCGGCAAGTCTTCCGTCACATCCCAGATGGCGGTGGCGATGAACAGACGGGGCTTTAAGGTCGCCGTTTTGGATGCGGACATAACGGGGCCATCCATTCCCAAGGCTTTCGGCGTGCAGGAAAAAGCGTTCGGCAACGAGCTGGGAATCATTCCGGCGACAACGGAAGGCGGTATCGAACTGATGTCCGTGAATCTGCTGTTGGAAAATGATACGGATCCCGTCATTTGGCGCGGTCCTGTGATTGCCGGAACGGTGCGGCAGTTCTGGACGGAAGTCGTTTGGAACGACGTCGACTTTATGTTTATTGATATGCCGCCGGGAACGGGCGACGTGCCGCTGACGGTGTTTCAGTCTTTGCCCGTCGACGGAATCATCATTGTGACATCGCCGCAGGAGCTGGTATCGATGATCGTCGGAAAAGCGGTGAAAATGGCGCAGAAGATGAACGTTCCCATTTTGGGATTGGTCGAAAACATGTCTTATTTCAAATGCCCCGATTGCGGTAAGGAGTTGGAGATTTTCGGTAAATCCCGCCTGAACGAAACGGCAAAGGAATTCGGCATCGAAAACACGGCGCGTCTGCCGATCGATCCGGCTCTGGCGGCCGCGTGCGACGCAGGAACGATCGAAGATATCGACCCCGTCGGATTGGCGCCTTTGGCAGATGTTATAGCCAAGATGGTTTAATAAAAAAGCCTCCTGAACGGAGGCTTTTTTTGTAATTAGAAAACCACGCGCTAGGCGCGTGATTCAGGAAAGCTTATAGCTATGCGCAGAAAAAACTCCTTTGCTACAATACAGGAGGTCTGGTGAACCAACGAGCGTTGAAGTCAAAGGAGTAATCATAATGAAAGATATGCATACGCTATCACATTCGACATGGAATTGTA
>JAFYCE010000121.1 GCA_017539865.1 Alphaproteobacteria bacterium
GCAGACCTTATTTTTCTTGTTTTTGATTCTTTTTGTCCATATAATACCCTTATGTTAAACATTTCCGCATAAGGAGGAAAAATTATGGCGACGAAAATCGAAACGATCGCTTGGCGTCAGGGAATGTCCTATCGGGACGAGCAAAAGTTCTTTGAGGAATCTTTGGACGCTTGGAACAAAGAAGAAAAAAGAATCAACGACGAACAGGGGTTGCTGGCCAAAATATTCGGCAGCCGGAAAACGCCCGAACCGGAGCAATGGAGCCAAAAACACGACGAAATGACGTTGGCTTTCCTGACGCCGCAGGAAAAGGCGCAGTATCAGCAGGACGGTTACAGCAGGGAAGACATGATTGCTTACGCTCAAGACCTGATTCTTGAAACTGCGTGGAAGAACGTCGAAAAAGCCAAGCGGAAAAATCCGAAAAGCTATAAGGACATCGCGGATCGGGACGATTATAAAACAAAAATTTTCAATCGCGATCCCGTCCATGAAACGATGATCGTTTTGAAAAACCGCGCCGCCCTGCGCGATATGAAAGAGGAAGATTGGAGAATTACCAAAATCCGGACGGACTTTGAACAGGAAAAGGAATCCGGCGTTTTGCAGAAAGGTCTGGAAAACGCGAAAGGTCCCAACATTGCCAAGAACGCGCGCCTGAACCGCGTCAAAACCATGATGTGCGGCTGTGAAATCGGAAAAGAATGCGTTGATTTCCTGAACAAGGAAAAATGCGAAGTTCTGTTTGAACCGACGGATGAAGGTTTCGCCGCTTTTCCGAGGAAAGGGAAACTGGTGATGTCGCCTTCTTTTTCCGACGAGGAAATGGCGGTGTTGCTGATGCGCGGCGCGTGCCTGATGAACCATGAAAAATACAGGTATCAGGCGATGCTCAACGTGTGGGATCCGATAGATAAATCAGTACGTGGATTAACTGTTGAAAATATGAAAGAACAAATTTCAATTGAGCTTTACGCAACGCGACTGAAAGAATTCGCCAACGCGGATATCCTTGCTCACGAAGTCCGTTTCGCCTATGAAATGAAGGATAAAAAACCGGAAATTCGCGAGGAAATCCTCGATTCCCCGAAAAATGAAGGAAATTATTTCCGTTATGACGCGAAAACGGCCTATCAGACTTATGAAAAAAGCCTTTCGGAAAAGAAAGACCGGTATCAGGCCATGACGGCGGTCGTTTCCAAAATGTCCCGACCAAGCGGCGTGGGTGATAAACTTTATGTGGACGTGGACACTTATAGCGATTTTGCGAAAGGATTTTGCAGAACATTTGCCGGCAAGAATTACTTTAAGCAGATCGAACCGAAAAACGCCGTCCGTTTTTTGGGTGTCAAAAACTGGAATAAAGACGGACGTTAATTTTTTTCATGATTTGGCAAAAAGCGGGGTTGAAAAATCCCGCTTTTTTGAACTGCCCGTTCGGGGCTACCGGCCGTAGGGGCAAAACGTTCTCCGGACAGGGCGCTTCCCGTGTGGAGGAAATAAATATCGTCTTTGCTACCGCTAAGCAAAAACAGGTCTGAATGCCTGTTTTTGTCTGCAAGGTCAATGAGCCTTGATGAATGAGGATTGAAAATCCAAAATGAATTCAGGCGGAATTGCGAAACGCGGCAATCCAGCGGATGGAAAATGCAAGGACGGAGCCGACGCTTTAACGGCGCAGGTGTGCTTTGCCGTTGAAATGAAGCAAAAGAATCCGAAGATTTTGGAAATCTTCAAGGCAAATGGCAATACACCCGTATGCGAAGCGTATGAACAGGCCATGGCCGAAACAAACAATCTGAACGCCGCCCGTTCAGCCGCAGTGGATTGTTATCTGGACGCGGCAATGCCGGACAACAAACCGTCGGTCGAAAAGATCGCCGCCATCTGCAAAACGTCAAACGGTAAAAGCTACTACGCCGAACCGGTTGCGTCACCGGTGAAAACGGATACGAACATTTTCGAAGAACCCGCTTTCAATACCGCGTTTAAGCGCGGGAAAAAGCAATTGCTTTATGACGAAGCTTCTTTCAACACCGCGTTCGCGGCCAAAGCGAAACAGGGCGGACGCTGATTGTTTTGAAAACAGGCTGAACGGCGGGGAGAAATCTCCGCCGTTTCTTTTTACGGAAATTCTTTTTTGACAGAAGATGAGAATAAGACATACAGATAAAAAGGAATAGGGGCAGGATACGCAATTCGTAACACGAACGCTGACCGGAAAACTCTGCGAGGCATTTGCCGACGGCAAAGAATTTTTTCTTTCTTTAAATCCGTTTGAAAGTAGTTCGGCTTTTTTTATAACTGCCTTTTTGCTTTTTTTGTGCATTAACTCGTCTTTTCGATTTTTCCCTTGTTTTTATTTTTATGGTGTCCTACCTTGTTACCGAGATGTTACCTTTTGAGCCTTTTTCAAGGTGGCCACAAAAAATGAATAAAGATACTTCTTTGTTTTCAATGTCTTATGACGAACAAAAATCGTAAAAATTCATTTTAAGATTTTTCGGATAGCCGTTAAAAGCTGGCTTTTATGTCAAGCGCCCGTTCCAAAAGGATTAAATATTCCTCCTGCGGAATCTCAATACCGCCGAAGGTTGCCAGATGCGCCGTCAGAAACTGCGTATCAAGCAAAGTATATCCGCCCGCTTTCAGCCGTTCGACCAAAACGCATAAAGCGACTTTGGACGCGTTCGTTTCTTTGGAAAACATACTTTCACCGAAAAAAGCGCCGCCCAAGGAAACGCCGTACAACCCGCCGACCAGTTTTTCCTCCCGCCAACATTCGACACTGTGCGCCAACCCCAAGTCAAACAGGTTGCAATACGCGTCTAAAATCTGGTCATTAATCCACGTTTCATCCCTGTCGGCACAGTTCAGCATCACGTCGCGGAAAGCGGTGTCTACCTTGACGTCGAAAATGTTTTTGCGGATGACACAGCGTAAAGAATGGGAAATATGAAATCCGTCAAGCGGGATGACGCCTCTTTTTTTCGGTTCTATCCATATAACGGAAGCGTCCTCCCGATGTTCCGCCATCGGAAAGACGCCCTTTGAATACGCATAAACCAGCAATTCGGCGGAAAGGAATCCTTTCGTCATTTATTGCTTTCTTTGCGATTTTTCAAAAACTTTTCAAGCCAGTGGATGTTGTAGGCTCCGTCCACAAAATCCGGCGTGGAAATGATTTCGTTGTGCAGGGGAAGCGTTGTTTTCACCCCTTCGATAACGAATTCGTCGATCGCGCGGTGCAAACGCATTAAACATCCGTTTCTGGTTTTGCCGAACACAATCAGCTTGGCAATCATGCTGTCGTAATACGGCGGAACGGTATAACCCGTATACATTCCCGAATCAACGCGCGTCCACAACCCGCCGGGGGCATGCCACTGCTGGATTTTTCCGGGGAACGGAACAAACGTGAACGGATCTTCCGCGTTGATGCGACATTCAATCGCATGACCGTCGAAATGAACGTCGTTTTGCGTGTAATTCAAATGCTCGCCGCTGGCGACGCGAATCTGTTCGCGCACCAGATCAATGCCCGTCACCATTTCCGTGATCGGATGTTCAACCTGCAAACGCGTGTTCATTTCAATGAAATAGAACTTGCCGTTTTCATACAAAAATTCAATCGTGCCGACGTTGCTGTAGCCCAGCTTTTTCATCGCGTCTGTCACGATTTTACCGATTTCCTTGCGCTGTTCGGCGTTCAAAGCGGGGGACGGCGTTTCCTCCAGCACTTTCTGGTTTTTGCGCTGCATCGAACAGTCGCGTTCGCCCAAATGGACGACGTTTCCGTAATTGTCGGCCAAAACCTGCATTTCAATGTGACGCGGATTTTCCAGATACTTTTCGATATAGACTTCGTCGCTGGTAAAGGACGCTTTCGCTTCGGCTCTGGCCTGCATATAGGCTTCAGGCAGTTCATCGGCATTTCTGGCGATGCGCATTCCCTTGCCGCCGCCGCCGGCAGTCGCTTTAATCAAAACGGGATAGCCCATTTCGGCCGAAGCCTCCAGAGCGTCTTCCACCGTATCGACGGCACCGTCGGAACCGGGGACGACCGGCAGACCGGAATCGATCGCCGCCTTTTTCGCCGTAATCTTATCGCCCATCTTGCGAATCATCTCGGGCGTGGGACCGATCCATGTCAATCCGTGTTCCTGAACCATTTCCGCAAAGTCGGCGTTTTCAGACAGGAAACCGTATCCCGGATGAATCGCGTCCGCTCCGGAAATCAAAGCGGCCGTAATAATCGCGGCTTTGTTCAGATAGGAATCCTTTCCGGCGGCGGGACCGATGCAGACGGCTTCGTCGGCCATGCGGACGTGCATGGCGTCGGCATCCGCCGTTGAATGGACAGCCACCGTTTTGATTCCCATTTCACGGCACGCCCTGTGAATACGAAGAGCGATTTCGCCGCGGTTTGCTATCAAGACTTTTTCAAACATCGATTATTCCAAAATCAGCAAAGGTTGATCGTATTCGACAGGAGAACGGTCGGAAACCAAAATCTGAACGACTTTGCCCGAACGCGGCGCCTTGACCGGATTGAACGTTTTCATCGCTTCGACCAGAAACAGCGTCTGATCGGCGGAAACGGTGTCGCCGACGGAAACATACGGCGCCGAATTGGGTTCCGGAGATGTGTAAACGACCCCGACCATCGGCGATTTTATCGCTTCCCCTTTGATTTCCGGAGCGCTTTTTTCATTCGCGGCAGCAACGGGAGCGGCGGAATTCACCGGTGCGGAGACAGCCTGCGCGAACACGGGCGGAGGAGGCGGCATAAAGCCCTGCGACGGAACGCGGGTCACGCGCAAACGCAATCCTTCCGTATCGTATTCGATTTCGGCCAGATTATGTTCGTTAATCAGCTTTGCCAAATCTTCGACCAAGGTTGTTTCATATTTCGACATGGATGTTTTTCCCTACTTGAAAAAAGAGGCGAGCGCCTCAAGAGCTAACAGATATCCCTGCTTTCCAAACCCGCAGATCACGCCGGATGCCGCCTTGGAAACATAGGAGAAATGACGGAACTCGTCACGTTTATGGATATTGGACAGATGGACTTCAACGACCGGCATATCGCACGCCAGCAAAGCGTCCAAAATCGCCACGGAAGTATGCGAATAAGCCGCCGGATTGATGACAATCGCATCGAATGTGCCGCGCGCCCGCTGAATGACGGTGACAATCTCGCCTTCAATATTGCTTTGGAAAAATTCGATTTCCATTTGCAGAGCGACCGCTTTTTCACGGCAGGCGGCCTCAATGTCCGCCAATGTTTCGGAACCGTAAATTTCCGGCTGGCGCGTGCCCAGCATATTCAAATTCGGTCCGTTGATTACAAGAATACGGCGCATTCTTCCTCTTCCACACAAAAAACTTTTCTGCCTTTATACCATTAAATTCTTGTCTTTGCATTAAAATGATGAATCCGAAAGTATTTTTTTGGCATAAAACTTGCATCAAATATTGCGATATATTGTTTGTCAGAGGAGAAAACGCCATGACCATCGGAACTTTTGTCACCAGCACGTTGGGAATGAACTCCCAGGCGCACGCCATGGATCAAATCAGTTCGAACATTGCCAACGTCAAGACCACAGGCTATAAAAAAGTTGATCCGCGTTTCGAAACTTTTATGAAAGAATATAACGAAATCGGCGTCAACACACATTATTTTTCCTCCAACAACGTTGACAGACGCATGGTTGACATCAGCGGGCAATTACAGCCGACCGGAAGCATTTACGATCTGGCTCTCAGCGGCAGAGGCTTTTTCGTCATCGAAGGGCAACATAACACGCTTTACAGCCGCGCCGGCGATTTTCAAGCGACCGCCGTCACGCCGCCCGGCTATCCGGCTCAATCCGTCACATTTTACCGACCGGCGGAAAACGGCGTCGTCACACAATCGGCGCCGGCGAATTACTTTGTCAATTCTTCCGGATATTATGTCATGGGATGGAACTATAACAATGACGCGGAGGCATTTTCTTCCTCGTTGGAACCGGTAATTATTTCCCCCATGGAGTACTACCCCGGTCATAAAACGACGCAAATGAGTTTCAAAGGCAATATCAATGCCTCCGCGACGGAAACGCAGCTGCTGAAATTCCCCGTATATGACAGCGACAGCGTTCAACATACCATGACCATGAAGTGGGAACCGCAAAACGACGCGAATACATGGACGGTCACGATTGACATTGACGGCGCGGCCGTTTCATCGGAACCGATCAACGTCGTTTTCGATGAATTCGGAAAATTGAGATCCCCCCTTCCGACATCGACTTTAAGTATCAATTGGGAAGCCGGAGGTTCCTCGGATGTTTCCTTGGATTTTCAAAACCTCACGCAATTTGCCAATGCACTGACCGCCGAAGTTCGTTCCCAAGACGGTAAGGGATTTGGTGCGCTGGCTTCCGTCAAATGGGATGAAAACGGCGTTTTGAACGCCGCCTACAGCAACGGCTGCAGCGTTCCCGTATGCAAAGTCGCCATCGCCCACGTCCAAGTTCCCAATATGATGGAAGCCGTTTCCGGAAACATGTTCGCCTATACCCAAAACGCCGGCAATTTGGAAATTCTGGATTTGCAGGAAACACGAACCGAAACGACCGTTCAAGGTGGAACGAAAGAAAGTTCCAACGTTTCTTTGGAAGAGGAATTCACCAACATGATCGTGACGCAGCGCGCTTATTCCAGCAACGTTAAAACGTTCACGACCGTCAATGAAATGACACAAGAAGCCATCAGCATTCTGACATGAAAATTCTGATTGCTCCGGATTCTTTCAAAGAATGCTTAAGCGCATCCGAAGTTGCCGGTATTATTTACGAAGCCGTTGAAAGTCGCGGACACACAGGGGTTGAAATTCCTGTTGCAGACGGCGGTGAAGGATTTGCCGCCGCATTGGCTTTTCACATGAACGCCCGTAAAATCATCGTGACGGCACATGACGGGCTGATGCGTCCGATCAAAGCTCCCTATTACGTCACCGACACCGGCTCCGTCATTCTGGAAGCCGCCGATACGTCCGGCCTAGCCCTTATCGAACCGGATAAAAGAACCCCTCTGCTGATAACCACATTCGGTATGGGGGAACAGATCCGCCACGCTTTAAAAAACGGATATAGCGACTTTATTATCGGACTGGGCGGCAGTGCGACAAACGATTGCGGTATCGGAATCATGCAGGCACTCGGCTTCATCCTGCTTGACGCCGACGGAAATCCACTGCCTGCCGGCGCGGCGGGAAAAGACCTGTCCGCCGTATTCCGTATCATCGCCCCCGATATCGACATGAATGTCACTTTGGCGGTTGACGTATCAAATCCCCTGCTTGGCGAAAACGGAGCGGCCGCCGTCTACGCGCCGCAAAAAGGAGCCGGTAAAGACGCCGTTTCCCTGTTGGAAAAAGGCACGGTCTCTTTCCTGCATGCCTTGGAAGAATCTTTAAACCGTTCCGTCCCCCTTTGTTCCGGACTGGGCGCGGCGGGTGGGGCGGGACTGCCTTTTTACCTTTATTTCAATGCGGCTTTAAAAGCGGGAATCGATTTGATTTTAAACAACAGCGCTTTTGACGCGGAAATTCAAACGGCCGATCTGGTCATTACGGGAGAAGGACGCATCGACGCCCAGACCGTCTGCGGTAAAGCCCCCGCCGGCGTTGCAAAACGAAGCGGGAAAGTCCCCGTTGTCGCCGTTTGCGGCTGTACCGGAGAAAACTTTGAATCGGTTTATCAAACCGGCATCAAAGCCGTTTATCCGATTACTCCGGCCGGCATCCCCTTTGAACAAGCAAAAAAAGACGCCCCTCACTATCTGAAAGACGTCGTATTGAAAATCCTGAACGACTATAACGGCTGATCTTCCGTCACGGAAGCGATATGCAGCAGGTTTGTACTGCCTGACACATTAAACGGCAGTCCGGCCGTCACGATAATCTTATCCCCCGCTTTGGCGTCATACAGTTCACGGCAATGAATCGACGCTTGCGACGCCACATCCGTCAAAAGCTTCAGCTTGTCGCAAATAACGCTCCGGATTCCCCAGAACAAACTCATTTTGCGCGCGACGGCTATATCCGGCGTCATACACACGATCGGCATATAAGGACGTTCCCGCGATACGCGGCCGGCCGTCGACCCGCTGATCGTATAAGAAACAATGGCCACCGCCCCCGGCAGCGTTTCAGCCGTGACCCGAGCAGCCACCGTTATCGCGCTTTCCGGCGTTTGTTCGGGCGGCAACCGCGCGGCGTCCAAATACGCGCGATATAAATCATGGGATTCCGTTTCCATAATGATTTTGTTCATCAGCGTCACCGCTTCCACCGGATAAGCCCCTGCCGCCGTTTCCGCCGACAACATCACCGCATCCGCCGCATCAAAGACAGCCGTCGCCACATCGGAAGCCTCAGCTCTGGTCGGAGTCGGATTGGTTACCATGGATTCCAACATCTGCGTTGCGACAATCACCGGTTTTCCGCCCTTGCGGCAAGCGCGAATGATTTTCTTTTGCAAAACGGGAACTTTTTCGGGCGGCACCTCAACACCCAAATCGCCGCGCGCCACCATGACCCCATCCGACAAGCGAATGATTTCATCCAAATGTTCCAGTGCCGCCGGCTTTTCGATTTTGGAAATAACAGCCGCCCGTCCGTTAATCAAAGAACGCGCCAGCAGCAAATCTTCCGGCCGCTGCACAAAAGACAGGCCGATAAAATCGACGCCCATATCCAAAGCCGCCTGCAAATCGACTTTGTCTTTTTCCGTCAAAGCGTCAATCGGCAGCGGCACACCGGGGACATTCACCCCTTTTTTATTGGACAGCCGCCCGCCGATAATGACCGTCGTATCGGCATAATCCTTGCCGAAACCGTCTACACGCAAGCGAACCAGTCCGTCGTTCAGCAACAAATCCATCCCTTGTTCCATCGCCTGAAAAATCTCGGGATGAGGCAGGCAGACCCGCGTTTCGTTTCCGGCTTCAGCCGACATATCCAGCCTGAATTTATTTCCCGTATGCAACTCGACCGCACCGTCTTTAAAAATACCGATACGCAGCTTAGGCCCTTGCATATCCGCCAAAACAGCCAGCGGCCGACCGATTTCTTTTTCGGCGGCGCGGATAAAGCCGACATTCCGACGGTGATCTTCATGACTGCCATGAGAAAAGTTCAACCGGAAAACATTCACGCCCGCCAAAGCCAAAGCTTTAATCTTTTCCGCCGTATTCGAAGCAGGCCCGAGCGTTGAAACGATTTTAGTCAAATGGGAACGTTTCATTTTTCAATCCTTGCCAAAGGCTGATGCTAAATTCCGGAAACGGCCAGCGTCATCGTTTCCGTCAAAGCCTCATCGGGATCAAGCGTTTTAATGCCCGTTCCGGTCACGCCGCGGGAAGCCAGATTAAAGGCATCCGTCGCATTTGTCACCGGTTCGACGCAGAAGAAATCTTCACCGGCCGGCGTCCAAACGACGACATGACCGAAATCGCTGTAAGCGGTCATATTGATTTTTCTGTTTCGGGAAGGCCAAATCAATTCAGCCTTGCCGTCAAAACCGCCGAAACAGGTATCCAATTCCAATTCCGAAATTTTCAACCCTTCGTCAAACTGCCATTCGGGCGGCGTTTTCATCGGCCGTTCGCGCGGCGGAGCGCTTTCATGCGCCCAAACGTTTTTGGTTCTGAAGCGGACGATCGTATCGTCGTCTTTCGGGAAAAAGGGATGCCAGCCCAGTCCGCACGGCATCGGGATACCGCCCTTGTTCGTCAGAGTCAAAGAAACGCTCAGCAAATTATCTTTCAGCGTAAAGCTCTGTTCAGCCTCATACGCAAAGGGAAATCCGTTTTTACCGTTATGCTCGAAAGCCATGACGACCGAATCAGATGAAGAGCTGACGACATTCCACTGTCTTTGCCATCCCTCGCCATGCAAAGGATCGTCGACAACGGGATGATTTTTGGGAACGTTGCGCTTAATTCCCCAATAGATGAAAAAGCCGCCCCGAATCCTGTTGGAATACGGAACAAGCGGAAACATGGATGTTTCATCCGCGGCCTTGCGTTCAACAGCATTTTCCGCCGCAGGACGGGTCAAATCCGCCCCTTTCTGACGCCAATACAGCAACGAACCTCCGGCGGCAGGACTGACCGCAGCGGAAAAATCGCCTGAAGAAAGAGAAAGAATATCAACTGTCATGCTCTACATCCCCTTATCGGTTTTCCCTTTTGTAAACGGTAACGCCTTCTTCTGCAAGAAGTTTTCTTTATTTTCTTTCTGAATTACTTTTCAGAGCTTTTAAAAAAGCCGCACGGGTATTACATTCTTCACCGTTGACCGTCGCTTTGGAAAATATAAATTCCTTTCCGTCTTTTACTTTGATTTCCTTTACTTCGACTGAAGACGCGGCGTATTTTTCTTCCGGACCGGAAAGAGTCGCGGCGGCATTTTCGCCTGAAACGGAACCGACAACAGTAACGGAATCTGAAACATTTTCTAAAAAAGCCCAAACGACATCTTTAAAAATCACTTGCCCCGCCTTAAATTTCAAATGGCGGCGTTTTTCCTGAACCGGATTGTTTTCATCAACCTCTTTTTTCCGGCCGGCAAAGTTCAAATCGCCTGAAAGTTTATCCAAAATCACTTGAGACGTTTCAATCTTGCTTGCCTGCAAAGCCTTCATGAAATCGGAAAAATTAATGACGATTTTTTGTGCGGCGACCGTTCCCCGTATATCGGAACGCTTCAGTTTAACGGAAAAGTTTTTAAACACCAAATCCCGTTGAGCGTTTATCTCGAAAAAGCTGTAATCGACATCAACATCCTTAATGCTTTTGAAGAAACGGACGAATATGAAATCAAGAGCCGAATCCAGTATGTTCCCCTTAGTCCTCTCCGAATGGGGAACGGATATTTTGACCGGCGACGGCTCTGCCGGTATTGTATCGGCTCCGACCGTTTCCGCCGCTGTTTGAGAACGGACTCCGTTCGACGAAAAAAGCATCAAAAACAGCAGGCACAAAAATTTTTTCATTCGTTTTGACCTTTGAAAAACAATCCCTTACACTTTCCGTTCAGCATATCATGTTTTCAATGGAAAGAAACCTGTAAAAAAAACGGATCCGGAAAATGGACTTTTATTCACCTTTGTATGAAGCGACCTTGATCAGACGATACGCCAAAGTTCTGGCGGACGTCCGTTTGGAAAGCGGAGAAACGGCGACCGTTTTTTGTTCCAATACGACACTCATGAATGAAATCGCGCAAACCGGTGTTAAAACTTATTTGACTTTCAATCCCCAACCGAACAGGCGATTGCAGTGGATATGGGAATTGTCGGAAGTCAACGGAACACTTGTCGGAATAAATATGGGACGGCAAAGCGAACTGATTATGGAGGCGGCCGCCGGCGGCTTTTTATATGAATTCGGCGGATATCAAAGAATCGAACCCGACATCTCTTCAGCCTTTTTCGACCTTATCCTAACTCCCGAAGAAAACAGCGGATACCCGCCCTGCCGTGTCGCCATAGCCCCCGTCTACGAAAAAAAAGGGATGGATTTGATTTTTCCCGACACCGTGGATGTAACGAATCATCACGTTTTGACCCATCTGGAAAAAGCCTTGAAAAACGGTGAACGCGCCGTCCTGATTCTTTTGGCGCAAAGAAACGATTGCATCGGCGTCCGCGCCGGCTGGACGACGGATCCGTCCTATCTTGTCGCCTTAAAAGAAGCATATGACAATAAAGGCTTGGAAATTATCTGCTGCGGCTGTAGTGTATCATTGGAAAGCATTCAGGTCACGACCCGTCTGCCTTTCCGGTTTTAATATTGAAAGAACGATTCCATGACAAAAGAAAACATTGTTATCCACCCCGCCGAAGACTACGAAGGCATGCGACGCGCCGGAAAACTGGCCGCAGAAACTTTGGATATGATCACCCCCTATGTGCAGCCGGGAATCACAACGGAAGAATTGGACAGGCTGTGCAACGATTTCATTTTGGCTCACGGCGGTGTTTCCGCGTGTTTAGGATACAGAGGATATCCGAAATCGGTCTGCATTTCTTTAAACCATGTTATCTGTCACGGCATCCCCGGTCCGCGCAAATTGGTTGCCGGAGATATTCTGAACATTGACGTAACCGTCATCCTGGACGGTTGGTACGGCGATACCAGCCGCATGTACACCGTCGGAAAGATCCCCGTTAAAGCCAAACGTTTGATTGATATCACCTTTGAAACCATGTGGCGCGGTATCGAAAAAGTCAAACCGGGCGCGACGTTGGGCGATGTCGGATATGCCATGCAGCATTACGCCGAATCACAAAAATGCTCTGTTGTCAAAGACTTCTGCGGCCACGGACTCGGACGTATTTTCCATTGCGCGCCGAACGTATTGAATTTCGGCCGCCCGAAAGAAGGGCTTGTGTTGGAAGAAGGCATGTTTTTCACGATTGAACCGATGGTCAATCTGGGCGGCGACGATTTGAAAATCCTGTCGGACGGCTGGACGGCGGTCACACGCGACATGTCTTTATCCGCTCAATTCGAACATTCTTTAGCGGTCACGGCAACGGGATATGAAATTTTCACCTATTCACCCAAAGGATTGGATCGCCCCCCTTATCAGGAAAAATAGAATGACAAACAGCTCCGTTTCGGAACCGATTTTGGACATGATCATCCGTTCGTCTGACAAAACGGAAACGGCCGCTTCTTATTTAGGACATCGCGACAGACTGAAAAACAAAGTGCTGACATTCGGCTCCGATGTTCTGCAAGATTATGAACTGTTGGAATTGTTACTGACTTACTCGATTCCCAGAAAAGACGTCAAACCTCTGGCCAAAGAACTGATCAGCGTATTCGGATCATTTGCCGCCGTTTTAAACGCTTCACCTGAAGAATTAAAGCAAGTCAAAGGAATAAAAGACTCTTCCTCCGTTTTGATTGCCGCCGTTCACAGCGCCGCTTTACGGATTGCCAAAAACCAATTTTCAAACGGTCCCGTTATCAAAGATTGGAACGCGTTGATTGAATATTGTAAAATCGATATGGGGCAAAAGAAAAACGAATGTTTGAGGGTCATCTTCCTTGACGCCCGAAGTCGCTTGATTAAAGACGAAATTCTGCAAAAAGGCTCTATCAATCAGACACCGGTCTATCCGCGTGAAATCGCCAAAAGAGCCTTGGATTTGGGAGCGGCTTCCATCGTTATGGTTCACAATCATCCCGCTTGCGATATGCGGCCGTCAAAAAATGATATCAAAATGACCGAAACAGTCAAAAAAGCCCTGACCGCTTTGGATATCGAATTGATAGACCATATTATCATATCCAAAACGGGGCATTTTTCTTTCAAAGCCTGCGGCTTTTTATAAAATCGAAAAACCTTACGGAAAATTTTAATATCGCTTTAAGTTAATGGCTGTATAAAAGAAAAGGAACGTAAACGGGACGAACGCATGAGCATTTTTAAATTTCTTTTTTCAGAAGTCGATGACAGCACCAATGACAAATTGGGAGCTTATCCGGAAAAAGTACACGTTCGCGCCATGCCCGAACGGCGCTATTTAAAGACATCGCGCATTATGACGTTTACGGCTTGCGCTCTGTTATGCATGACCATCATATTGACTTTTGTCATTTACCTTCTTTCACCGCAATTGCGTTCCGAGCCGTTACTGTTGATGATCGACAAACGTTTTTACAAGCTTGAACCCGTTCAAAGACATATTGTCATAGAGCCTTCTTCCAATCTTTTGACGGAAGAACATATCAAACAATATATTCTGCTGCGTCATACCATTGTTTCCGACATTGATGAAATGCAAGCCAGATGGAGCGAAGAAAACAGTTTGCTGAAATGGTTTTCCGGATCGGAGGCGTTCAGTTCCTTTGTAAATGAAAAAAGCGTCAATTTAGCTCGAATGGCCGAGGGATTGACCGCTGAAGTGAATATCCGTTTTATTCAACGGATATCCAACGGAATATGGTTGGCGGAATTTGAAACGATAGAGCGCACTCCCGAAGAAGAACATCCGGTGATTCAACGTTGGCGCGCTTTATTGGAAGCCGGTTTTCGAAAACGTCCCTACCCCAATCGTGACGAGCGCATCAAGAATCCGCTGGACTTTTACGTTAATAAATACTCGCTTGTTTCGCGAGCCGTCACAAAAGAAAACAAAGACGCGAAATTTATTGATTAAAAACGATTCGATATGAAATTTTTTGAACCGCTGATAATAACATTTCCGTGTTAGCTACGGGCATAAAATCGAACTGTCCTGAAAAATTTTAACCCCCGAAAACTTCAATGTTTTCAGGGGCTTAAATGGTGGGCACTACAGGGATCTTCTCTTGATTTCTTAAAATTCGCTTGTGCTTGCAAGGCAGGCTCTTTGCTTATTAACGAAAACAAGACCTTGCAGAAACGTAACGACAAATGTTTGTCGTTTCGGCTGTATAAATTCAATGAACCTTAATGAATGAGTATTGAAAATCCGAAATGAATTTAGGCGGAATTGGCAACAAGCGATTGTCATTTTTGCTTAGCGGTCCTTACGGTTCTTTCCCTGTCCGCCACAAAAAAAACTCTCCGAAAAGGGGAGGCTATTCCCGAAAGCCGTATGAAGGTTTTAGGAAAAATCCTGAAAGACGAATTTCCGAAACACCCTTTGGAAGTTTCCGCTTTACGCCTGATTGCTCTGACGGGGTGCAGAAAGGGGGAGATTTTAGAACTGACTTGGGACGAAGTCGATTTCGACGAACAGACTTTCCGTTTCAAAGACACAAAAACAGGACGGCAGAATCGGGCTTTCGGCAAAGGGGCTATGTTGGAATTACAGCGGATAAAAGAGCTTTTCCACGATGAAAGCGAAAAAGGTTATGTTTTCCCGTCCGTCAAAACGGTCGGCTGTCATCTGGACGACATCGCCAAGTATTTGGTCGGTTTATGCGCCGAACATTCCGAGTTCGGAAAATATACGCTTCATCAGTTCCGGCACACGTTCGCAACGACGGCGGCGGAAATGCGTTATGCCGACACGACGATCGCCGGCTTGCTCGGCCATGCTCAACGCGGAGTGACAAGCCGCTATATCCACGCCGTTGACAAAGCTCTGATTTTCGCCGCCGATGATGTCAGTATGAAAATTCGTGAATGGTTGGACGGAGAAACGGCGGATGATTGATAAAAAAACTTTCTATCAATCATAAAACGCGATATTATGAGTTATAGAAAAGGATTCTATCGCTCATGTGGATTTGGGAAAACAAAAATTGGTATCGTTTCACCTATGACCGCTCCGTCTTGGCAGAAGCGGAAAAAGCGTGGCTGAAAAAATCGGGCGAAGGCATCGGTGCGTTTAAATGCGTATCGGACGGCGACAGAGAAGCTCTGAAAATAGAGCTGATTGCCGATGAAGCGACAAAAACGTCTGAAATCGAAGGACAAATTTTGAACCGGAACAGCGTTCAGTCTTCGTTGCGGAAACAAATGGGGCTGTCTTGTGATCAAAGGAACGTTCCTCCTGCGGAACACGGCATAGCGTCAATGATGACGGATTTATACGGATCGTTTGATGACCCGTTGGACGACGAAACTCTTTTTCGTTGGCATAAGCACCTGATGAACGGTCGAACGGATCAAATCGTTGCCGGAGCTTATCGAACGGGAGCGGAACCGATGCAGATCGTCGCGGGAAACTATTACGATCGGCGGGTTTATTATGAAGCTCCGCCCTCCGACCGCGTTCCGGAAGAAATGCGGCGGTTTATCGAATGGTTTAACGCTTCAACGGAAATGAACGCTTTGGAACGGGCGGGAATTGCTCATTTGTATTTTGTTCTGATCCATCCGTTCGATGACGGGAACGGACGCATCTCCCGCGCTTTGGCTGAAAAGGCGTTGTCGCAATCTCTCGGACAACCGGCTTTGACGAGCTTGGCGACGACAATCAACGCCGAACGAAAGAAATATTATGCCGCGTTGGAGGCGGTGAAATCTCCGGACATAACGCAATGGCTGGTTTACTTTGCCGAAACGGTTTTGGCTGCACAGGAACACACGTTGCAAAAGATCGATTTCGTCATCGGAAAAACGAAACTGTATGACCGCGTCCGCGACCGGTTGAACGAACGTCAGGATAAAGCCTTAAAAAGAATGTTCCAGGAGGGATTGGCGGGATTTAAAGGCGGATTAAGTGCCGACAACTATATGAAAATTACCGGTGCAAGCCCTGCGACGGCAACGCGTGATCTGGCGGATTTGGTTGAGAAAAAAGCTTTGTATAAGACCGGAGAGCTTCGCCATACACGGTATTTTTTGAATTTGACGCCGTAAACGTCATCAACAAAATTTCGAAGGGTTGATTAGAATATAAAAAAGATGCTGACTAGCTAAGCTCTGGTCAGCATCTTTGATATGTAAAAAGGCGTTATTTTTCTTTTCGAACACCTTTAAATGGTTTGTCATCAGCTTTTTGGTCTATGAAACGTCCCGTATCTGTATCACGTTTTACCCAATGATTAGTTTTCGGATTGTGAACTTGAGAGCGTCCTCTTACTGCACCATTGCGATGTCCATCATCTTTCGGTGGATTAGTTGCCATATCTTTCACCTCCTTTCATCCGAGAAACAATCTATTTGTTGCAAACAGGGCATTTATAGTTTGTTCCATTCGGTTTGTCTGGGTGGTAATCATTTTTAAGGGATTTATTTTCGCCAAAATCGTGGTAGTTTCTACATTCTTTTTCAAATGCATCTTTAGTTGATGACGCATAGCTGAATTTAAAAAAAGAGTAGCCTTTTTCATTTAGATGGCTTGACAATCTTTCCGCAACATCTGTATCAGATCTCCCAACATAAGAAACGAAAAAGGTTCCTTTCTCGTCTAATCGACCTAAAGCATAATTTCCTGCAGATGTTTTTGTTACTTTCTGATTTATTGTTTCTTGGTCGAAAGCAAAAGGACCGTTCATATCTAGTTTCGCCATTAAAATTATCCTTTCATACTGGCAGTTAAACCGATCAACGAAATGTTTTCCGTTGACAACCTGAAAGGAAAATGCGTAAATGTAAACCTTACAGAGGATTATTCAACATTTTCCTTTTAACAAGAGCTTCGGATGGGCGTCCTTAGCTCTTGTTTCATATAAAGGAGAATACATTAGAAAATATCGCTTGTCAAATATAAAATCGTTCGCTATTATAAAACATGATTGGAGAACGGAATATGGCAAATTTCGGTGAAAAGCTAAGAAAATTACGTCAAGAGAAAAAATTATCTCTTGATGAAATGGCTGAAGCAACAAAATCGAGCAAAAGTTTTTTGTGGGAATTAGAGAAAGGAACCAAAAATCCTTCTGCAGAAAAATTAGCTGAACTAGCAAAATTTTTTGGAGTTACTTTAGATTATCTGATGGATAAAGAAGATAGTCGTCCTCTTGATACTGCAACTGAAATTTTCAATAGAGTAAATAATCTTTCTTTGGAAGATCAAGAGAAAGTAAACCAATTTATAAAAATTATGTTTTCAGAAAAAAAATGAAAGAAATAACCCCACAAAAAGCGGCGAATCAAATATCAACGATATTAGCAATTTATTTTGGTGAAAAACGATTTCCCATATCTGTCAAAGAATGGGCTGTTCAATATTCGAAAGATATATGTCCAAATAGCTATAATTGTCAAAACTGCAAAAATAAAAATTGTATTATTGGAATTTGTGGAATTTCATTAAGCGAAAATACGGACGGATGCTTAAAAAAAACAAAGGATGGTTGGGTGATAATTTATAATGAAGCCATCAAATATCCAGGAAGGATAAATTTTACGATAGCGCATGAGTTTGGACATTACATCTTACATCGAAAGAAGTATCCTCATGGCTTAAATTGTGATAAAAATGATATAAATAGGGACAATAATGTAAAGTCCGTAGAACGTGAAGCCAACATATTTGCTTCATATCTGTTAATGCCCTTTGATGATTTTAGGGAAACATCTAAAAAATATCCCTTTTCTATAGAACTATTTAGAACTTTAGTTGACCGTTACAATACATCTTTAACAGCAACCGTCATAAGATGGATTGATATGACTGATAAAATGGCTATGGCTGTTTTTTCGGATAATGGTTTTATTGAATGGAAAAAACAAAGCACAGCTCTCCTGAAAAAGAAAATTTTTCAGCACAAAAGGGAAAATTTGGAGGAACTTCCTTCTGCTTCTTTGTCTGCGCAGATCGATAGTAGTCTTTTAGAAGGCCACGAAAAAAATCAAAAGAATATTTGGTGTAAAAACTCTTTTTCTGAAGAAATAGTATTTAACGCTCCTCATTTGGAATCAAAGATAACTATTGTTTTGTTTAAGTATTTTGAAGATTCCTTGGAAGAAGAAAAAGAGGAAGATTGTTTCGATAAGCTTTCAAAATTTATTTAACTCTTTAGCTAAATTTATTTTCACTTTTTCCGTATCTTTTGTTTCGCATTCCCAGATGACGACGACGTTCCAACCTTGTTCTTCAAGCTGTCGGGAAACTTCTTCAAAGCGTTGTTTATTGCGTTCGATTTTGTCTTTCCAAAAGTCGGCGTTGCTTTGAGGAAGACGTGATTTTTTACAGTTTTCGTGTCCGTGCCAAAAACAGCCGTGAACAAAGATGACAGTTTTGTATTTTTTCAAGACGATGTCCGGCTTTCCCGGCAGATTCTTTTGGCACAGGCGAAATCGAAAACCCATCGAAAACAAAATGGAACGGACGATTTTTTCCGGCTTTGTATCTCTTGAACGCACTCGCGACATAATAAACGAGCGGCGTTCTTTTGATATGTTGTCCGTCATTGGTTGAAACGTATTTGCAGATTCAGATTTATAAACAATGAACCGTGATCGTCGTAAATAGAGCCGAACTTGTGCCGGGAACAGCTGGGCGTATCAAATTTAGTATTGTTGAATAGGTAATCCTTGAAAGCGTCTTCATTGTATAAATGATAACAAACCAACTTGCCGTCGTCGCGCACGACGATATAACCGCCGTATGCGGACAGTCTGTCGTTCCACGGCGTTTGTGGAACCATACCGAGAGCAACGATTTTCAAAAAGTTTTTAACTTTTGATGTGATTTGATTTCTATTTAAATCGAACTCGTCGTTTTGAGCCGCTAACTCGCACAATGTTTCTATTTCCGAACCGTTGCCAAGATAATAATCCACAAGCATTTGCGCGATAATATTCGGTAAAACGGAATCAACCGTTCTCAAATTTTCCTTAAATGTCGAACTGCTCATACCGAAAAAAGTCAATTTGGCTCTTGTTTCCAAGATGGCGTTTAATCTGTCCCTGATTTTTCTGTGAGAATCAATAGAGTTGATTTCGTCGATATCACCATCGAAGCCGGAAATTTTATAAATAAAATTCGTTCCGCCTCCGCTTGCGTTTAACAAAGTAGAAGCTCCACCGACTTGGGATTTAATGGAAAAACCGCAAGGATCTGTTTCCGATATAATGTCGTTTTCGACCGTTGCGGTCAGATCCGATTTTTCGTCCGCAGGTGCTCTGATTCTTGAAAGAAAAAATTCTTTCATCAAATCTTCCGCTTCTGGAATCGAAAAAGTGCCGGTAGCTTCCTTAATTCTATTAAAAATCCTTTTTGTCTTTGCGGACAATCCGATCGTCGAAACGATTTTTTGCCTGTCGCCGCCGCGAATTATAACCTTCTCTCTTTCTCCCAAATCATACGTTATCAAACGTCTGGGCGTATCTTCCCGAAATATTTTCAGAAACTTATAAAATCTATCTGTCGGTCGCAAATCGTTGTCAGCCGCCGCAATTTTATTGTTCGCAAACAGACTGTATAAAACGTATAATTCAGACCATTCCCCTTTATTCGCTCGTAGCATTACTATTTCCCTTTATACATTTGATTATTTCTTTTGCTACGGCTTCCACAGCAGGAACGGCAACGGAATTACCAAGCTGTTTCATCGCTTGAATTTCGGATACGGGAAACTCGAAACTTTCAGGAAAGCCTTGCATTTTTCGTCCCTCTTTCGGAGACAAGCGGCGAATTTCGCCGTCAACAAGATAAGTGTCCCAATTTCTGCGGTCGTTTATCCCCGAATGCCGTCCGCCGACGCGCAATGTATAACCGATTTTTTTATCGACGCGACCGCCGAAAACGTCGCTCATCGTCAATGTCAGTTTTATTGGTTCCGGAAACTTAAAATCTATGCTTTTGTTTTTGAAACCGACCATAAACAGTCTGGGACGATGTTGCGGAACACCGAAATCGGACGCAAATACAACCTTATAAAAGAACGAATATCTCAATTCCTCTTCGATTACTCTTTTTATGGTTGCAAAAGTTTCGCCGTTGTTATGGTTTAGCAGTCCGCGCACGTTTTCGATAAAGAATGCTTGCGGCTGTTTTTCTTTCAATATTCGCGCAATATCAAAAAACAAAGTTCCGCGCGTTTCATTAAAGCCCTTTTTCAATCCCGCTTGTGAAAAGGGCTGACACGGAAAGCCGCCCGTCAAAATGTCGAAATCTGGAATATCTTTTGCGTAGATTTTTGTTATATCTCCGGCAAAAAAGCCTTTTTTAAACAATGACGGAGAAATCTTCTTAAAATTATGCTCGTATGTTTTTCTGGCAAATTCGTCCCACTCGGAAGCAAAAACGCATTTTGCACCGCATTTATGAAAAGCTAAATGAAAGCCTCCGATACCGGCGAATAAATCTATAAAAGTGATTTTCGACACCCGAATCCTCTTTTTTAGTTGCTAAAAAATCCGAGGAGATCGGGGAAAACAGGATTTCCAATCTTTCCCAATCTAACCTTCGTCAGGTCGGGAAGAATTTGCTTTGCACAAATCGGCGGAATATTTAAAAAGTTGATATTGCCGGAAACGTTTAGTAAACTCCGGTTTAACGAACGTCAGATTGGGAAAGAAACCTATAAATCGAGCTTTTGCCGACGCCGTGTTTTCTCGCCGTTTGAATGACGGACAGACCGTTTGACAAATCCCTTAAAATCCTGTCTTCTTTGCCGTCAAGAACGTGCTTTTTGTTGCGGCTTCCCGTCGCGCGGCCAAGGTGTTTTCCTTCGGCTTTCAAGCGGCTCAATGCTTCTTTCGTCCTTTGGGAAATCAACGTCCTTTCGACTTGCGCGACCATAGAAAACACGAACGCCAGCAGTTGCGATTGAATGTCCTCTCCCAAGCGGTAGTTTTCTTTGACCGTCCAGACTTGCACCTGTTTCGTCATACAGACGTTCAATATCGTCATCACGTCCAAAATGTTTCGCCCGAGCCGCGACAGTTCCGAACAAATCACGATGTCGCCTTTTTTCAGCTTTTTAAGCGTCCGCCCGATTTTTCTTTTCGCGAAAACGACCGTTCCGCTGATCGTTTCGTTGATCCATACGTCTATGGCAAGATTCTTGTTTTCCAAAAAACGCTCGATTTCAAAGCGTTGGTTTTCCGTTGTCTGTTTGTCCGTGCTGACTCTGATATATCCGTAAACCGTCATCGTTCAATGCTCCTTTCTTGTCCCTGCCGGATAGTGATCGATTTTTCGGGGCGGATACGGGCGATTTCGGCGGCGGTCAATTTGAAAGTTTTGCTTGTCGGGAATGCGGTCGGGCGGGGCGTTTCCGTTTCGCCGAACACTTTGGCGTTGTTTTTCGCATACCAGAACGCCGTGCGGCTGTTTTCGGCGAACATTTCGATAAAAAGCTGCTTCGCCCGTTCCGGTTCCGTGAAGTGTCTTGCCCATTCGTCAAGCGTTCGTTGTGCCGTTTCGTTGATGTCGTATCGTTTCGCTTCGAACGTGATCCCGAACGGCAGGCGTTGTCCGGCTTCGGTTTTGCGGCGTTTCGACCATTCGGGGACTTGGCGTTCCAAAAGCGTTTTGCGCTTCGGCTTCGCTTTCGTCCCGTCGATACAAATCTCCCGCTCGTTGCAGTAGCTTGCCCGCATATTCAAGCCGAACGCTTTGCCGACTTCGACCTGATGTTGCCGCATCATCATCAGTTCTTTTTTACCGAAGCGCAGACGCTCCCGTCCGTTCGTTTCGCAAAGCAAAACGTGTCCGTGAACGGCGGATTGATGAACGTGGGAACAATAAACGTATTTGAAGCCCCGTTCCGCAAACGGTTCCAGATACTTTTGCATAAAGCGTTCCGTCTTTTCCGCCGTCATTCGCGCCGCTTTCGGAAAGGACACGACGATGTGCGCCATTTGCCTGCCGTCCTTCCGGTCGGGCTTCGGCATTTCGGAAAGCTTCCGTTCAAAGTCCTCCGGCCTTAAAAGCGTTCCTTCCTCGTCATATAAGGGGCGGACTTCCTCCAATCCCGCCGACTTCTCGGCAAGATACGTCATCGCTCTCAACGGCCCGCGTCCCGCTTTGATGTGCGAAACGATCTTAACGACGGCTTCAAACGGTCTGTTTTGGAAAGCCGACCAAGAAAGCGACATCTGAACCGGCGCAGGCTTGTCGTAATGAAGCGGAAAGCAGATCCCGCGGATATGTTCGTTGAAGAAATCGTAGGGGCTTTTACTTCTTGCCATAGTAAGCCTCCAGTAAAGCGTCGATTTTCAGCCGCGTCTGATGGAACGCCGCCTTTTCTTCCGCGATTTTTTGAATCAGCTCCGGCGGGACCGGTTCTCCGTTCGCCCGACAAGCGTTCAACGCCTGGACGCTTTGGTTGAAGTTAACGGCGATCTTCCGCAGTTCGCCGTTTAGGGTGATCAGGGCGTCGATTTCTTCCTGACGGGGGATCTTCAAGCCCCTTAACGCCGCGACGATCGACAGACAAATGAAGCGGGAGGCGTTCGTCGATACCTCGTTCACTTCATCCGAAAGGCTTTGTTCGATCCTGAATGTCTTGATGATTTTTGCCATAGCAAATGCCTCGCAGAGCCGACAAGCGTTCCGCCGTATTACGAAACGCGTATCCGGCTAATCCTTAAATTTGTTGTTGAGTGACTCCCGCCGCGGCTACGGTATCCGCTTGAGAACGCGGGACGCGATGCCGGCGATCTGTTTCGCCTTTTCGCTTTTCGGTTCGGGAAGTCTTTTTTGTTCGGTCAAAGGTTCGTTTCCGAACGCGTCCCGTAACGCTTTCAGTTTGAAGTCGAACCGGTCGGGATTGAAAATGCCGTTCGGGTGGCAGACCGACCATAAAGTCGATATGCCCCCGAAAGAATAAAGCGCGCGCTTTTCCCTGTCCGTCAGTTCTTCGACGAAAGCTTCCCGCGTCGCGGCGGAAACATAGTCCCGCCGCAGATAGTCCGCGCACTTGGCGATAAAGTCGTTTTCGGCGGCGGACGCTTTCACATACTTGGCGAATATCGCGGGATCGGGCGGGCGTCCGTAAAAGTTCTCGTTCTTTAAGACTGCCATACAGACGGCGGAAAATTCTTCGTCCGTAAAGTCGTCCCGATACGCCTGATACGTCAGCTCCGCCACGTCCGTGTCGATCAGAACGCTTTTCGCACTCAAAAGAATCCCGTAATGGCGCAAAAAAAACATCTTATCCATCGCCATACCTCCGGTTCAAAATCCGCGCGTTGCGTTCGGCGACCGTTCCGCTCGGCTTTTCCCTCGACAGCCAATTCCGCCACGCCGAAACCCAGTCCGCTTTCTTTGTTTCTCTTTGGAGCCAGTAGTCCCGGAAACGAAGATAGACAGCCGCCGCATCGCCCTGAAAGTTCAAAGCCTCCGCCGCTTGGCGCAGTTCTTCGGGCATCGTTTCCGAACAGTAGGGGGAAAACTTAAAGGAAAGAGGGATAATATCTCTTTCTCTACCTCTATCTCTGTCTCTGTCACTATCTCTATCGGTAGAGTCCGTATTCGGTCGTTTACATTCGTATTCGTCCGTATTCGACTGTTGCTGTTCGTAGCGTTTCAATACGCTCGCACGGTTCTTTTCGCATCTGGCTGCATACCGTTCGTTGTCGCGTTCGAATTGCGCCTGAAAGATTTTGAACAGAGGGCGCGCAACCGCCGTCAGTTCGATCGGCAGATCGCGGTGATAGTGATTGATCGCGCGGCAAAGACTTAATTCGTCCTCGTTGTTCAATTCGTCGAACAGCGGAAGCGTGTCGATGTAGATCAGAAAACTTTTGCGCTTTTTACTCATAACGCACCCGCCTTGTCCGAAGTGGACTTGAAAGCGGGGGACAGCCGTTCCGCCGCCCACGCGTCCAGATCTTCGATCGCGTAAAGAACGCTTTTCGTGCCGAACTTGTGGAACCTCGGGCCGCCGCCGATCGTGGCGAGCTTGCCCAACGTCTTATACGTCGTGTGAAACCCGATCTCCGTCAGATAGGCGGACGCTTCTTTTCGGGAAAGATATTTTTTCATTGGCAACATAATGACCTCCTTGTTACTCGTGTTGATTGGACAACGACAAGGTCATCAGGTTTTTACCGCACTCTCAACGGGCGCACGGTGCGGGGGAGAAGGGCGCACCCTTTCGCAAAAAGTCGAAAATCAGAGGAAATCCGCCGAAAACGGAGAACTTATTTTTTTGTTTCGGGCAGCTTGGGCGCGCCCCCTTTTTGCGCCTCCGGCAAGC